>JAJCXQ010000440.1 GCA_029263355.1 Acidobacteriota bacterium | reverse complement strand
CTCCTCGAAGGACTCCACCGGCCCCTGCCCTGCCCGATCGAGAGGTGTGCCGGCTGGGATCCGGATCGTATGATTACCTTCGCTCAACGGATTGTCGCTTCGCAGGACATAGCCGCTACCGTCGATTGTCCAACTCACCGGGTTATCGTCTACGAGGATAGCCGCCGCGGCGGAGGGCAACTCGGGAGGCTCCGAGAAGGCGATCTCTAACGCCCCATCCCGCAGGCGCAGCGCCTCGACGACGGGCGGCGCGGTGTCTTCTAACAGGACCTCCCCTGCTACCGGATCTGGCCACGTGAAGCTTATGTTGTAGGGCGCAGCCATGTCATGCAGGAACAGATCACGCACAGCACCGGCTGGAATCTGGAGCTCTAGATCGGTACCTGGGACTGGAGGCGTCTGTGGAGTGACCACCAGACGACGACCGGCTTGCCGGCCGGACTGCACGGGAAAATCGGTGGCGATCATCAGAGGTGAGCTCTTGGCGACCCCGCTACCGAAACCGAGCGGTCCTTGACCCAGCGTCACACTCGGAACAGTGTTGTCGATAGTGACTTCCTCAGAGAACTCAACAACAACATCGCCGTCCTCGACAGTGACCTGATTCACCGTCGGCGAGACAAGGTCGGACTTGGCGGCGACCTCGTTGCCAAACGGTGAATAGACGTAGCGGGCGACAACTTCGTCGTCGAGACCGGTCAACACGACGAGGTTGCCGGTGTTGTCGTAGTGCGGCACCAGCTCAGCATCGATCTGACCGTTCATGTCCTGATCGGCTTCTAGGAGAACAATCTCGTCCAGGCCGCGACCGTAGGTCATCCGCTGGAAGAATTGCCCTTCGCGGTATTGCTCGATCTCTCGCCAACCTGACCACACAGTGTCGATCTGCTGCGCCGGCTGCCCACCTTGCGAAGGAATGTCCGCACGGACGCGACGGTTGAAGGCATCGTAGGTGTAGCGTGCGACCTCCTGGCCGTTGCTGTGGACTCGGGTCAAGCGATTACGAAAGTCGTAGGCATAGGTAAAAGACGCCTTGGAGATCAGGTTGCCGTTGGCGTCGTAGCTCAGGGGGATGCCACCGACGGATGTCGGGCGGTTGCGCCCGGGCTGCTCGGACGGCATCGTCGTCGTATCACTGAGCCCCGGAGTCACCTTGGTGCGAGAGAGTTGATTCTGCGCCGTGTCATAGCTGTAGCTGAACCGGTATGGCTGCTGAGCCACGTCGCCCAAAGCAGGTGTCGTGTTGTTGCCGACGGCGGGTAACGCATTGCGGGTAGCGGCATGCTCGAGCCTGCCGCTACCGTCATGCCCCAGCACCCAGCCCTCCAGCCGAAGAGCGCCCTGGATCTGCGGCACGGCGAGACCCTGCGCGACTTTCATGCTGCGCGGGCTCCACGCCAGGGTTTCGCCGTGAACCAATCCCAAATCGTTGGTGGTCACGCTGACCAACGGACGACGGGCATCGTCGTAGGCCAGCGTTTCAACCAAGCTGTTTCCGAAGCGCTTCTCCTGTAACAGATGAGGCCCACGATAGCTGTACTGCGCTGCGTGATCCGTGGCCCCTGTCGCACCAACCGTCAGTGGACGATTCAAACCATCAAACGTCTGCGCGATCACGAGCCCGGAGGGATATCCGAGATGACTCACGTTACCTACATCGTCGTAAGCCATGGTCACCGTGCGACCCAAGGTGGTGTCCGACAGCTGACGTGACAATGAATCGTAGGCCAGGTCGCTGACCACCGAGCCGGATTGGGCGCGGGTCAAGCGACTGAGGCCATCGTAGGCATAGGTTTCGACCTCAGGACCCTCCAAGACTTCACCCGTCGCTGGTGTGACGGCGACGCTGGTCCGGCGGTTCGCACTGTCGAACCCTTGGTTGATCGTCTGCCCCCGAGCGTCGACCCGGCCGACGAGGTTGTCGGCCGCATCGTAAACATAGGCCTCGGTCGTGCCGTCGGCATAGGCCACCGATGTCTTTCGGTTTACCGCATCGTAGGACCAGTGGGTTGCATTGCCCTTGGCATCTGTGTAGCTGATGGGCCGGGAGTTTCGGTCATAGGCATACCCGATCTCGATCCCCTCGGGAGCCAGCGATTGAATGCGCCGGTTCAGCCCGTCGAAGGCCATCGTCGTGAGGTGGCCCTCAGGATCCCAGGTCTGTGTGACTTGATCGCGGGCGTCGTAACGAAACTGGGTGGTGTTCGAGAACGCATCACTCTGGCTCGCCACGCGCCCCAAGGCGTCGAACTCTGCGGTGCTCGTGACGATCGTCACTTGACCTGTTGAATCGAGCTCATGGGAGTGAACCGCGACCGGGTTCCCCGCCGCATCCAGAGTCAGCATCTGTTTGTTACCGACCGGATCTTCGGTCTCGACGAGACGTTCCGCGGCATCAAACTTGAAGGTCGTCTTACGGCCCAGCGGATCCTCGACCTCAGTGACATTCGACGAGGCATCATAGGTCGTCTTGGTCACCAGCTCGCGAGCTGACGGGGGGCGCTCGGTGGACGGCGGATTCAGCGGGTCGGGCTGCCACAGCCATCGTTTCGACTCGGTTCGACGATTAAGCCGGTCAAACAGGCCCCCACTCTCGGTCATGAGTCTCTCAGAACTGTCAAACGCACGTTGGGTGATTGGGTTACCGTTGTTGTCGTAGGTCAAAACCTGGCGGTTACCCAATGGATCGAGCGACTCTTGGACCCGGCCGTAACCGTCGTAGATGGTTTGCCATGGGTTGCCCCGACCGTCCACTCGGGTCACCGGCTGGCGGTCCGGGTTGTAGACCGTGGCTTCTAAGATCGGTGTAGGCAACGCTCCGAGTCCCAGCCCGCTGCGGGTCTGGACCGGCAAATTGCGCGCGTCATAGTCGGCCTCTTGGATGTGGCCTTCGGGGTCGGTCACACGGATCACGTTGAGATTGGCGTCGTATTCAACAGCCTCGACGATCCACTCGCTCTCAGCGTCGCCCGGCATGATCTGACGCCGCGTCTCGAGGAGCTCGTCGAGTTCGCCATACGCGTAGCGCACGAGGGTCGACTGACTGCCGTCGCCAAACGGAATCTGACGTTCCGCCAAGTTGCCGTTGCGGTCGTAGACCGAGCGACTAACGTAGCCCAGTGGTGGGGCGCCGTCGTAGCTGCCGGACACAGCCTGGCGGCTCTCGATGGGCCAATCCAGGGCGTTGTAGACCTGCTCGTGACGCACACCTCGGGGATCGATAGTGGCGGTGACGTTGCCCCGGTCATCGGTTTCGAAGCGGGTGCTGAG
>JAJCXQ010000439.1 GCA_029263355.1 Acidobacteriota bacterium | reverse complement strand
CCTCCAAGAGGCTTCTGCGGCGATCATGGCGACGAAATCTGTTCCGTCGCCATGGGGGCGCACCCCAAATCGCGCCAAGCCTACGACCGGGAAACCAGGCCGTCCCCGGCTACAGAAGCCTTTTTGCCACGGCCTGCTAGCAGTATAACTAATGGCGCAGTTTATTCTTTTGCTTTATGCGTCACGCAGCGATCCCTAAATGTCCGGAACCCGAGACCAGCCGGTTGCACCCGCTAACTGAGGAGAGAACCCAAGAACAAAATGCCCAGTCCAGCCAACCAAACGAGGAAAGGTTTACCTGCCTTGTCCCAATACATGACGAGGAAAATCAAGGAAACAATTGGCAACAGGAGGCATCCAAAGCCCCAGAGTAGGCTTTCCTGAAAGGCGGTGACCAGAAACGCCACAGCTGCTACAAAGGCAACGATCCATCCGATTACCACAATAATCGTCCCAATAGGTTCCATTATCCCCCCTCATCGTTCGTGCACATGCGGTGGTTCGTTAGGCTCATGACTGTAGAAATAGATCCGGTAGGGCCCTGGCTCAGCGGGATATCGGTCGAGAATTACTGGCTGTCGCTTCAGATAGGTGCCCGGCACCGCTCGAGGCCGCCGAGGCCGGACAGTATGTATTTCGCGCGGCTCCGTGATCGCGGCTACGAGATGGGCCATGGTCGGTACTCCTTCGATAGGTTATTCGTCTCAGGTCGAGATCTTCCTCTTGATCAAGAAATCCTGAAAGCTAATTCCATCCCTCGTCACCCGCCACTCTCCCGAGCCGCGGCCTCCCCTGCTCTCTTCGCCAGCAGCATCTCGAACACCACCCGCTGAAATCCGGCTTGTAGCTCCTTGCTGTTGAGGTACTGCAACATCTGATTCTGATGCGCCTCACTACTCTCCATCACCGCATCGTCCAGGGCTCTCGGGAAATCACCCAGCAGAGCTTGCTCGGCGGAGTTGTTGGCGAGTTGGTGCATCACCGTTTCGTTCTCGCTGATCTTGTCGCGGATCGTGTAGGCGTAGTTGATCAGGTCGTTGTCGGAAAGGCCGTCGGTGACGAAGAGCTCGTTCAAGCGGGTGATGATCTGAGACAGCCATTCTTCTTCCTTGTTCCTGGGCTTGCCGGTGTCCAGGTCCCCCGCCGGGGCGAGGCCGGTCTCTGCCCCCTCCTTGACCAATTTGAGATCCTGCTGCTTGATCTTCGATAGGCGGTAGTGGCTGAGCTCGACGGAGCTTAGATCGATGGGATCGCCCCCCGGGATCTTCTCTCGCAGTAGTGGGGCCAGGTGGCGTGCGTAGAGGCTCAGCTGCTCTAGGTCGTGGCTGTCGTAGTCGACGATCTGTGACATGAATTCGTAGTAGCGGGTGAACGCCACCAGATCGGCTTTGAAGATGCCGAGGGCATCAAGCTCGACCTTGGCTGCTTTCATGTCGGTCTCGGTATTGGCAATGAAAGTTGCGTCGCCGAGGGACTTGGCGTGGAGGAAGAGCTCTTTGTGTTTGGTGTGGGCCGCGTGCGCCTGCTCGTAACGCTTCTGCCAGCGCTCCACCGCCGGCCGGCAGACGTTGCTGATGGCGGCATTGCTCTTGCTCTTGAGGAAGAAGATCTTGCTGAACTGTGTGACCTCGGTCCACAAGAAGATACCCGCCGCACGCAGTTTTTCGTAGAGGTCCCAGATCAGATTCGGATCCGAGACGTCGAGCAGCTTGGCTGTCTGGTAGTACTCCTGAAACGCTGCCAGGATGTCCTCGGGGTCGTTGAGGAAGTCGAGAACGTAGGTCTCCTGCTTACCCGGGTAGGTCCGATTGAGGCGCGACAGGGTTTGCACGCAGTCGAGGCCACCCAGCTTCTTGTCGACGTACATGGCGCAGAGCTTGGGCTGGTCGAAGCCGGTCTGGAATTTGTTGGCGGCGATCATCACGTGATAATCCACGGTGTCGAAGGCGTCGCGCATGTCCCGCCCCTTGAGGCCGGGGTTCATGCTGGTCTCGGTGAACTTCTCACCGAGCAGCCCTTCACTCTGGGGATCGGAGTCGCTGAAGCTGACCTCCCCGGAGAACGCGACCATGGCACTGAGCCGGCTATAAGCTTTCTTCTGGATGTATTTGTCGAACTCCAGCTTGTAACGCACCGCCTCCTTGCGTGAACCGGTGACGATCATCGCCTTGGCGTTGCCGTTCAAGAGCCCCATCACCGTGCCCCGGAAGTGCTCGACGATCACCATCACTTTCTGCGCGATGTTGTAGTCGTGCAGCCGCACCCACTGCCCGAGTTTGACCCTGGCCTTCTTGCTGTCGACCTCGGTGTCGGCGCTGGCGACCTTCTGCGCCAGGTTGTAGGCCACCTTGTAGCTGGTGTAGTTCTCGAGCACGTCGAGGATGTATTCCTCCTCGATCGCCTGCCGCATGCTGTAGACGTGAAAGGCCAGCGGCTTGTTGGTCGCAGACGGCGGCTCGGTGGGATTGGGCAGGCGTCCGAACAGCTCGAGGGTTTTGCTCTTTGGGGTCGCGGTGAAGGCGTAGTAGCTGAGGTTCGGCGAAGCTCGGCGGGACTCGACGCTGGCGGCCAACATGTCTTCGGCGGTGAGCTGCGCTTCCTCGTCCGTCGCCTCGCTCATCAGCACGGCCTTGAGGTCGCTGGCTGTTTTGCCCGACTGCGAGGAGTGCGCTTCGTCGGCGATGATCGCGTAGCGGCGCTGTTTGAGGCTGACGCTGTCTTCGATCGCCTTGAGCACGTGGGGGAAGGTCTGGATCGTGACGATGACGATCGGTTGGCTGTGCTCCAGCGCGTGGGCGAGCTTCTCGGACTTGGAGCCCTGGCCCTCGTCACGGTTGATGCGGCCGACGACGCCTTCGGCGTGCTCGAACTGGTAGATGGTGTCCTGAAGCTGATCGTCGAGCACGGTGCGGTCGGTGACCACGATGACCGAATGGAAGACCTTGTCGCCCGCCTCGTCGTAGAGCGAGGACAGCTGGTGCGCAGCCCAGGCGATCGAGTAGGACTTACCGGAGCCGGCGCTGTGTTGGGCGAGATATTTGTGGCCGGGGCCTTCATCGCGGCTGGTTGCGACCAGCCGGTTGACCAGATCCCACTGGTGATAACGCGGGAAGATGAGGGCTTCTTTTTTGGTCTTTCGCCCGTCCCAAGCCTCCTCGGTCTTAATCTCGAGGTGGATGAAGCGCCCGATGATCTGCAGGATGTTGGCGGGGGCGAGCACCTCGCTCCACAGGTAGGCGGTGGCGTAGGTATCGACGTCCTCGGGCGAGTCGATGCCCGCCCCGCCGTCCGCGGTGCCCCGGTTGAAGGGCAGGAAGCGCGTTGCGTCACCCTCCAACTTGGTGGTCATGTAGACCTCGTACTGACTGACGGCGAAGTGGACGAGCGCCCCCCGTTTGAAGGTCAGCAGGGGCTCGGGTTTGTTGGTCTCGGGGTTCTTGGGCAGGCGCGTCTTCTGGTACTGCTTGATGGCGTTCCGGACCGCCTGCTTGAACTCGCTCTTGAGCTCCATGGTGACGATGGGGATGCCGTTCAAGAAGAGCACGAGGTCGATGCGTCGAGACCTGGCTTTGACGCCGGTCTGCTCGAGGTGGGCCTCGGTGGCGTAGGGGCTGTAGACCACCTCGGCCACTACGCGCAGGATGTTGCCGGCGTACATCGCCTGGGTTTGGGGGTTGAGGCTGTGCTCGGGCTTGAACTGGCAGAGCTTGAAGGAGGCGGATTTGTCGCGCAGTTCGTGGCGCAGCACGCCGAGGGTGCCGAAGGTGCGCAGGCTCTTGTCGGTGGCCTGCGGGTCGACTTTGCTGAGCTGAGCGGCCAGCTTGTCTAGGAACGCCTGCTCTGGGTTTTTGGGGTAGAGCTTCTCGTACTTTTCCCAGGTTTTCGGTTGGGTGCGCTGGACGTAGTCGAGGCAGTCGGAGGGGTAAAGGGCTTGCTCGCGGTTGTAGTTGTAGGGGGCGCCGAGCTGCCAACCGCCTGCGACCATCTGGCGGATGATGTCTTCCTGGAAGGACGCTTCTTTGGCGTCAGCGGTCATCGTCGATCCCTTCGCGGTTTTCTGAGACTCTTGATGTGGGTCCAGCTCAATTGTCTCCGCAGCGCGGAGACAATCTCAGGGGTGCAGGGGCTTCCAGCCGCGGACGTCGATTTTGCCGGTGACGGCGGCGGAGATTAGGGCGGTTCTTCGTTCTTGGAGGAGGTCCAGGCCACGGCTGACAAGTTCACCCGCTGAATCAATAGCGCTGTACCTCTTTAGAACGACATCCACAATTCTTCGTTGCTCGTCTACCGGAGGAACCGGGAGAGGTACTCGACGAAGCTCGCTCTGATTGTAGGTCACGTTCACTTGTAGCTTCGAGGACCCGAAGAAGCCTGATGCCCGTAGCCCGTTAAGCGTAAGACCTCGCTGCGCCCCGTCTACCGTCAGCCGTCGAGATCGACTAAGTCGATCCCGGCTCGATCAGATAGGCAAGGTGACGGCGCCAGGGCAGCGA
>JAJCXQ010000438.1 GCA_029263355.1 Acidobacteriota bacterium | reverse complement strand
ATCCAGAGTGAGCTCACAGCTCAAACAATCAGCTCCGTGCTCGCGCCACAGGCCAGAACTCTCATTCAAAAGACATGGCGTCGTCTCTCCCCACGGCGCCTTAGCCCGGATGCGCGTGCGGCGCATCCGGGCTTTTTTCTTTTGGCGATCTCGAGGTTGGCGACGGATCCTTGGTCTGGATTGCCCGCAGCCAGATACAATCTCCTGCGGAGGACGACGATGAGCGATGACCGCAACCCTTCGAGACTTGGAGACCACAAATCACCCTGGCGTGGCCTGATTTGGCCAGCGTTGTTCGTTCTGGCGACGGGCTGTGTCGGTCCGGCGTCTGACGTACCGACCGACGATCGGCCGTCGCCACCAAGCTGGTTGGCAGAGTTGCCGACGGCGGTGGTCACGGCGCCAGTGGACGGTCTTGTTTGGGCGGTGGTCCCTGAGCTAGGAAGCGAGGCCGCCAAGATCGCGACCTATCGTCTTGCCGAGACTGAGGCTGGTGTCGTGCTGGTCGATCCTCTCGGCAATCAGTTTGCCGAGGTGCCTGAAGTCCTCGTGCATCCTGTTTCAGGGGTTTCGTCGACAGAGTTGACGGTGGGTATGCCGGTGCTCGCCAACCGTTGGGATGTCGGACGGATCATCGGGCGGGTCGCGAGCGTCGACGGCGAGATTCTTGCCATCAGCCATGACTGGAACCGTGCGACGGTGACCGGTGTGATGGATGTTGTGGCGCCGTTGCCCGCCGAGGCCGAGAGTCCAGTGTTGCAATGGGTCGCTTACCCATCTGCGGCTTCCACCGCTGGCGACGCGACCGAGTTGCTCAAGGGCCTGTGTTTCGCCGAGCACGACGGACGACTTTGGCTGACGGATGACAGCGGCAACGTCGAGATCGTGGCGCATGACGCCGTGACTGTGTTGAGTGATCTCGGGCGTCTCGAACCGTCGGCGGGTGATCGCGTCTCGGCTTACTCGTGGGGCGCCGGCTTTCGCAGCGGCATCGTCGCCGAGGTGCTCGAGCCTGGACTACGGTACACAGTCAGCTTCGACGATGGCGAGACCGGTGCCGTCTTTTTCGGCGACTTGACGCAGGCACTCTAGCAAGGCTTACGCTCGGTCCGTAGCCCAAGAAGCCGCATGCCGGGAGCGCCGGCATCTTGCCGGCTTCTGTTGCTGCGGAAGCCGGCGGGACGCCGGCGCTCCCAGCAGGTGGCTTCTTCGAGTCCCGTCAGGGCTTTTATCGCTGATTGAGGAGTTTTACCCTGTTCCGGCTGTTGCTTGCCGAAGAAGCGCCAATCGGCCGCGGACGGGGGCTAGCCTAGCTGACTCGTTACACGTCCACCGGATCGATGCACTGCGGCGCGTCGTTTGACGGCCGATTGACCATCTTGCTGACCGGAGTGAGCTCCATCTCATCGGCATCGAAGGGCTGTAGGAGATCGGCCAGGCGAGAGCCGTCGTTGAGTCCCGGATCGAGCCATGCGTCGATAGCTTCCGGTGGCAGGATGACGGGCATGCGATCGTGGACAAAGGCGACTTTGTCGTTGGGGCGGGTGGTGAGAATCGTGAAGGACTCGATAGGTTCAATCGGTCCCTTGTCCCAGCGATCCCACAGCCCGGCAAACACGAACGGGCGGCGGTCTTTCATGTGGATGTGGTAGGGCTGTTTGCCACCTTCAACCTTCTTCCATTCGTAAAATCCGTCGGCCAGCACGGCGCACCGTTTACGTTTGAACGAGGCGCGAAACGCCGGTTTGCTAGCCACCGTTTCAGATCGAGCGTTGATCATCCGGTTGCCGATCTTGATGTCTTTGGCCCAGAACGGGATCAGCCCCCAGCGCAGGGGGGCGAGCTCTCGTGATCCATCCGCGGCGGTGCGCACCGCTGGCCTTTTCTGGGTTGGAGCGACGTTGTAACGGGCTCGGATGGGCTCGGTATGTTCAACCCCGAGCTCAGTGAGCAGGTCGCCAGGGTGTGACAAAGTGTAACGTCCACACATGGAAGGGTCCTTTTTTGACTGGGTCGTCTCGAAGAGCTGTCAGAGGGCGCCTGGAGATGGGCTTTCGCCGTTGCGGGCTAGGGGAAGGTTGGGCTCCGAACCGGCGGATTCGATCAAGCCGCGAGCCATCTCCAAGCCAGCGTCGAGGTCAGCGAATGTGCCGTCGAGTTGGGCTTCGAAGCAGGTCTCGAGCAACTGCTTGAAGTGTGGCCCGGGGGCCAGGCCGAGGTCGATCAAGTGGCGACCCATGACAATGGGTTTGGGTTTGTTTTCCGCCACCTGCAGCGCTTCGGCCTGTTGCAACAGCCAGTCGCCGGGTGGAAATCCTTCAAAGGGAATGGGTGGTCGCCCGCGGTGGTCGGCACGGCCGACCCGCACCAATCGATCGATGCGTCCGACCCGCCTCGCTAGGCGACGAATGGCCGCTGGTCCGGCCTTGGCATGGAACAGCACCGTGGGCTTGAGGTGCTCGCGGACGAGCGGTACCACCTGATCCACCAAGCGTTGTTGGTGGCTCATACGCTCCAGGAAGCTGCGGGTCGGAGGCTCACCCTCCTCCTCGTGGCCTTTGGATCGGATCCGGCCGTCTTCAAAGGCGGTGGTGGCGGGTTTGCCAAGGTCGTGGCACAGACAACCGAAGCCCACGATGAGATCTTCCCAGTCATCGCCAAGTCGCTCGTCGGCGAAAGCGTCCATCACATGCAGGGTGTGGATCCAAACGTCACCTTCGGGATGCCACTCGGGGTCCTGTGGACAGTCGATCAGCACTTCGAGCTCAGGGTAATAACGGATCCAGCCGCAATTCCGCAAGAAATTCAGCCCACGGGAGATCGTTCGACCGGAGAGGATGAGCTTCTTCCATTCGTCGAAGATCCGTTCCCGGGCCAAGCCTTCCGGCTCGATCCGTCGGCACAGCTCGATCGTCTCGGGGGCCGGCTCGAGCTCGAGGCGGGCCGCGAACTGCATGCCGCGCAAGACGCGTAGCGGGTCCTCGGCGAACTTGGCGGAGACATGGCGCAGGATTCGGCGTTCGAGATCACGGCGCCCATCGGCGGGATCCACCAGTTCGCCGGTCAGCGGGTCCCATGCCATGGCATTGATGGTGAAATCCCGTCGTTCCGCCGCCTCGGGGATCGTCAAGGACGCATCGGAGTGAATCTCGAAGCCTTTGTGCCCAAGGCCACGTTTGGACTCCCGGCGGGGGATCGACACATCGATGTCGAGGTGCCGGATCTTGAGGACTCCGAAAGACTGACCGACCAGATCGAGGGCAAAACGTTCGCCGAGCAACCCGCGCAGGGTGTCGGGCTCGAGCCCGAAGACCTCGATATCGAGATCCTTCGCCGGCTCTCCCAACAAGGCGTCGCGCACCGAGCCACCGACCAGGTAGGCCCGACCGCCAGCCGTCGCCACCGCCCGACAGATCGTCTCCTGGGCCTCTCGCAGTTTGGGATCTGGGATACGAAATTCCATGACAGCCGTAGTTTACGCAATCCGCTCTTCGACGATCGCCAGGATCTCCTGTTCTCGACTCTCCGCTTCGTCGTCCATTTCTGCTGCGGCGGCGAGCTTTTCTTCCAGGTAGGTTTTGTCTTTTTCGTCAGCAGCATTGATTCGGACGTTGAGGTAGGCGCCGCGTAGGGCAGCGCGGGCGCAGAGGGCGCCAACGCCAGCGTCGGAGACCGAGGCGGCAAGGCCATCGCGAGCCATGGCTTCAGCGATGTCCATCGCTTGAAGGGAGCGTTGCATGACGATGAAAGGCACCTCGATGGCGCCGCGGGTGGCCTCAGCGATGGCCTCGGCGCGCGCCTTCTTTTCGACGGCGGTTTTGTTGGGCAGCCGGAAAGCGGCTCCGATGCGGTTGAAGGCGTGGGTGTCCTCATCGACCAGGCCCAACAATTCGTCCTTGAGGGCCTGTCCGCGCTCAGCCCAACGGGAAAACTCCTCCCAGCGATCGTCCCAGCCACGTTTGTGAGAGGAGAGGTTGGCGACCATTGTCGCGAGGGAGCTGCCGAGGGCTCCGAGATAGGCGGCGACGGAGCCGCCGCCGGGAGCTGGGGATTCGGAAGCGGTCTCGTCAGCGAAGCCGTTGAGGTCCATGTGGACCAGAGGCGTGTCGGCGACGTCCCGCAGGCGGTACTCGATAATCTTCTGATCGGGCTCGAAGGCGGCGAGCTCGTCGAGTCCCATCGACTTGACGGCGATCTTGATCAACTCCGCCTCGGACACACCGCGGGAGCGCTGCTGCAAACCGAGGTAATGGCGACCGGCGTCGAGCATCGACTGCTTTGGAATCAGGCCGACGAGCTCGCTGCCGGTGGCGCGCATGCCGCGCGCAGCGGCCTTGTTGGCGACCTCGTCGAACACTTTGTGTACCGGAGTCTCGGTGAGATCTGTGATGTTGAGGGAGACCTGGGTGATGCCATACTCCTCGATATACCAACCGATCGCCTTGACGCCTTTCAACGTTCCGGGCTCCCAGACGCGTTTGCCGTCGGCGTCGCGGACCAGCTTGCCGGTGGGGTTGCCACCTTGGCGTTTCAGGCGCCCTTTCTCGCGGACGTCCCACGCCACCGCGGTGGCGCGCCGGGTCGAAGTGGTATTGAGGTTGACGTTGTAGGCGATCAAGAAGTCACGAGCTCCGACGGCGGTGGCGCCGCTTCGCGGGCGTGATTCGGCAGGGCCGAAGTCCGGTTTCCATTCCGGTAGCAGCAGCTTGTCCGCCATGCCTTCGTACTCACCTTCGCGGATTACCGCCAAGTTGCGGCGCTGGGGAGATGTTGCGGCGTGCTCGTAGAGAAACACCGGAATATCGAGCTCGCGACCGATGCGTTCGCCGAGTCGACGCGCCCACTCGATGGTTTCTTCCATGGTGATCCCCGAGATCGGTACCAGAGGACAAACGTCGGTGGCGCCCATCCGCGGATGTTCCCCCTGATGTCGACGCATGTCGATCAGCTCGGTCGCCTTGGCGATCGCTTGGAACGCTGCTTCGACCACCGCGGCCGGTGGGCCGGCGATGGTGACCACCGTACGGTGGGTCGAGCGCCCGGGATCCACGTCGAGCAACTTGGCGCCGGCCACGGTCTCGACCGTGTTGGTGATCTGGGCGATCACATCATCGTCGCGCCCCTCGCTGAAGTTCGGGACACATTCCACCAGAGCAGGGGTGTGCGAAAGACTCATCTCGAAAGGCTCCTGGAGAGGCTGGATCGGGGTTGGAAACGTCGTGCGTTTTCGGATGCTAACGACAACAGCACAAGCGGTCCAGAGGGGGTTGCTTGGTCTTGATCATGGAGGGCCGACGAGGCTGGAGTCCTGCGGGGAGTTGGCAAGAGATCTTGCATAGCTGAAATGCTATAAGTTAGAGTGGGGTTGTCTCGAACCACTGGACGAGGCCATCTACTGATCTAGGAGTGCGCATGACGAGAACGGACGGGGACTGAACGATGATCCATCGCCATCCGATGAGGAGCGTGTTGATCGACGTATCGGATCGATATGTCAATCAAGTCGCCATCCTCCCGCTGCCTAACTAGAGTCCATCCAGAAACCCGTTTCGCGCCCCCCAGAGAGGCCCCTGTGGAGCGAGCACGCGGCGAGTATGTATGAGCAAGAGAATAGATTCTCTCTCTCCAAACTATTGTAACCCATGGGGTTGGCGGACATTAAGGCGCCGAGGCGAGTGACGCAGCTGCGCGCGCAGTCCACAGGGGGCGACCGGACAATCGGTGTTCTTGGATGCAATCTAACTAGTTTCCATCCAGGAACGCATCGAGGGCTCGGTCGACCTCGTGGGCTGCGCAGCAGCTCCGAACTCGCCGGTCCTCTTGCGAGACGCATAAGTCCATGTATTACAACTCGATACGAGAAGCCAAGATTCGTTTAGCTCGAACACGCTCGTTGCTTGCTCACTCCACGAGCTCTCCCTCGCTGGGCCGAGAACGACAAAACTGGACGGGATCTAACTAAGCTCGAATCGCGGTTTGAGCCGGCGTTTCGTTGCTGAGTGTTCTGACATCTTGGCTCGGCGAGAGCTGATACAATCACTGTGTGCCAATCTTCTGTTACGGCAGCGTGCCAAACGCTTTGCGGAGGAGTGTCGGTGATCGGAGGACGCGTCGAGTTCCGATCAGACCGCCCTCCTTCGGTATGGGGTCTTCGCGAGTGGAGACGGTCGCCGTGCCAGCACCTTTGTACCCAGGTTGTAGGAAGTGGAGGGCCCGCCTATGCGTCAACGGAGCAAGAATGCCAATATCTCGGTTCAGGCCATCGCCGGCACAGAAGTTGTGCTGCTCGGGCTGAGCGCGACCAAGAAAGCCACCAAAGGATTGCTGGGGTTTTCGATCTTCAAACGTAAAGGTAAAGCCAAACGTTTTGCGCCCCTCGCTGGAGGTCGCGATTTCGAAGGCGTCAAGAGCAAGGCCCCGATCATTCAGCGTTTCCAATGGAGTGACTATGTCGTCAATCCGAAAACCA
>JAJCXQ010000437.1 GCA_029263355.1 Acidobacteriota bacterium | reverse complement strand
ACTCAACGTGCGGCAAAGGCGGTAGGTGAACTCACCGTTCGACGCCAGGGTGGCAAGAAAGTCATCTTTCGACCAGCGTAGGAGAGCCGCGTCGGTCTCGGCGACAGCGGCTGCGCTACGCGGCGACTCGTCGATCAAGGCCATCTCACCAAGGCACTCGCCGCGGTGTCGAGTGAACAGCGTGCAGCCTCGTTTTCTTGATCTGTATCGACCCCTCTGAGATGAAGTACACCGCGTCTCCCGGTGCCTCGTCGGCAAAGACTTCCTCGCGCCTCGCAACTTGGACGACGCCCAACTCTTTGGCGATCAGCTCGCGGAACTCTCGCGAGGAGCCTCTGAGGAATTCGATCTCGCCCAGGAAATCAACCAGGTCTTGCGGCATTGTGAAGGTCCTCCGCACATGGACTAGCTTGAACCAGAAATATGGTGTTACTCCACTCTACCAGGCTAGCGGTCACCAGCTTGGCGCCGTAGGCGTCGGTCGAGGCCGTGAGAGTGCCCGACTTAGGCGAAGAATCGATCAACGGCCGGCTGCCAGCCGCCTATCGGTATGGCGCGACTGTCCGCCATCATCTCATCCGCCATTCTTGTTCGCCGCTTCCGTTACACAACGGCCAGCCCGTTGGTAGAGGCACCTGTCATACCTTGCATGGAGGTCGTAGGCTCTCCCCTAAAGGTGGGGAGGCACCCAAAGGAGCAGCTGCGCCGCCAAGCGCAGCCACTCGGGTTGCATAGAAGTCAGAAGATCTGCCCTATGCTTGCAATGATGCTGAGGACGGCTGCAATTGCCGCCAACAGGATTGCAAACATCTGATACGCTTCAGTCGTGCCACTCGCTGTGGTGCTTGGGAGCGCTGCCGGCCTTCGCGGGACTTGGTGGCGCTTTCTCTTTTCTGGGAGTAGCCAGACAAGAGTACAGACAACTAGTGTCGCCAACGTGTATTTCATGAGATCACCTCCTTTCGCTAAATCGATTCCTGATCTTCAAGCTTGGATAAGAACCTCCTTCAGTTTGGCGATTTCTACTCTCCTCCGTGAGACGCATCATTCCGATCGGTTTCGATCCATCGGAGGACGTTATAACGCCTCGGGGTCAATTGGAGCCACGGGCCTCAAGGTTGGCGCGATGGCTGGCAGCTTCGACTTCAGCGAGTATGACCCTCTGCCACAAACTGAGGCAAGAGGGATTAACGCTTGCTAACGCTATTTGTCCACCACAGGGTGCAGTTGGCCGTAAGCAAAGACGTCCAGGCAGTGGGCACCAAGGCCGGCGCTGGCGAATCCGGAAGTATCGACTACTTGGCGAACTGATAATTCAGATTGGAGCCCAGCATGGGGATTCGAGGCAATTTCACCCTCAGACAGTCCACGATCGACTCGTCGCCGGGCATTGGCACTCGGCTAAACAAGGGGATGCCCAGTGCAGCGAGTGCGTTTTTGACCTCATCGTCGTTCCGCCCTGAGATGCAGACAATTGGGAGCTGGCCGAAGGAGATACCTAACTCTCTGCGCGCATAATCACACAAGCGGATTCCGGTGTTCTGGGAGTCCTCGAAAAACGCGGCGTCGAGTTCCACGAGCTTCATGATGTCCTTGGTGGAGATCATCACGTCGATGAGCGCCAGAGCGTAAGCTTCTCTACCTCGGTGGACCGCTTCGAGGGCACCTCGGGCAGCTTCTTCATCGGCGAAATGGTCGATGCTGTAACCCAGTGACTCTATGAGGTCGATCAACGGCCGAATGTCGCGGAGTTGGTCGTCAACCAATAGTACCTTGGGAGGCGAGCTCATGCGACGCTCCGCTGGGCGATCTGCCGGTCAATGCTACGGTCGAGATTCGGCTGCCTGAAGAAGATCTGAAACGCTGTCCGCTCTTTCTTGTCCTCGAGGATCTCGGTACAGCGGATCGTCGCACCGTGCGCTGCCACGATCTTGCGGACCAGCCACAAGCCCAGGCCGGTACCGGCCGGCACCGCGGCCTTGGCAGCAGGCTGCCGGAACCCGCGCTCGAAGATCCGCTCGCGGTCCTCTCGCATAATTGGAATGCCCCGGCTGGTGATTTGTAAGTAAGCCTGGGGGCCTAGGCACCCTCGAATCCGAATTCTGGTGTGTGGCAACGAGTACTTGATCCCATTGTCAATTAGATTGACAAGGACCTGGCGCAACAACTCTCTGTGACCGCGGACGGGGAGATGCCTATCGAGGCTCTTGTCGTCGACTTCGATCTTGATCCTCTTTTCGGCAGCGAGATGCTCGAAGTCCAGTTTCGTCTGGATCGCCAACTCGGCCAGCTTCACCTGTCCGAAGTCGAATGACTCGCCGCGCAGAATCTTGTCCATGTAGGTGAGATTCCCGATCTGCAGGGCACAGACGTTGGCTTGCCCGATGACATATCGGAGCTCTTGCCTAAGCCGAACGTCATCGATGACTCCGTCTCTGAAGTTGACTAGGTGGAGAATCAACGCACCGAGCGGAGAACGAATCTGGTGCGCGAAGCTGTTCATAAACACCAGCTGAAAGCTGGCGTTTTCGCTGAGCTTCGCGTAGAGGTCCTTCTCCTTGATCAACCGCTCGGTGTCGAGATCTAAAAAGCCTTGGAGACGCAGCCGCTCGGTGACGTCCTCATAGAGCCCCTCATAACCGATTTCGCGCCCTTCGTCATCGTACAGAGCATGCACTACACCTTCGGCCACAAAACTCTCTCCGTCTTTCCTTTTGAGGCGTTCGACTGCATGAACCAGAGCGCCGCGTTCGGCTCTCATTCTCGGCTTGAGCTCGGCCTGTTCCACAGCCCGGTCATAGAGCAATTCACGGTGCCTACCAACAAGATCCTCGCGGGAATAGCCGGTCAGGCGTTCTTCCGTCGGGCTGGTTGCGACCGTTCGCCCATCGGCATCTGCTGCGAAATAGGCCAGCCCCTTTTGATCTAGTAGGGCGATCAAACGTTTGTGCTCAATCGCAGACAGCCTGTCACGCTGGGCTCGAAGCTGCTCTTCTGTAGTGTCGCGAATCACCGCGATCGTATAGTGAGTCGCGGGCTTGACAAAAGGACTCGTGACGAACCGATATGAAATATCTACTCTTCGGAAATCTGTACCTGTGTCCTTCCAGCGTGTGGTTTTGGCCCTTATAGGTCCAAACTCTGACATGCCTCGCGCGATGCCCTCTTCCAGTTGTGCCTGGATGCGATCATACTCTCCTTCAGGATAGAGTAGTCTGGCATCAAGGCCATCCGCATCGCGCCCAAATAGTTTTTCCGCACCCGTTCCAGCATAAACCACACGTGGCGCGCTGAAAACCGTACCCGGCTCACTACGCGCGATGATCACCGCTTCCGTCTCGGCTTCCTGGACAGCAGTTGCCAGGTATTGACGCCAGGAAAAGAACATCAATCCGGCGAGCAGGTTAGCTGAATGCTGCAGCGCCGTTTGCTCTTCGATCGTAAAAGACGGTTGGTGCTTCTTCCTTAGGAGGCGAATCACTCCCCTGGGCTTCCCGCCAAAGCGCATTGGTACTGCCAGGAGGCGAAAGGAGCCGCCTCCAGCCGCTAGTACCTCAGGATGACACGATTCATCAGCCCGCTTGAGACTTGCCCCCACCTTGGTACCTACTTCTCCGCGGTCGCAGGCATCATAGAGCCGAATCGGCGTGTCGGTTTCGAGCACCAACCCGCTTAGACCCACCCCAGGGTCGTAGGCGACAACCGTATCTGCAAGCGCTTGGTCCGTTGTAGCCGAAAGGTAAAGTTTGCCCTGCTCACGAATCAGAATCGTAACCGCGTTGGCATCGAAAATCTCTTGTAGGCCCTTGGCGACGATAGCCGGATCGAGACGCTCCGAGCTATCGATCTGCTCTCCTTCCAGCTGACGCAGGCGGTCGACGAGGTTGGCCTGTTGGTGCGCCATGACGCAGGCCAGGGCCCATTCGAGATGGTCCATGGCAAGGTCAAGACAACCGGTGACGATCGGTGCCACGGCGCGATCGGGCAGGCGGACGAGCAGCATGCCGCGAGGTGTTTCCTGGCCATGAAAGGTGCGGGCCCAGACCTCTTTCGGAGAGGCGATGCCGTCAACTGCTGGCGATGTCGACCAGCCGGCGCCTGGCTTGAGCCCCGACCGAATCTCAGCCAACACGTCCAGCGGCACGTCGCTGTTGATCGCCATCTCACGCTCGCTGAAAGACAAGGGGTGGCCTTCGACATCGCACACCGCGACCAAGGCGCCGGCCACCCCCTCGACGCCGGCAACCGCTGCTGCGAGCTGATCGAGCCGCGGGATGGAGTCCGCGGAGAGGCTTCGTCGCAAAATCTCTCGTGACAGCCTGTCGGCTGCCGGTCGAGCCCGACGCCTACGCAGAAGGCGCAGCATGCCAGACTTCCTTCTCCTCCTCCGGGGTCCAGCTCACCCCGGATCCCAACACCAGCTTGAACAAGCTTACCGCGTGGGCTTCAAGGACACTTCGAAGGAGGCGCACGCCTTCGGCGTCGGTTTCTTGGGGCAGGGACTTCTCGGCAGTCGCCCAACGGATACACCGCGCCAGCTCCTCGATCGCCATGTTCTCGAGCACACCGGCGGCGATCGAGCGCTTGTTTGGATTCGTCGAACTGAGCAAGACTTTGAGGGCCTGCATCTCGGGAGGAGAGATTTCTTCGAAGCCCGAGCGGGATCCAGGTTGGAGCTTGGCGATCAAGTGCTTATAGAACGGGGTGTACTGCCAATCGTAAGGATTCTCCGCCAGCCGAGCGTTGTACACGATCTGTTCCGAGCCATACGACATCATGGGCACCACGCCTTGCCTCTTCAACACCAGATGTTCGTCGACCCATCCGTCAAGATCCTTCAAAGCTGTCGGTGCTGTCAGCCGAAACAAGAACTTGACCGCTCCTCCCTTGCTATCACCAACGGAGTGCTTGAGATACCTCGCCAAGATGGCACGAACTCCGTCGATGGTGGCCGCTGAGGTGCTCGTCTCGTTCAGACACAGCACCAGCTCATCGGCCAGCTCCTGAGTAGCGATCCAGGCACCCAGGCTAAGGCCTTGCTGCGAATCGATCACGGTCCGCTCGAAGCGGGCCGCCATCGCTTCGCGTAGGGCAGCGAAGAAACTTGGCTCAGCCTCGTCGCGCGCAGAGCCTCCTTGCCGCTGGTTCGATTTTTCGGCTTCCTGCCGCAATAGTGCCAGCGCTTCAGCCCGCTCGGATGGAGACAGAGCGCGATGACTGGGGCTCAAGCCGCTGGGTAGATAAACGAGTTGGGGACAATCCTCTACTGTGACCACATAACGCGGATCGCCAAGAGCTCGTAACAGGAAGAAGGCACGTTTTTGTGGCTCCTTCCGCTGGAAATCCATCAACAGACCAGCGAGCCCAACACACTCAGGTAGGCCTTCGGGAGCAAAAAACGAGTCGAGATCTGGTCCGCCGAAGTCCAGGTCAACAACCAGAAGAGGTTGTTCAGTGCCGCGTTTTTCCCAAAGACCCTTCGCGAGGTGCGCAACCAGGGTGGATCGGCCCAATCCGCCGCTGATGCCCCACACCGCCACGATCTGACCGGATCGCTCGGCCGCGGCAGCCAGCCGCCGGGCCGTGAGTGTCGCCGCAAGATCTGCCTGGGCGACAGCGAACCGCAGTAACTGCTCAAAACCGAGCCCCTGGCAAACCTGCCGCCCCTTATCCGTGAGGGCATAAAAGCTGGCGGCGCTGCTACCCTGGGTTTTGCCAATTTCGCGGTCGAGTAACCCGTCCTTATAAAGCGCCGTAAGAATTTGCCCGACCCGGCCACCACTGCGCTGACTGTCTTGCGGCAGGCTCTTGAGGATCTC
>JAJCXQ010000436.1 GCA_029263355.1 Acidobacteriota bacterium | reverse complement strand
GAAGGATATCGAGGACTACGGGCTCGAGCGCTTCATCAACAAGTGCAAAGAGCGGGTGCTGACCTACAGCCAGTTGCAAACCGATCAGTCGGTCCGTCTCGGCTACTGGATGGATTGGGACAACTCGTATTTCACGATGTCCGACGAGAACAATTACACCATCTGGTCGTTCCTGCAGAAGTGCCATCAGCGCGGACTGATCTATCGTGGCATCGACGCTATGGCCTGGTGTCCACGCTGTGGTACCGGCATCTCGGATCAAGAGATGGCGGAGGGTTACAAAGAGATCGCAGATCCCGCGGTCTTTTGCCGGCTGCGGCTGACCGACACCGCGCCGTCCGCCGCCGCACCAGCAGAAGACGCAGACGAATACCTGCTGGTCTGGACGACAACCCCCTGGACACTACCGGCCAACGTCGCCTGTGCGGTACATCCAGAGCTCGACTACATCAAAGTCCGCCAAGGCGACGCGATCTACTACCTGTCGAAGGACCTCGAGCAAATCCTCAAGGAAAAGGGGCCTTACGAGGTCCTCGAGGTGGTTAAAGGCGCCAACCTCGTCGGCCGGCGTTATGCCGGCCCATTCGACCACTTGCCGGCTGGAGCAGCGATTGCCGCCGACCACCGGGTGATCGCTTGGAAAGACGTTCAAGCCACCGAGGGCACCGGCATCGTCCACATCGCCCCAGGCTGCGGTAAAGATGACTTCGGCCTCGGCAAAGCCGAAGACCTGCCGCGCCTGGTGCCGATCGACGAAGCCGGCAACTATGTCGAGGGCTACGGTTCCTTAACTGGACGTTACGCCAGCGACGTCGCCGACGACATCATCGCGGAGCTGCGAGCCAATGGCGCCTACTACAAACGCCAGACCTACACCCACCGCTACCCCCATTGCTGGCGCTGCAAAACCAAGCTGCTGTACCGCACCGTCGACGCCTGGTACATCAACATGTCGTGGCGCGACGAGATCAAAGAAGTGGTGCAAAAGATCCGTTGGATCCCCAGTTACGGCCGGGACCTCGAGCTCGACTGGCTCACCAACATGGGCGACTGGATGATCAACAAGCGTCGCTATTGGGGCCTGGCGCTGCCGATCTGGCTGTGCGATGACTGTGATGAATTCTCCGTCATCGGCAGTCGTGAAGAGCTCCAGGAACGGGCGGTGGCCGGCTGGGAGGACTTCGACGGCAACACTCCTCATCGGCCATGGATCGACAGCATCAAAATCGCTTGCCAGAGTTGCGGCGGCCAAGCATCGCGCATTCCCGACGTCGGTAATCCCTGGCTCGACGCCGGGATCGTGCCCTACTCCACCTTGGGCTACAACAGCGACCGCGACGAATGGCAACGCTGGTTTCCGGCTGATCTTGTGCTGGAGTGTTTTCCCGGCCAGTTTCGCAACTGGTTCTACGCCATGTTGACGATGAGCACCATGCTCGAGAACACCCCACCCTTCAAAGCTCTGCTCGGTCACGCTCTAGTGCGGGACGAGAAGGGCGAGGAGATGCACAAGTCAAAGGGTAATTCGATCCGTTTCGAAGAGGCGGCCGAAAAGATGGGTGTCGAGGAGATGCGCTGGCTCTACTGCGGCCAGAGCCCGGTGTCGAATCTCAACTTCGGCTACGGCCTCGGGGAAGCAATCCGGAGACGGGTGTTCAACACCTGGTGGAACGTTTATGCCTTCCTGGTGACGTACATGCAGGCCGATGCCTTCGATCCGGCACAGCCCAAGGTCCCCTTCGCCGACCGCCAGGATATCGACCGCTGGGTTCTATCCAAGCTTCAGGAGCTCATTCAGACCGGCAACGAACGACTCGCAGACTTCGACACCGCGGCGTTGGTGCGCAAGGCGGACAGCTTCATCAACGAGCTCTCGACCTGGTATGTGCGACGCTGCCGGCGGCGGTTCTGGCGCCCCAAGAGCTCGGACGACCGCGACAAGCTGGCCGCCTTCCAGACCCTTTACGAAGTGCTGACGACCCTCTCCGAGACCCTCGCTCCGATCGTGCCTTTCCTCACCGAGGAAATCTACCAAAATCTGGTACGTTCGATCGACTCCGAGGCGGCGGAAAGTGTCCACCATCGCCCGTATCCGACCTACGATTCGACGCTCTACGACGAGGCCTTGGCGCGGGAGATGGACGCCACCTTGAAAATCGTCTCACTCGCCCTTGCAGCCCGTGAATCGCAGTCATTGCGCGTTCGGCAGCCCCTCGCCGAGCTCACCGTGGTGCCTGCCGACGACATTCAACGAAGAGCAGTGGAACGGTTTGGCGATCACATCCTCGACGAGCTCAACGTCAAGGCCATCACAGTCGGCGCCGATTCGGCGCGTTTTCTGTCGGTGAGCGTCAAGCCCAACTTCAAGTTGCTCGGTCCCAAATACGGCAAGCAGATGCGACAGGTGGCAGCGGCGATAGGGCGGAGCGACAACGCCGTCCTATACCAAGCTGCCGCGAGTGGCGAGACGATCACCCTCGAGGATGATGGCGAAACCTGGGAGCTCGAGCCCGCCGATCTGCTGATCGAGCGACAGGCGACCGAAGGCTTCGCCGTCAGCGAGGACAAAGGCCTGATCGTCGCCCTCGACACCAATGTCACCCCCGAGCTCGAGCGCGAAGGTCTGGCGCGGGATATCATCCGGCACATCCAGCAAGCACGCAAAGAGCTTGACCTGCAAGTGACAGACCACATCCTGGTCACCTACGAGACCGAGGCTGACAAGCTACTCGCTGCCATCGACGAACATCGCAACCGGATTTCTGCCGAGACCCTGGCAGATGCTGTGCAGCCTAGTGACACGGTGCAACTCGGCGGCACGGTGCAACCCGACGACACGGCCGACGGCAAGCCGATCAACATCCTCGGCTTAGCGATTCGCCTCACGGTACAACGGGCTTAACGGAGCCCCACACATCGTGCTCCGGAGTGACCTCTGAGACCCTGGTGGCGACGGCTGGGTGCGATAGCCTGCGTGGCCTGGATGCTAGCTTGCACAGGTCTTCCAGAAGACACGTCTCCAGAAGACACGTCTCCAGAAGACACATCACCCGGGGCCAGAACCCCTGACCTCCTGCGTCGCGAACAACTGTACGCCACAACCACGCGCTTCGACTGGGATCTCAGCGGGCCAACGCCTGCGGGGGCAGAGGAGATCGTGGCCGGGCTGCCCCACGACCCCGGCCATGGTTTGAGGATGCAGGGTGAAACGGTCTTGAAGTGGCGCGTCGATCTGGCTGCGAGCGATCTCGATGCCCTGCTGGTGACCCTTCTCTACCCACAGGGGGCAGAGGCCGAGTTGCAATGGCGAGATCAGCACCAGAATTTCAGCGCCACCCGAAGTCTGCGGCAACGCCGGGGAGAGGGACGCGCCGACCTCGATCGCACCTTGACGTTCGAGCTCCTGACCCATCCGGACTGGTCGGGACACATCGCCGAGTTGCGTTTGCGGTTTGTCTTCGGCAGCGCCGAGACCCGAATCTTGCGGCGGCTGCAAGGGCAAACCTACAGCCTTGCGCCGGAGGTGCTCGAGACACCACAGCCCTGGATGCTCGATCTCGGACACTCAGCTCGCACCGCCTGGCTGACACCCCCCGAGCATGCCGTCGAGCGCGTCTTCGATGTGCCAGACCAGGGGCGCTTGCTGCTTTCCTACGGTGCCACCGCCGCCCCGACCCGGGGAATCAACTTCCGGATCTCCCGCATCTCCGCAACCGGCGAAGCGCCCATCCTCTTTGAAGCCCGCCTCGGTGCGGGGCAGCTCGATCAGTGGCACGATGCCCAGATCGAGCTCGACTCAAAGGAACCCGTACGCCTACGTTTCGAGACCTCGGCCGACGACGACAATCGCGCTTTGCCGGCCTGGAGCCGAATCGATAGTCGCCCTCAGACTCACAAGCCACGTCCCAACATCATCCTGATCTCGATCGACACATTACGCGCCGACCGACTGCCCTTGTACGGTTACCCACACAACACCGCGCCCCGATTGACCACCTGGGCCAAGAACTCCGCGCTGACCTTCGACGACACCGTGGTTCAGGCTCCCTGGACGCTACCGTCCCATGCCTCGATGCTGTCTGGCCTGGATGCAACTCGCCATGGCATCAATCACACCCACACTGTGGTGCCCCGCAGCCAAACTCTGCTCGCCGAATGGTTGCGCGACGCCGGTTATGCCACCGCTGCAGTCACCGGCGGCGCGTTCTTGCATCCCAAGTACGGTCTGGCCCAGGGCTTCGATCGCTTCGACTATTGGCCGAACCTCGGCCAGCCCGATCAAGAACTGGCAACCGCCATCAACCGCGCCCTCGAATGGCTCAACACCCTGCCACAACCCTTCTTTCTCTTTCTCCACACCTTCGAAGTCCACGACTACCTGATCTACCGACACGCTGCTGGCGCCGATCAGGAGCCCCCGGGCCTCTGGTACGACCAGAGGATCCGCCACACCGATCGCGAGCTCGGCCGTCTCCTCGACCATCTCGAGTTGTCGGGGCTGAAGGACAAAACCGTCGTCGTGGTGACATCCGACCATGGTGAGGGTTTGGAAGACGGCCCCCCCGGCCACGGTTTCTTGAGCGAGAACAACTTACGCGTTCCACTAGTGATTCAGCTACCGGACGGCCGCGGTGCCGGGCAACACATCACCCGACAGGTGCGCTCGATCGACCTGGCGCCTACCCTGCTCGAGCTCGCCGGCGTCTCGCACGCGGAGCTCGACGGCACGTCCCTACTGCCTCTCATCAGCGACCCGGAGGCGCCATTCCCCGAGCTTGCCTCGAGCTATGCGGCAAAACGCAATCTCGGGCTCGCGCTCCGTCGCGGCGGACATTGGAAGGCTATCGTCGATAACACCGCTTGGACCGCCAGCAACAGCCAGCATCAACTCTTCGATCTGAGGCTCGATCCGTTAGCGCTCAGAGATCTGGCCGCCACCGACCTGGACTCGCACCCCATCGACTTCGATCCCGTCCTGCAGCAAGCTGCTCAGGCCCTCGCCAACTTGCCCGGATTTCGACTGCGGTTTACCAACCATGGATCGTCTGAGCCACTATTCTTCAGACTCCGGGGCCGGATGCTCGGGGCGGAAGCCGTGAAAGCGATACATCTACCGTGCGACTGCGTCACTCAGGAACAGCCCTTCCAAGTCCGGATCAAAGTACCACCTGGGGCCAACTTCGAGCTTCATCTGGAAGAAGTCGTCAACGATCCGCTACGCGTCGAAGCTTGGTCGATGAAGTTATCGAACGCCGAGACTCCACGGATCCAACATCAGCTCAACCTCGAAAAAACGGACCAGCTGTTGACCTTGAGCTTCGACGGGTCGGACTGGCAGTTGAGCGCCGGGTTGGAAACGGCGGCCGAATCCGGCTTGACCGTCATCTCACACTCAGGCCTCGACCTGTCCAATCATGCTCCTTCGGCAGCAGACCAAGAGCTGAAGCAAAAGCTGACAGCACTCGGCTACCTCGACTAGCCTGCATGGTTGATCAGCTTCGTAGCGAGCGGCAGGGCTGGATCGGGCCGTCACCGCCGCGAGTTGGATTGACGCTCTGAAGACCTGGTCGGGATAATCCTCAGGATGAGGCGCCCTACTACGATAAACACTCCAACAACCACGGCAACGAAGACCACTAGAGCCGTGCTGTTGCTCCTACTTGCGATATCCGCTCCAGTCAACGCTGATGGCCTGGCACGCGGCGAGATCATCGACCCGGTCGCCACCCTGAGCGATGACAACAACGAAACCTACGCCCTCTACCTGCCCTCCGCCTACACCACGAACCGCCAGTGGCCGATCCTGTTTGTCCTCGACCCACGCAGTCAGGGACGACGCGCGGCGGAACTTTTCCAGCCCGGGGCGGAACGCTTCGGCTACATCCTGGTCAGCTCCAATAGCACCCGCAGCGACAGTCTGGCTGAGGAAGATCCCAACCCACAGGCGATGGTCGCCTTGTTGCAAGACGCGATGACACGTTTCGCCGCGGACGAGAAACGGGTTTATCTGACCGGCTTCTCCGGCACCTCTCGTTACGCTTGGTCGGTGGGTTTCGGCCTGCGTGGCAAGATCACCGGCGTCATCGGTTGCGGCGGCGCTTTGCCCGGTCCGTTCGACAGGTGGCGGCAGGTCGACTTCAACTTCTTCGGCGCCGCCGGTGAAACCGATTTCAACCATCGCGAGATGCGCCTGCTGGACGAAGATCTCGACGCCACCGCGATTGCCCACCGCTTCGAGTACTTTCCCGGCGGCCACCAGTGGGCGCCTCCAGAGGTGCTGACCGAAGCGCTAGGCTGGATGGACGTGCGTGCGATGAAGTCCGGAACCCGTGAACGGCAACCTGAACTGATTGCGGAGCTGTTCGACGAAGGAACGGCGGCCGCTCGCCAACTCGAGTCCCAAGGTCGACTCCACGCCGCTCGTAGGCGTTGGCAACAACTGGCACAAGATTTCGACGGCTTGCGGGACACCACGACGGCCCAGACGGAGGCGGCGCGGCTCGGCGGCATGAGCAAGGTTCGACGGGAAGCTTCCACCATCCTCGACGCGGCGAGCCGGGAAGCTGACTACCGCCATCATCTCGACGCGGTCTTGAACGACGTTACAAACACCTCGCCTCTACCACCGATCGCAAAAGTCTTGGCGCGGCTTAAGATCCCGCGGCTACTCGCGAAGGCAGAGCGCGATGGCCTCGAGGGTCGCTCCGCCCAACGCCAGCTCGAAACCGCCTTCGTCAACACAGCCTTCTACCGACCGCGGGCGCTGATGCGCTCGAGTGACTTCCGTCGGGCGATTCTGATGCTCGAGATCGCTGCCACCATCAAACCCGAACATTGGCGCCCCAAGATATCCCTCGCCACTGCCTATGCTCGCAGCGGCAAGTCCGCGAAGGCGATCACCGCCCTCGAACAGGCGGTGAATGCCGGCTACTCGAACCTCGATTTCATCGAACAGAGCTCCGAGCTCGAGTCGATCCGATCCGAAAAGGGTTACCAACGGATCGTCGAGCGCCTTCAGGGGCAACCAGCCGACCCCAGCCGAAGGTAAGGGGTCCCCACAACCCAAAAGAGCCCGGACGATGCGTCCGGGCTCCACAATTGAGGCCTCGGCCTCGGCTCGTGTCGGATCAGTTGATATCGACTTTCTTTTCTAGCTGCTCGACCAATCCTTGGACATACTGCTTCTGGGCTTCCGGCGCTTTGTCGACGGCCAACTTCATGTTCTTCACTGCGTTGTCGAAGTCACCAAGCGCAGAGTAGCCCCGGGCCAAACCGAGCTCAACAAACCAAGTTTCAGGATTCTTCTCGACGTTCTTCTTGAACGCGACTAATGCCTCTTCCTTTTTACCCTGGGTGAGCAATTGGCGCGCGTAATTATGGATCTGGCCGGCGTTGCCCATCTCCATCGCTTTGGCCATCAGCTCGCTGGCTTGCGCCTCTTCACCCTTCTTGGCGAGTAGCTGGGCCTTGACCGACAGGTTATTGAAGCTCTCCTGGATACCGATCGATTGGTCGACCCAGGTCATCGCATCCTCGAGATTTATTTCGTTTTGCAGACTGTACTGCGCCGCCTGGTTCCAGCCCTGCCAGAAGAAGGCAGAGAGGCCGGTCAGCTGCTGATCGAAACTCGCCTTCACCGTCTTCTCGAGATCGATCGCGATCGCGACGGGTACCGCAACCTCTCCCCATCGCAAGATCATGTCGACAGAGTCTGCCTCCAAATTGTCGAACGAGATCTCGAAACGTTCTTTGTGCGGCGCGGATCCAGGCTTGGTCATCACCCGTAAGGCGTCGTTCTCTTCTTTGTAGGCAAAACTACCCCAAGCGTCGGAGTCGTTGGAGAAGATGATCGTCCACTCGGCTTCCGCCGCTGGCTGCCCTGGAATTGTATGCAGGCCGTAAGAGCCCGCGGCCAATGTCTTACCCTGGACAGTGACGTCGGTCGAGAACGAAACCTTGGTGTTCTCGTTGGCGCCGGTGCGCCATATCGGCCCGCCGCTCGGGACAACCGTCCCCCAGATGTCGCGGTCGTTGGCCGCTGGCCGATGGTAGCTGACCCGTATCTCGGTCAAGCCGATTCCCTGAGCCACTTCTGCTCCGGGGCTGGCCATTGGGGTAAAGATGTGTTGAGCTTGGCGCTCACCAACTTGGGCGAACGCACCCGGGCCATAGGCCAAGGCCACGACCAAAGCGAGAGTCAGCAACGTCAGCGTCTTGCGCTGTTTCATGCGATTATCCTCCTAGAACGGTTGAGACGGCCACGGCGATCATCTGTCTCTCCGTGCCGAGGGTTGAGATGGATTGACGTAACTTGATACGCGGGGATTCAAGCCGGGTTCCAGCGGTCTACCCCACCCTGCCAGCCTTTGGAAACATCTGCGAACCCTCTGACGGCCCGATTCGAATCGAATCGAATCGAACGTTCTGCAAGCGAGCGCCCTGCAAGGGTAAAAATACCCACCCAGGAATTCCTACCGTTTCTCTCCTACCTCGCGTCGATCCGGATTCGAGGTTCGAGCCCAGGCCAGCCTCTCTGGCAGCCTTACTCTCGATAGACCCGATTTAGGCATACGCTTGGCATCTGTCTTGCTTCCTGTGACAGTGCAAAAGAATGCCATTGGACGAAGAAGGAGATGATCATGAACGAGTCCACAGATGATATCCGCTGGATCGAGAGAATCGAAACGGACGTTCTCGGAGAGATCTACTGCGCTGAGGCCCAAGTGAGAGGCAGCAAAGAGGTGGTGCTCGTCAGATTGTTCGATCGCCAAGGCGTCGCCCCGGAAGAATTCCTAAAGCGAGTGGCCGCACGTCGACCTTGGGTCGGAAACCGGATCAGCGATCAACTCTTGACCAGCCATCGACTGGGCGTCATTGAAGGCCGGGCGTTCGAGCTCACTACCTACCTATCAGGCACCAGCCTCAACACACTGATTCGGAAGGCGAGACAGCACCGTGAGGTCTTTCCGCTGGAAGTCGCTCTGTTCGTTGCAGCCAAGATCGCCAATGGGCTTCGCGCCGGTTACGAAGCTAGCCTCGACGGCAACCACATCGTCCATGGTTTTGTGACACCCCACTTGGTCCGGGTCTCGGAGGAAGGCGTGGTCGCGGTGGGTGGGCTGGAGACAGTTCCCGCTCTCCGCACGTTCCGCGGCACCGCGGCGGCTTTCTCAGAGCTCTTCCCATATCTCTCGCCAGAGGCACGGACCAGCGAAGAGCCCCATGTCTCGGACGACGTCTACTCCCTAGGAGCGATACTTTTCGAATTGCTGACATTGAAGCCCCTTGCTTCGCCAGCCGACCTACGAATCGACAGCACCATTCCCGCGGAGCTGCGTTACTTCCTGAACCGCAGCGTGGCGTCTCGCTTCCGGCGTATCCAGTCGGTTGGCCAATGGCTGCAGGAGCTCAAAGCGCTCGTGGTTACGGCAGGGTGGGTTGCTTCGTCGACGGATCTTTCAGCGTTTATCGCCAGGGTCGACCATCGTCTACATCCGGTCAGGCCTGACACCTCCGAGTTCACCGCCATCGACCGTAAGATTTTCGCTCAGGCTCTGAAACAGCAGCAAGCTAGCAACGACGACACCGCAAGATCGCCAGAGATGGAGCAAGCTGAAGTAACGGCGGAGCAACCCAACCTGATCGACGAACTGGACCGGGCCACCGACTATCAGACTGCCGCCGTCGCTAGGGATCTCCTCTCTCCATTGGTCGACGACAGCAAGCTAGCGCCCAACGCCTAGAGTTGCTAGATCGCATCCGCCCTGACGCCCGGTTGGCGATATCGAAGTAGCCAGCGAGACGCCAGCGCTCCCAGCAGGTGGCTTCTTCGAGTCCTGCGCTAGCTACCCATTTGTGCCCGTTGCCGCAGACAATGATCGGCGAGAACCAAGGCAACCATCGCCTCTCCCATCGGCACGAACCGCGGTAACAGACAGGGATCGTGTCGTCCCTTGGTCGCGATGGTGGTGGCCTCGCCCGCGCGGTTGACCGTCGGTTGCGGCTGTGGCAGAGAGCTCGTCGGCTTGATGGCGCAGCGCAGGACAATTGGCATGCCGGAGGAGATTCCGCCCAACATGCCACCGTGACGATTCGAAACCGTGTGGATTCGAGGTGTCTGATCATCGGCAGGTACGAAGGGATCGTTGTTCTCGCTACCTCGCATCGAGGCGACTCGAAAGCCGGCGCCATACTCGACGCCAAGCACCGCCGGCAGGCTGAATAGAGCCTTACCAAGATCAGCCTTCAACTTGTCGAACACCGGCTCGCCCCAACCCGCAGGCACGCCGGTGGCTACCAACTCGGAGACCCCCCCGATCGAGTCTCGCTCACTGCGCATCCTCTCGATCAGCTCGATCATTTGGCCAGCAATCGCGCTGTCGGGACAGCGCACGATGTTCGACTCGACGTCGGCCAGAGTAACCGTCTCTGGATCCGGAACGTTGGCCACCAGGTTACCGACTTGACGAACGTAGCCGACAACTTCAACGCCATGGAATTGGCGCAGCATTTTCTTGGCAACCGCCCCGGCCGCGACCCGCACACTGGTTTCCCGTGCGCTCGATCGCCCCCCGCCACGATAGTCACGGTGGCCGTACTTGGCGTCAAAAGTCAGATCCGCGTGCCCCGGACGGTATTTATCCTTGATCTCGGTATAGTCCCGTGATCGCTGGTCCTGGTTTCGGATCAGGATGGCGATGCTGGTGCCGGTGGTTTCGCCTTCGAAAACCCCCGAGAGAATCTCTGGCTGATCGCTCTCTTGGCGCTGGGTGGTGATCTTCGACTGACCTGGACGTCGGCGGGCAAGATCACCCAACAGATCTTCTTCCGAGAGCTCGAGCCCCGGCGGGACACCGTCGATAATGACAACGTTACCCGGGCCGTGGCTTTCACCGGCGGTGGTGAGTCGGAAGAGCTGACCGAAGCTGTTGCCTGCCATAGGTCAAGATTGTAGCAACATCGCTGGCGAGCTTCCGACGTGATCCGCGTTCTAAGTGAGCATAAGTTGCACAACAGCGCAACCTATGCTAACTTTTCAAC
>JAJCXQ010000435.1 GCA_029263355.1 Acidobacteriota bacterium | reverse complement strand
GGGTTTCGGTCGTCCGCTTCGAGGCTGATGAGGATTCGACGCGTTCGATCAGCTTCGCGCCGCAGGCGTCGCGTTTCGCGACCGGAGGCAACGACGGCCTGGTGAGGATCTGGGGCCCGGGAGAGCTTGGTTCGTGGGGCTCGTACGCGAAAGTGCGTCGCAATATCGGGTTGGTCAAGAACGTCGAAGCGTGGACCCGCGGCCACACCGGATTCAGGGCGCCGCGGGCGGAGTCCCTGGACGGCCAGCGGGTCGCTCGCGGCAACGTCTACGGCGTCGTTCGGATCACCGATCAATCGACGGGGATCGAGGTCGCGGCATTCGATGCTTCAGAGAGTCCACAGTATTCGTTGGAATTCAGCGACGACGAACGGAGCTTACGGGTGATCGACGCCACGACGCAGACGGAGCTCCGTCGTCTCGACGTGGAGCATGCTGTGCCACTTCACGGTCGCGCTCTGATATTGGCCTTGTGTCGATACCGACTCCGTCCGCCACTTTCGATCATCACCGCCGCCGACATCGAGGCGGTGCCTCTGATCCGAGCTCGGTTGGGTGTCGATGTCTGTGAAGATCCGTCGCTAGCGTCTCGTATCGAGCAAGCCTTCAGTTGGTTGTGGCAGGAGCCAGCGGTCCACCGGGTGGAGGAATAGACTCGCCAGGAGCGTTGGCATCGATCGCCGGTAGCACGGTCGTAGGTCGACCTCGCCCGACGTAGCTCAGCGTAGTGGCCAATCGGGGTCCTCTGTCGTCGGGGCCTAGGGCCAGTTCGCGCAATCGGAGGCGGGCCTCGATCCGAAGTCACGTCCGGCGGGCACACTTACCATTGGTGGGGCAGGCCCGCTGTGAGAAGTGCCAGGCACACCGCGAGAGGGGAAAGCTTCGACAAGCTACTCCAGGTATTGGTGCCTGACACCGGAGGTATAGGTGGACGAGGTATAGGTGCCTGACACCCAGAAAAGAGGGCGAACTACCCCACGAGGGCAGGATCCAGGATCTCGAGGAAGCACTGCGCGGACTCGACCTTTCATCGAGTCACCTGGAATCCGAGGTCGCTAGCGTCTATCGCCATCCTGCCCAGGCGACGCAGGCGCTCGAGCACCAGATCAAGAACGGTGGGCAGATCGAAGCGTTTCGCCGGCTCAAGTCGGAGCCGGAAGTTTATGGCCGCTTGTACGGCAGGACGATCCTCGGCCAACCGTCCCAGCCTCGCTCCGAGGCCCTCGATCATGCCCAACGGATGGGAAGTCGATACCTCCGCCTCGACAGCCAGCGTCTCGAGCTTGCCGAGGCGCTTCGAACGACCAGGCAGCACTCAACAGATATCGGTACCCTCTATCGCGAGCGTGACGGCCTTGGCAAAAATCGCGAGCAGCTACTCGGTGCTCTTCGTGAGCGAGCCGCAGGTCTTGAACTGGCACAGCTCAAGGGACGCGTCTCGGCGAAACACTTTGTGGTGCTACAAGATCTCAAGAAAGCCGATGACGTCCACCTCGCGCCACTCCGACAGGCTCTGACGTCCTTTCGGGCGGCACGCAAGACCCGCACGCCTCGCCCGACTCTTCTGCGCCTCGCGCGGAATCTCGCCTCGCTCTATCGAGCCACACCTCGTAGCCTCTTGAGGCGTCTGGCTCCGCCACAGTTGAAGCTCATTCTGACGGCAACGACGATTGTCGCTGCCGTCGTGCGCAAGGTGGCCGGCGAGACGCCGGATAGGGATCAGGCTAGGCAGTCGATGCGGCCTTGATGAGGCATTAGATGGCTTGAAACCTCTCCTCGGTGCCACCGTGCGAGGGCTGCCGATTTCGATCCCATTGCACTAGAAAGAAATCTCGTGGGGCCGCCCGTTTGCCGTACCTTCGGCGGCGCCGCGCCTCTCGCTGGCGCGATTCCCGGGACGCGAACCTTCTCTTCCGTGGCCAAGAGCTGCAGCAACCGATCACGGAGATCGTAGGTGTAGGTGGTGACGCCGCGGGCATCGATAGCTGTCTCTCGTTGACCGGTCGCCGTAAACGAGAAAAGGTCTTCGCTGCCGTTCGGGTAGCTACGGCGCACCAGACGTTGATTGATGTCGTATTGAAAGGTACGGGTTCGGCCGGCAAAATCGGTGTGGGAGGCCAGAGTACCGTTGACGTTGCAGGGCATCGTTTCGCGGTCGTTACCCGGTCCGGTTTCCGGGAGAATCCGCGCGATCTGACGACCCAAACGGTCGTACTCAAACTTTGTGGTATTGCCGTTGGCATCGGTTTGAGTCAGACGGTTGCCGACCTCGTAGTAGGTGTAGCAGGTGACCTGACCCAGCGGGTCTGTGACCGAGGTGAGTCGGCCAAGGTAATCGTAAGCCAAATCGAGTTATGAGCCCGGCTTGGTCAGTCTCGCTGATCCGTCGGCCCAGCCCATCGTACGCAACCGAGGTAGTGGTCGCATCGGGAAAGGTGGTGGTGAGCAAGCGGTCGAGCTCGTCGTAGGTGAAGGTCGTAGTCCTGCCTCGGGCGTCGGTGAAGGAAATCTGGTTCCCATTCTGATCGTAGACGAAAGACGGGCCGTTGCCGGGGGGATCGATGACGGCTGTGCGGCGACCGGCAGTGTCGTACACAAAGGTTGTGATGTTGCCGCGAGCGTCCGTCGAAGCCACCAACTGGCCGGCCGCGTCGTAGCTACTCTTAGTGCTCGCTCCATCGGCGAAAGTCGTGGTCACTAGGTGTCCAACCGCATCGTACGTGAAGGCGGTGGCGCGACCGCCGCGATCGAACTGAGTGAGTAGACGGCCTTCGGCGTCGTAGGACTGGGTTCGCTGGTGCCTTCGGGATAGCCTCGCTGGACCAAGCGGCCCATCAGATCGTAGGTCATCGAGATGACGCGGCTGAGAGCGTCAGTGCGGCTCGTTGGCTTGCCGAGGAGATCGTAAGTGACCGAGCTTGAGCTGCCGTCCGCCGCCGTGGTGGTGATGACGCGATCGAGACTGTCGGAGACGAAGGGCGTGACGAGGGTCTCGGTTGAGGTGTCGGGTAAGGTCCGAACTCGCGTCTCGCTGAGACGGTTGCCAACTCCGTCGTCAGGTCGACACCATCTCATTGCCGAGAGCGTCGGTCTCGCTGGTCTGGTTGCCGCTGCCGTCGTACTCGAACGATGAGACTCTGCCCTGAGCGACGGTAGTCGAAAGGAGGTTTCCGCGAGCATCGTAGGTGAACGTTGCCACGTTGCCGAGGGCATCGGTCGTCGAGGTGAGGTTGCCGTGGGTGTCGTAGACGCTGGTGGTGACCGTTCCTCGCGGGGTGGTTAACGTCAGCAGTTGGCCGCGCCCGTCGTCGGTGTAGAAGGTCGTGTGTCCCAGTGCGTCGGTCAGGCTCGCAAGGTCGTTGGTTGGCGTGTAGGCGTAGGTCGTGGTCCGGCCCAAGGGGTCTGAGACAGGAGATTGTCGCTGCCATCGAAGCTGCGGATCGTCACGTTGCCAACCTCGTCGGTTTCGCGGGTCACGTTGCCGCGAGAGTCGTACTCCAACACTCTCGACGCACCGAGCCGATTGGTGATCACCTCTCGGCGGTTCTCGAGATCGTGGGTCAGCTCAATGACTCTGCCAAAAGCGTCGATATGACGCACAAGCCGCCCGCTCGCGTCGTATTCGTTGCGTAGCGGTTTGATCTCCTGCCCGTTTTCAATATCCAAGAGTAGATGGCGGCTGTCGTAGGTGAAGCGGTAGATGCCATCGGCTCGATCGGTGAAAGATCGCTTCGCATTCACCGTCTCAAGAGATTGGCGACTCAGCCGAGGCCAAATTGTGATGCTAGTCGACGTGCCACTTCCGAGATATCAACGTCGGAACTGGCCAGCCCTTCCGTGACTAGGGTTCGAATGGGACCTACCTTGCTCAATTCATCGATGTACTCTGGATAGTCGGCATAGTTCTCCACCGCGATTAGCGCCTGATAGTGCCCATCTCGATCAAGGCGACCGCGAATCCTGCATATCGCTTGAACCAGCTGATCAAACCCTTCAACTCCGTCCGTCTTCCCCAAGGCAAACAACACCTGACTTTGATGCTCTAAGAGGCGTTGCTGCAACTCCTTACACAAGGCTTGTTTGTCTTCATGGCTCACGGTAGCCGCCACCAGCTCCTTGCCAAGCAACCATTCATACTCCTGATGCTGGCTCTGAGTAAGCGGCCGAGGAAGGCGCGACAACTCCAGAAGTAGAGACACGGCTCCTATACCCTCGCTCTCATCCCCTCCTGGAGGAAACACGCGATCGACTAAAGACGTCACTCTCGTCACCTCCTTAGATTGTGACCGGACAGGTTCTCAAGATCTAACCGGTATGTTTTTCTCGTCTTGCTATCATGGAAATTCTGTCGATGAACATTTACGCGACCTACTGACACGACACCTCCTCCTGCAACAGCGCCCGAAATCCACTGACTCGTCCGTGCGATCGCACCCGCAAGCTGCGGATGTAGGCGAGACGGAAATGGGAACGGAGTTACTCCTGCCACTACGCGAGTATTCAATGCGAACATACTGGTTCTCACTTGAAGTGCCGTGACACCAAAAGGCCCGGAGGGTGGAATTGCAGAAGAGTCAATGTTGATTGACTTCTCTTGAAGTTGAATACGCATCCCTCCACGTGGAGTACACCCACCTCCTTCGGAAGTTGCGTTTGCCACTGCACAAACCGCCAAAAGGGCAAAAAAAGTATTGAGCAGTGCGAAGCTCACTGGCGCTCGAACTGCAACGTTCACGGCCGCAGTTGCAGCAAAAGCGAACTCGCCGGTGGGGTCGGTAAAGTTAACCGGATCTGACAAAGCAAAAGAAAACGGATTGAGAGTCAGCGGTTTTTCGATTTTTCCAGAAAAAGGATCCTCTGACACGAACCGCCCGACTCCTACGTCCAACCACCGGGCACGGTTGTAGTACAAGCCGGAATTCTGATCGAACTGTTCTCCGGCAAACAAATAGGGCTGGCCGTCCGCCCCAAGGTGACTCACGATCTCTCCAAATGCCGTGTATGTGTAGCTATCTGTCACGACGCCGGCTGCGTCGGTCAGCAGCCGAATACTCCCCAAGCCATCACTGTGGAAATAGCGACTGGTGTCCGACGCCGGCCGATACAACGACATCAGACGATCGTCTGCACGTGTGTATGCGACCACTGCCACATTGCCTGAGCTTTCGACTGCAACATGACTCAGCAACCCGTTTGTGTCGTTGAGGTAGTCCGTCACGAGAGACACACCACTTCCAGGTGGTACAACCTCAGTACGTACACGCACACCGTCTGGGTCGTATAAGTAGTTGACCTGTGTCCCGTCAACTAACGTGACTCCCGTCAGACGATTCTCTAGATCCCAGGAATAGGTCGCCCCATCATCGCCTGACTCTGAGATCAGATTACCATTCTGATCCCAGCTGTAGCTAACACTGTCTTCGGTGAGCAAGAGAGAGCGGGAATCATAGGTACTGGCGGTACTGTATACATCTGCGTCTTGCTCACTGAAAAGATTGACACGGTTACCGACTGCGTCGTAGGTAAAATTTTGACTATAGACAAGTTGTGAGACGTCATTTTCGACCCGATCTTCAGTCAATCGGTAGAGGTCGTCGTAGGCGTAGACCAACTCCGATCCATCGAATTCAGCTATTTGTTCCCGATGCCCTGTCGTTGCCAGAGTGAATGCGTAACTCTGTATCACTTCGCCGAATCTATCCAAAGTCGTAAGATCAACAAGTCGATTGAGAGTGTCGAAAGTGTACGCTGTAGCAACGCTGTTGGCATAGGTTACGCTCTGGAGATTGCTGCTCTGGTCGTAGGTCTGACTCGTGACTCCACCCTGGTTGTCAGTAATAGTCGAGAGACGGTTTAGCGAGTCATAGGTGTACGTCGTTGCAAAGCTTGCCTCGCCGACTGTTGCTATCATCGAAATACGATTGCCAGTCGAATCATAGGTGTATGCAATGCTGCGGCCGTCCGGTAGGGTCTTCGACACAAGACGGTCCCGCATGTCGTATATAAAGTTAGTGGTGCCTCGCGCATCAGTAAAGCTAGCCCTCTGGCCCGTTGGAGTGTAGGTGAAACTCACTTCGCTCGATCCCGGATAGATGCGACGGGTCTGCCGACGGTCAACGTCATACTCGAAGATTTTCGTTGTACCCTTGAAGTCGGTATGACTCACGATGGTCCCATCCAATCCATAAATCATCAACTCTCGTGCTCCGTCCGGGAGTATACGCGCTATTTGCCTGCCGAGCTGGTCAAACTCGAACCGCGTCGAGCTCCCCTTGGAATCGGTCTGGGAAAGACGATTACCTACCTCGTCGTAGGTGTAGCTAGTGACTTGCGCCAGTGCATCGGTGACACTAGTCAGGCGACCGAGCGGATCGTAGGCGAAGTGAGTGACAATGCCTGCTTGATCAGTCTCAGAGATTCGTCGCACTAGTGGGTCGTACTCTGAGGCTGACGTTGTGCCATCAGGATAGATAGTCTGGGTGAGACGGCCCACAGAGTCGTACGTGAAGACTGTTGTGTTTCCCTTTGCGTCCTTAAAAGCTGTCTGGTTGCCGACAGCATCGTAGGTGAAGATCGAAGTGTTGCCGAAAGGGTCGATCACTTCTGTTCGACGCCCCGCGTCGTCGTAACGGTATGTCGTCGTGTTGCCTCTTGCATCCGTCGAGGCAGCAAGTTGGCCAGCGTCATCGTAGGTGGAAAAATCGGTCGCACCATCAGGAAATCGCGTACTCAGCAGACGCCCCACCGCATCGTAAGCGAGCGTTGTCGATCGGCCACCACGATCGACCTGAGTAACGATCCTCCCTTCCCCATCGTACTCCTGACCTTCTGACGTACCATCTGGATAAGTCGTCGTGACTAACCGACCCATTAGGTCATAGTCTGATGTCGTTACCCGTAGGAGCTCGTCAATGTTACTCGTGATCTTTCCGAGCAGATCGTAGGTTGTCGATTTGGCACTGCCGTCCGCAGCTGTAACGGTAGTTACCCTGTCCAGGCTATCGTAGATGAAGGACGTCACAAGCGCTTCGGATGAACCATCCGGCAAAGTGCGGTTTTGGGTTTTGGTAATTCGGTTGCCAGCAGCGTCGTAAGTCGAGAAGGTTTCGTGACCTAGAGCGTCGATCTCTTTGACCGGATTCCCAAACGAGTCGTATTCAATGCTTGCAACGTGACCCAAAGCATCCGTAGATGTGCTCAAGTTCCCGACGGTATCGTACGTGAAGGACATCACGTGCCCCAACGCATTGGTGGTCTGCGTCAGATTTCCCCGGCTGTCATAGACTGAGGTGGCAACGCCACCAAGGGGATCGGTCACGGTCAGCAGACGCCCACGATTGTCATAAGCATAAGCGTAGGTATGCCCGAGCGGACTGGTCTGTGATGCGAGGTCATTCTCCGGTGTATAGGTGGATCTGATGATCCTGCCTAACGCGTCCGCTTCACTGAGCAAGTTGTTATGAACATCAAAGGTACGGAGAGTCACATGCCCGAGCTCATCAATCTCGCGGACCACGTTGCCACGAAGATCGTACTCCAACACTCTCGAAGCTCCCAAGCGGTTGGTCACTACTTCGCGCCGATTCTCCAAGTCATGCCCCAGTTCAATGATCTTCCCGAACGCATCGATGTGACGGACCAGTCGCCCATCAGCACCGTATTCATTGCGCAGCGGTTTGATGCCCAGGGCGTTCTCGATGTCTAAGATCCGATGTTCACCGTCGTAGGTGAAGCGAGTGATGGCGGCGGAGCGGTCGCTGAACGAGACTAGGTCGCCTTTGTTGCTGTACTCATAGGTCACCGGTCGACTGAGGGGATCCGTGATCGTCGTGATTCGATTCTCGGCATCGCGGGTGAATGTAATTTCTCGACCGGAAGAATGCCGAATGCCATCGGCATCGATCTCAAGGCGATTGCCATTGAGATCTTCGACGCCCGTAACGCCAACGGCCAGATCGAGATCGAAGATACGGCCGTCCCGCGTAGTGAGCTGCACCTGTCGAGGCTCGAAGAGGCCGAGAGTATCGACGCTCGTGACTTGATTCGATCCAGTCTCCCAGAACACCTGAGTGCCGCCGAGGATGTCGAGGGTAGCGCCGGGAATGGGACCATCGACGTAGTCGAAACGGGCATCCGCAAAGCAGCCACCTCCGGTAGACGGAACCCCATTCTGCAACCGCAACGCAAAAAGGTAGACCTCTTGGTCGGAGAGCCTGACAGTCGTGAGATGAGACTTCGACTCGATGACGCTATCGCATGGTAGAAAGCCCGTTTGCAACTGCCAGCCATCGCCAGGCGGACGGTTGTTGCGATACGACCCCTGACGGATGTCGAGGCTCCAGCCGATGCCGAAGTCGCCTTGACGCTTGTCACGGCTGTCGTAGGTGCGAACAACCTCGATGTCGAGGCCGGAAACCGGAACCGCAAGATCGACGAAGCTCAAAGTGAAGTGGCCGATCTTCATTTGGCCATTGACCACCACGCTGATTGTCTCCTCAACACTCTGGCCGGCGAAGTCCACCGCTTCGAGCTTGAGGTCATACATACCGTTCAAGAGCAGCGTCGGGTCAAACGAGCCGAGGGTCACGTCACTCACCGGCGTATTGCCCGAGGCGACTTCGGCGAAGGCTGTACCCTGCTCCCCGGAGGGCCTGGACGACAAGGTCCACCGATCTAGAGAGTTGCTATCGATCGAGCCGATGATGCCAGTGGGTGCCGTGACCTCAGCCAGATCCATCGGGATGGCGATATCGACCACGGGCGCAGCGCCAACGTTCTCATAATCGAGGGTTGTGTCTTCCGTCACCAAAACCCAATAGCCACGCCCCGGCTGCATGAGTGGTAGGTTGTTGGCGTAGCTCGGCGCAGCGACATCAAAACCCTCCCATAGATTCTGCGGATCGGTTGGATCGAAGCCAAAGACTCGAATGTACTTGCCGGCGATCGATGCCAAGGCTGAGGGTACCGGGCGCGGTTGGGCGAGTGGGTAGCCGATGAGGTTCCAGCCCGTGCAGAGTTGGATCTGCGTGGCTGCCGGCTGATTGCCGGCTGATGGCAACAACGCGGTCGCTGACACATCGACCCAAAGCCCCTGCGTGTGGTTGATCTCGGAGAGGTCACTCCCAGCGAGATCTGCTGGATCGTAGACCTTCCAGGGATTGGCCGAGTCGCAGGCGTCATAGGCAAAGGCAGCGGTGAGCTGACCCGCGATCGGAGCGAGGACGGTCGCTGGTGCGGTGTTCGGAGGCTCGTTGGGCAGTGAGATCAGGTTGAAGCCAGTGAGAAGCGCGACATCTGAGCCGGTGGCCTTGACCGGCACAATGGTAGCTCTAGAGGTCTCGACCTTCCTGCTACTGGGTCTGCGCGGCGGCGTTGGTGGGCGCTGGCTGCCGGCCGCCTGGAGATCGCCCGAGATGCCCAGGAAGGCACTGGTCATGGCTGCGGCAGGTAAGAATGAAGCAACTTGGAGGGGTGGTTGCGGATCCGAAGGAGAGCTCGCGACGATGTCGCGGCCGAAAGCCCCTCTTGCCTCCTCGAGCCACTGCTCGACGGGATCCGTTGCTTCAGAAAACAGATCCCACGACGTAGCGACTAAGCGGCCGATGTGCTGTATCGGAATCTTGGAGGCAGATTCGTCCGACGCCCTCTCAGGCCTTGACGGCAAGGCATTCGCGATGCCCGTGGATTGGAAGAAGATCGTGAAACACAAGAGTTGAACGACGAAGTGACGAGCGTCGTAACGCGTCATCCGTGTTCGAGATACCGAGCCGTTCTCTCGACTATACATCCTGCGTACTCCCAGTGTTCCCGATCAAGAGTTCATCAAAACCGCTTCGCAAACGACGCCTTCCAAACATCAGCACAACGACGAGCGCTGCCAACGAGAAGCCTAGGAACCGCATCTGCGGTCCGATGCCATCCACAAGGGGGCCACCACCAGAGGCAATCGGGCCGATCGAAGTCGCTTTTTCGCTATCTGAATCGGAGTCGCTGTCCGAATCGCTATCCGAGTCCGAGTCGCTATCACTATCGGAATCAGAGTCACTCCCACCGCCCTCGCAGATCAGGTTGCCGAGTTCAGCATTTTCATCAAATTCGAAACGCAACTCCTTGGTGCCTCCAGAAGGAATCTCACGATCCTCTTCCTGGCTCTGCCAGCCGGAGTCAATCGCTGCTGTCGGCGGCAACACCGACTGATCGTAGATCGCCTTCGACTCCAGCTTGATCTTTTCTAGGGAGCCGTTCGAGCTCGGCCACAACAGATTGATGCCGTCGACTCTCACGGTCTCTAGACCGACGTTGGTCAGCTGCCACGTCACGTTGCGGCCATCGATCTCGAGTCGCCCAGTACCGATAACGTCACACAGCGCAGGGAGCGGGCAGAGCGAGCCACCGTTGAGACTGAAGCCAGCAGTCACCATGAAGTCTCCGCTCACCAAACCTGGACCAACGAGCTGCGAGCAGTTGGTGTGAATCCAGGTGTGCTCCACGCCATCGACGAAGATTGTGACCTCGTTCGACAGTGTGCCGTTGGCGTCGACTCCCAGGAAGGTAAATGGCTCTCCGGGCTGCACCGCGCGCGAGAACACAATGACCGAGCTGGAGCCAGAATCTCCGTCGGAGTCCGAGTCGCTGTCGCTGTCCGCATCCGAGTCACTGTCGTCTTGGAAAACCTCGACGAAGACTTCAGCCGTGTCTCCCGTGTACTCAAGCGTTAGCTCGGTGACATTGCCGTCGCAGGTTCCGCAGCCGCCAAAGACGGGGCACAGCGGCCCCCCGTTGCGACTCTCGCCATCGACCACTTGGAAGTCACCGACGACTTGGCCAGGGCCGATCGGTTCCGAGCAGCTGGTGTGAATTTCCGCGTGCTCGACTCCACTGACATGCACCTTTATCTTGCTGGTCAATGTCCCATGGCTGTCGGCACCATCTAGTGTCAACCAGTCGCCTGGCTGGACAATGCCAGTGAAGACCACGATGTCGTCGTTCTGCACTACCTCGATAAAAACGTCCGCCTCAGTGCCAAGGTATTCGAGAGTCAACGTTTCCACCTTGCCGTCACACTCGCCGCAGGCATCGGGTATGAAGGCTGCGCGACAGCCCTCGGCAAAGTCCACCGACAATCCGTAGTTACAGCCCAGGACTGAGGTCGACGTTGGGTCCTCAGCTCCTGGTAGGTCAGGATCATCGGACAAGACATCCACTAACTCGAGGCTCGAGACCTCCGCCTGGTTGGTGACGTCGGTGACGCCAGGAAGCGGATTGTCGATCAACACCTGGAAGCCCAGAGTCACTTCTTCAAGGCTACCTCCCGCAAGCTCATCAACCGTCAGTCGCAGAGCTTGGCCTTCCCCATCCTCGAGGATCTCCAAGACACCTTGGCTGCTTTCAACAGAACCATCCAGGAGCACGGTGTTTGGTGGGACTAGATCAACCAAGACAACCTCCGTCGCCGAAGTATTGCCTCGGTTCCCAAGCGTGATCAGATAGCTCAGGGTGTCACCGGGTGAGGCTCCCCCATCGCCGAGGACATCGTCCACCAGCATGTCGACTTTTGTGGCAATCAGGTCGGGGCTAGCGGTCACCACCGTCACTGTCGGATCACTCTCCCCAGCAACGTCAGGATCGTCCGTTGGAACGGCCGGCAGCGTGTCGCTGGCCACCACACCCTGGTTCGAAATCTCACCGACTCCGGCCGCGTTTGGACTATCGAGCACCACCTCGAAAGAGATTGATACCGACTCGTCCACCGCCACATCACCTATTGCGACCCGCACCGGATCTTCGGACTCGACGATACCCTTGCTCGATGACACCGAGCCCGCTATCAACCTCGTATTAGCTGGTATCGCATCGTCAAAGACCACTCCCATCGCGGTGCCGGTTCCGGAGTTCGTGACGGTCACCGCATACCGCACCGTGTCGCCCGGACTGACGACGCCATCTCCGTCTACATCGGTCGCCTGGGTGTCGATCTTGGTGGCGGCGAGAAGTGGCACATCATCATCCAGGATCGTTGCGACCGCCTCACCGTCAGCAATGACTGCGTTGTGCGGGCTCGACAACACCAGGCGAAAGGTCTCCTCTGCCTCGGCTAGGTCGTCACCGAGAATCGTCACGCTTGCCGAGGCGGTCGTCCCAGCTGGTGCAAAGCTCACGACACCGGCTGTCGATTGATAGTCCGACCCGGCCAAGGCGGTCTCGCCACTCGTCGCAAACGAGACACTCACCGGACGATTGCTAGCAGCCGACAGGTTCACTGTAAAGGCAGCTGCGGTGTCGATATCGCCTTCGATGACGGACACATCGCCGACAGTGATCTCCGGAGTGATGAAGACCTCGGTCACTGTCGGGTCCGCAAACCCTGCCGCGTCCGGATCATCACTCACCAGTGGCGGAAGTTCTTGCGACGTCACCGATGCCTGGTTTGAGACGACGAGCACGCCGGTCGAGAACGGATCAGCGAGTTGCACCCGGAAAGTGACCGTGGCACTCCCTCCGGCACTCACCTGTCCCAGTTCAATTGCAATCGGGGCGGTCGTCACGATCGACCCTTGGGACGTCTGGAGGCTTCCCGCTACCAACGTCGTATTCGCCGGAATCCCGTCGGAAAGCTCTACGCCGTTGGCCGCGGCATTGCCGCTGTTGGCAACCTGGATCACATAGGCAATGACATCACCTGGGCTTGCTACGCCATCCCCGTCGCGATCCTCAGCCAAAGAATCGACTTTGCTCGCAGCGAGCATCGGCTGCCCTTGAATCACTTCAACCTGGAAGCTGTCGCAGGCTCCGGCTCCTTCATCATCGGTCACACATACCTCGACCGAATAGGTGCCCGGCAGCGTGTAGATGTGGCTGCCGCTGACGGTTCCTGAACCTCCAGAGCCCGTGACGGTACCCACGGAGGATGTGCTATCACCCCAATCGATCGTCGCCGTGTGGGTGTCTTGGATTCCGGGATCGGTAAAGGTGGTTCCCTGCGCGTCGAACAGCGCCCCAGTGTTGGTTAGCGCATCCGGCCCAACGATGACCCTCGGCGCAACGTTGCGCACTTCGATCGTAAAGAGGCCGCAGCCGATCCCGCCATCGTCGTCTTCGACGCAGAGCTGCGTCAAGAAGGTGCCATTGTCGCCGTAGACATGTGGCGCCGTGACGCTCGTAGCACTGCCGACGCCACCGACCGTGCCCGGTGTCACCTCGCCATCCGCCCAATCGATCGTGGCGCTGTGAGTGTCGAGAACACCGACGTCGGTAAAGAGGGCATTCAGTTCGATCGTCGAACCTTCATCTCCCACGAACGCTTCGCGGGTAAAGCCGCGGTAGCGCACCGTGTCTTGCGAGAAGTTGTAGAACGTAAAACGGCCCGATGGAAAGGCACCGCTGATGTCTACTTCCAGCACGCCGTCGACGAAGATCCTGAAGCGCTCAGGGCTGTATTCGAACGTGAACTCGTAGTCACGGTGGGCCTCCCAGCCGAGAGCTCCGAAGCGGATCCCACGAGCCAACTCGACGACGCCGAAGGCCTCATGCCCTGGCTTGATGCCGAAAGCGTCGACGTTGTCGGGAACACCGGAGACTCGAATCACCGTCAACCCTTCGGGCGATCCGTTCTGTTCCGCCATCTTCCATTGGCAGACTAAGTAGTCAGCTGCTGGGTTTTGGGAATCAGCCGGTTCAAACCCGAGTGCAAAACCCACCCAATCATCATCCGCTTCGGAATCCACCCGGATCGTCCCTTGCAGCCGGGTTCCGAGGGCCGGGAAGTCGCCGAAAAACACCGTCGGCGGCGTATTGTTCAGCTGGTCGACACTCTTGCCGTCTGGGGCAACCACCCACTCTCCGGCCTGGTGACCGCCAAGGACGTAGTCAAAGGTTTCGGCGGTCCACAGGCGCAGATCGACGTCGCCATCGTCTGCCACATCCGGAGCCGCGTTCTCGACCACGAGAGTGCGAGAATCACAACCGGTTTCGCCCGCTGTACCGGTGACACAAATCTCGACGGTGAACGTGCCATCGTCGAGAAAGACATGCTCACCCGCAACAGTGCCACTTCCGGCGCTCTCGCTGACGATACCCGCCTCGACCCTACCATCACCCCAATCGATTAACGCCGTGTGGGTTTCTGCCGGGTCTGTGTCATCAAAGACCGCGGGTCCCAGACTCACGACATCGCCTTCGACGACGTTGGGATCGAGAACAATCTCAACTCTTGGCGTCACGTTGTCCCAAAGAATCACCGTCGCTTCTGCCGTGTTGTCGGCAGGCGTAGCATCCGGACCCAATTGCCCGTCATCCCTAACGCTCGCCGTATTGGTCACGACTTCGCCAAACGTGAGACTCGTGGGCGCACCGACCGTGACCTCGAGCTCCACACTCTCGGCAAAGGCCAGGCGCGGCACCGACCACGTCACCAGACCGGTCGCTGGATCGTAGAGACCGCCTGCGGTGGCGCTGATGAAGTTGAACAGCTGCG
>JAJCXQ010000434.1 GCA_029263355.1 Acidobacteriota bacterium | reverse complement strand
ACCACGTACACTAAGATGATGCCCCAAACGGCGGCGCAAGCCGACCACTTTTAACCCGAGGAGGGCCCCCACATCGACTCGCTCAGGCTACTGGTCGCTTTGCGTCGGAATGGGTGGTCGGAATCGTCGGAATACGCAGGGCCTACGCTCGAAGCGAGGATTCGTTGCTTGCATGGACTGCCGCAATAAATACTGCCGCAATAAATGTCGACTCAATCTCCCAACCCACAACCTATTCAGAGATGAGCAAGCAGACTCCCCATCCACAAACCCCGGGCGACCCTCGCGAGTCGCCCGGGACAAGAACGGATCAGATATCCGACGACTCAGCTGCCTGAGGTTCCGTTTCTACAGCTGGAGGAGAGTCATCCGTCTCATCAGGTTCGGCACCTTCCTGTGCCTCACCCGATGCAACAGACTCATCAGCAGCAGTATCACGACGCCGACGCCGACGACTGGGACGGATCCGTTCTGCCAGCTCAGATTCGCCAGCTAATTGGAAGAGAGCCGATGCGCCCGTTGCAACCCACGAGAAATTCTTCTTGTGGAGCTCGAGCGCACGCTTCTTCTCTTTTCGGCTGGCGTTGAGCTCGCTACCTAGCTGCTGGAGTTCGGCCTGAACCTCCCGTAGGCGATCAGCCCGAGGCTGGAGAGCGTCGACAAGATCCTGCGGACTCAACTGGGTGTTTCCGAAACGCGAGGCTGGAAACTCCAGCCCTGGCTGGGAAAGATACGTCACTGCCAGGTCAATCTGGCGTAGCAGCCGCGTCGGACGCTGTTGCGTCGGGCCTTGGATTCCGGCGACCACGAAGGCGTTAGGATTGGCTTTGCCCTTGCCTCGGTACAGCTCCTCAATGGTTCGCCGCATGCTCGTGAAGTCATCGTAGAGGCCGTCGTTGAGCGTTTTGCGTTCGTGGCGCAGCTCGACCGCCCGCCGGACGAGCTCGATGTTGTGTTGCTCGGCCGCATTCAGCTTCTCTCGCGAGTCGCCGAGTCCCGCTTTCAAGGCCAGTAAGGTAAAGCGGAAACCGGACAGGTCTGGCTCATCCTCCCCGCCCAGAATCGGGCCTACCCACTCGCCAAGTCGCAAGACGACCTGGTCGACGTGGGTTGCTATCTCTACTTCGACTTTCGCGGCATCGTTTATAAAGTCGAGAATCAAATCGCTTTGTGCTGTCCTCATAACTACAATACTCCTTGTTCGATGATCTCTCGGTCGCGGGCTACCACCCCTTGACCGAGGAAGTGGGTTCCGGGCGTCACCTCCACGGCGACGCTCGGAGCTCGGGTCTCTCGTTGACTATCGCAGACGGGATTTACTCGATCGTGTGTCCTCCTTTCTCTAGGCGCACCTGCTCCTTCCGACTCGAGCGAGTCGAGCCGTCAATGACGTTGACCGATAGCTAAAGACCAATGGCCACACCTGGTGCGCCTTACGGTCCATGGCCGTTCGTCGTCAGTCGGTCGCTGGCCGCTACGCAGCGGCTACCGGGCAGCGATCTTCACCCAATGCGTTGCCGCTTTTGCAGCAGTGGCACCGTTGGGTCGGCTGGGTCGTTGCAGAGCCTGTCAAGCTCGCCGAGAAGAAGATCAGTTCGTTGGCGACCTCTAATCAGCTCCCGATGCTTCGGCGACCCGCTTTCGATCACCATGGGCAGCATTTTACTGCTGCGAATTATCACTGTCAATCATTAATTACGAATATCAGAGAATTTCCCAAGAGTCGCCGGACGCTCCGCGCGTCCAGCAACCACTACAGACCATTGATCGGACTCCACGATACGCCCTCGAACGTCTACATAGAGACTTGATGAGCTCGAAGATGCCCCTCCGCTATCCGCAGCAGGTCTCGTCGTGCTGGGGTATGGGCGTCCGCTACTGGCAACTGTCTTCGCCGGGCCTAGCAGCGCGTTCTAACGCTGGCGCAAAGCGCTGCTGGCCCTCAACAGCACACGCGGTCGCTGGCGAACCGCCGTCGCCGGATCTGGCAAAAGGATCTGCCGACGGAGCAAAACATTGATGAGCCTCAACAACACATGCCGCCGCTTGCAGAACACGTTGCCGGATTCCGAGAAGATGATCTTCCGGCAGCGCCAAGAGTTGAAGGGTCTCGGCAACTTGATCTGCGGCGGACGCAAAGCGTTGATGAGCCGCAACAGCACATATCGCCATCGGCAGAACGTGTCGCCGCTCTCTCAGAACCTGATCTGCGGCGGCACGAAACGTTGATGAGCCTCGGCAACTTGATCTGCGGCCGGCACAAAGAGTTGAAGGGTTCCCCAAACACGATCTGACGTCGGCGCAAAGCGTTGACGAGGTCTGGCAAACTGATCTGACGACGGCGGCAAGCCTTGATGAGCCTCAACAACACAGAACGCCACTTGCAGAACGCGTTGCCGGACTCCCAGAAGACAATCTGGAGCAGCACCTAACGTTGACAGAGCCCGGCAACTTAATCTGCTCTCAGCATCAAGATTTGATGAGTCCTCAAAACATGATCTGGCGTCCACCCTGAGCGTTGACGAGGCCGGCAAACTGATTTGCGGCGGCAACACGCGTTGATGAGCCTCAGCCAAACAGGGCACACACCCCCAAATCACTGTGAATCTTCGGACAAGGTGCCTCGTAAGGAATAACCAGGCGTCACCAGAAGTTCTAAAGAGTGGATGCTGCCGATATTGGCAAGTCCCGCAGGAATCCAGTCCGCAGGAGACCGGAATGAATCACGAGCGCGTATCCGACCATAGGTTTTACAATCTGATGCACTCGCTGTTGCTGCTCGGCGGCATGGTGATGTTGCTCGCCTTGATCGGACAGATTTTCTTCGGGACTCCCGGAGTCACCCTGGCGATCGTCGCTGGCGCCGCGGTCTTCACCCTCGGTCGGGTCCGGCCACAGTGGGTGCTCAAGATGCATCGCGCCCAGCCGGTGTCGTATGCCCAGGCCCCCGCTCTCTACCAACTCGTCCACGGACTGGCTCAACGCGCCGAGCTCCGGCGGGGGCCGGATCTCTACCTGGTGCCATCGCCGACCCTCAATGCCTTCGCCGTCGGCAATGCTGACGAGTCGGCAATCGGCGTCACCCATGGTTTGCTGCAGACCCTCGATCGCCAAGAGCTGGCTGGGGTGCTGGCGCACGAAATCAGCCACATCCGCCATCGCGACCTGTGGGTGATGGGATTGGCTCAGCTGATCGGGCGCATGACTCGTAGTCTCTCGTGGCTCGGCCAGTTGATACTCGTCTTGAGCTTGCCAGCGCTATTTATGGGCGGGTTTCAAGTGCCCCTGTCTGCCGTGCTGCTATTGATCGCGGCGCCAACCCTGAGCTCGCTGCTGCTGCTTGCACTCTCTCGAACCCGTGAGCTCGAAGCGGATCTCGGGGCTGCACGCCTCACCGGGGACCCCCTCGGCCTGGCTTCCGCTCTCGCCAAGCTCGAAGCTCGCCAGGGGGGCTGGTGGCGCTTCCTATTCCCGATGCCGCGCCGCACCTCGTCGTTCCTCGACAGCCACCCGGCGACCGTGGAACGGATCGAGCGCTTACGATCCCTCGTCGATCGGCCCAGCGGGCACCGTGACGCGGAGCCTCGCGACCCTGCGCATCGTAGCCCCGTCAAGCCGCGCAGAGTCCGCAGTCCTCACCGGGTCATCGAGCCCCATCGCGTGCGTCAGCGCTCGAGGTCGGTACCGGTGCGACTCATCGACCGTGGCCCCGTCGCCTGGCCAACCCAGGTCCGCCGCCGTCACATCGTCCCTCGTCACATCGCCCCCCGCAACACGGTGCGGAGCCATCCGTTCTTTCTCACGGCTTAGGTATCGTTTACTATCATCGGGTCGGTGGCGAGGAGGCGGCTCCGGCGGAAGCCGGCGCTA
>JAJCXQ010000433.1 GCA_029263355.1 Acidobacteriota bacterium | reverse complement strand
GCCATCGCGACCCTCGAAGTCATGCAACAAGAGGATTACCCTCAGCACTGCTGGGACTACGGTCGACGTCTACAAGCGTCCTACGATCGCTTGGCGGAAGCCTACGGTTTTGCCCATTGCACTCGTGCCGCTGGGCTTCCGCCGTGGACCGTCATCCTGTTCGAGGACGCCCACGGTTGGCGGGGGATGCAGCTCAAGACGCTGTTCCAGCAAGAGATGCTGCGTCGTGGTGTTCTATTCTCTGGCTCGCAGTTTGTGTCGTTGGCGCACGACGATGCGGCTTTGAAAGAGACCGAGGCGGCTTATCGGGGCGCCTTTCAGGTTCTTCGAGCGGCGGTCGACAGCAATGCTGTCGACGAGCTGATTCTGGGTGAGGAAAACAAGGTCGTCTTCCGCCGTGGCTGATGCTGCGGTAGCGGATCCTGCCGGCAAGTTGATTCTCGGCGCGGCGGGGCTGGGTATGGCCTATGGGCGGCCCGGGCTCGACGGAGGTGCCCCGGTGGCTCCCGACCCGGGACGCGTCGCGGCGACCTGCGAGGCAGCCTGGAACTTGGGTTTTCGGATCGCCGATACCGCGCCCGCTTACGGTGTGAGCGAGGAGATGTTGGGGCGCTTCTGGCCTGGCGCAATCTGGACCAAGAACGGTCCTGATGGATTGGATGCGTCTCTCCAGTGTCTGCGTCGCGAGCGCGTCGAGCTTTTGCAGTGGCACAATTGGCATGCCGACCTGATCGACGATCCCGACTTCCAGGCCTGGTTGGTCGACGCGAGAGATGACGACCGCGTCGAGCTTTTGGGAGCGACGGTCTACGGACAGATGGATGCCAAGGCGGCGATCGAGCTCGGCGCCTTCGCAGTGGTGCAATGCGCTTGGAATGTCTGTGACCAAGGTACGGTCAAAGCGGTTGTCGCGTCTGCCTGTGCCCAGGGCGTTTGTCTCGCTGGGCGCAGCATCTATTTGCAAGGACTGTTGCTGGGTCGTCAGCCACCCATGGCGGCAGATGCGGGGCGTCCGGCCTTGCAAGCCTTCGCCCGGTTGGCGGTTGATACGGGTTGCTCGCCCGCCGCGTTGGCTTTGCGGGCGGCGCTGGCTTGCGAGGATCTCGACTACGTTCTGCTGGGTCTCGATGATCCCGAGCAGTTGACGCCGGTCTCCGAAGCGTTGGCGTCGCCGGCCCTTGACGATGAACTGCGCCAGGCGCTCGCTCGCTTCGACGCTGAGGGCGCCGCGTGGACCGATCCGCGAACGTGGTCGTGAAGATTCAGAGAATCCTCCTCGATCTACCTTTTCTACTTCTACCGATTTCTACTTCTACCGATTCAGATTCCTACCTTTCGCCAGTCCTCAGCCAGGATCCCATACCAAAGGTGGTCCTCCCAACCGTCAGGCCCCTGAAGCTGTTTCCTGAATCGACCTTCCTCACGGTAACCGTTCTTTAGCAGAGCCTTTGCCGAAGCAGCGTTGCCGCTATAGAGTCCGGCTTGACAGCGATTCAGATCGAGGCGCTCGAATCCAATTTGCGTCACCAACCCGATCGCCTCCGTTGCCAAGCCTTGGCCCCAGCAAGAGCGGTCACCAATGAAGTAGCTGACATCGGCATAACGATGTTGAGGATTGATCGGTCCTATCTTGATGTTGCCGACGTGACGGTCCGCCGCTGTGAGGACGATGGCGAATAGCCAGCTTTGCGGGTCGGCGAGTTGGTCGCGGACGAAGGCGCGAATGTCGTCTTCCGTATGCTCGGTGAAGCGGGTTTCGAGGTACCGATGGACGTCCCCGTCGGCCAGCCAACCGACGTAGGTTGGGCCACAATCGTCTTCGGTCACCAGTCGTAACGTCAGGCGTTCGCTTGAAAAACGGTCATCCCGGCGGATTGGCTTTGTCATGATGGGGTTAGCTCGGCTTGCCCAAGAGGTCGGCCTCGCGCCATTTACGGGCGCCGTAGCGTTCGAGCTGGATGTCGTGGCGCCAAAAATCCGGCGAAAGCCCTGCCTTGCGTTTGAGCTCACCCAGGAACCCCTCGGGGGTTGGCAGACTGTCCCATACTTGTGGCAGAAAGGTCGCGCGGCGTTTACCGTGTTTGAGCACGATACCGTCGTGTCCCGGCCGGAGTTGGGCCAGGGCTTCGGCCTCGTTGGCGACGGTCATCGGCTCGAGCTTCGAGAGCAGGGTGACCTCGAGATCAACAAGCTCGAGCTCGTCGACCTCGAGAGGTGGAAAACGAGGATCGCGTTTGGCCGCGGCGATGGTGTTGTCGCGGATATCGTCGATCAGTGGACGGTTTGCGACCAGGCTGCCGACGCAGCCTCGCAGGTCGCCATGGATTTCCGCGCTGCCGTGTGTCCGCAGGGTGATGAATACGGCGCCATCTTCGAACAACCAGGGCTCGGTGCGCCAGCAGTCATCGTTGTCCTTGGCTAGCTGCTGGCGGAGGGTCTCTTCTAGGTGAGCACGGGCGATCGTCAACAGGACCGCGCCGCGCCGATCTTGCTCAGCGTCTTTGCTCACCATTCTTAGCTTGGGGCCACGCTCGCCAGGCGCCCTTCAGTGCACCTCAGCGACTTGGCTTCGGGCCTCGTCGAGAGCTGAGATCAAAGCGTCTTTGGTCAGCAGGTCTCCAAAGACGTGGGGGGCTTGGCCGGGACGATAGAGTAGGTAAAAGGGCACCGCAGCACGGCCATAGCGGGCCATGATTTCGGTGATGCGGTCGTCGCGATTGGTCCAGTCGGCCTTCATCGGAACAACTTCGTGCTGTTCGAACGCCTTGGCGACGTCGTCGGTTTCGATCACCAGTCGCTCCGTGGCTTTGCAGGTCAAACACCAATCAGCCGTGAAGTCGACGAAGACCAGCTTACCGTCGCCAGCGAGCTTGGTAGCTTCGGTTTCGTCAAAGCTGACCCATCCGATGAGTTCCGAGGCGCTGCTGCCACCCGCGGCAGCGGGCGGCGCGGTCACCGCGAGAGCTATGCTACCGATCGTCGCCGCGGCAATACCAATGGCGGCCAACCGACGGCGAGTGGGTCGCCCCTGGTTGTGGTTGAAGAGCCAGGTTGCGAGTGCCAAAGCGAGCACTGACAATTGGACGAAGGCGACCGACTCGGGGGCGATCTGTGCCGCCAGCACATAGAACAGCCAAACCGACGCGGCCAGCAGCAAGAAACCCATCAGGTGTTTGAAGGTGATCATCCAATGACCGGGTTTAGGCAGCCATTTGGCAGTGGCGGGAAAAGCGGCCAGCAACAGGTAGGGTAGGGCCAGGCCGAGACCAACCGCGGTGAAAATGGCGAAAATCACCGCCGTGCTCTGCACCAGCGCGAAACCGATGGCGGTACCGAGAAAAGGCGCTGAGCAGGGAGTTGCCATCAAAGTGGCAAAGAGGCCTGAGGCGAAGTGCCCGGCGAGGCCTTCTCGAGAGCTGGAGCCCGCCGCCTGCGCCACGCTCTGAGGCAGTGGGATCTCGAACAACCCCCACATGTTGAGAGCAAAGAGCACCATCGCGACCGCCAGGAAGGTGACGAATCCCGGCTGCTGGAATTGAATACCCCAGCCCACCGCCGCGCCCGCTTTGGCGGCAAGCACCGCCGCCAAGGCCAGAGCCCAAAACGAGACGACAATCCCCGCAGTGGTCGCCAGGGTGCCCATGATCAGATTGGATCGGCCCTGACCAGCGCTCTTGACGAGGGCAAAAACTTTTAACGACAGCACCGGTAGAACACAGGGCATGGCGTTGAGGATAAGGCCGCCCAATATCGCCAATAGCAGCATTCCCGCCAGATTTGGCGGCGCGCTCTCGGAAGCGGTCGCGACCGGATTGGCGGTTGTCGTATCGGTGGCTGGATTGGCGGCGACCTGCTCGAACCACTCGCCGTTGGTCGCCTGGCCACCGCTGCCGACGGTGAGTTGGAACGGTATGTTTGCCGTAACCGGGGGCAAACACTGTTTGTCGTCGCAGGCCTGGTAACGCAAAGCAGCCTGACTCTCGAGGGTGCCCGCAGCGATGTCTTGGGGCAGGCTCAACTCAGCCAAGATCGTGACCGTGCCGTCGTAGACCGCAATCGGCTCGTCTGTGAAGTCGAAGCCGAGCATTTTGTGCGGCGGATAGGTAATGTGAGTTGTCGAGGTCCCGTCAGGCAGCTCGAAGCTGAGCTCGGTCGGGATCAGATACTCATAACTGGGGGTGTTGCTGTTGACGTGCCAGTGGTCGTCGATCGCCACCCGGGCGGCGACACGAACCGTGCTTCCAGGTTCGTAGGCGGTGCGATCGAGGGCGACGTCCAGGGCGGCTTTGTGCTCGGCGCCGGGAAAAGCATGGGCCGTCGTTGGGGCGATGCAGGCCAGCGCGACGAGGTTCAGCAGAACCGCAACCGGCGCCAAGCCGATCTTGGTGTGTAGCCATCCGCGGCGGGAACGAATCCATGGGCTCATGCCTGGGCCTCCAATGAGAAGCTCCGCGGGTCAGCGGAGGTCAGGTGCATTCCATACTCTCACCGCGCCGCACCGCGTCGAGGGTGCGACGGGCTTGCGACCGCAGGCCGCTATGGGGATGGCGATCAAGAAATTGTTCGAGCGATGCGGTGGCTTCACCGCAGTCACCACGGTCGAAAGCGATGTAATAACGCAGCATGTCAAGACGCTCACCGAGCTCGGTTTTTCCCTGATCGGCGGCGAGCTGGCTGGCGCGTTGTAGTCGCGTTGTGGCGGTTGCGAAGTCGCCGCTCAACCGGTGGGCGTCGGCAGCGAGATAATGTAGCCGAGCGCTTGCTGGATCCTCGTTCGAGACACTGACGAGCAGCGCGTCGTAAAGATCTGCCGCCCGCTTGCCGTCACCGCGACCGTGGAAGTCTTCGGCGAGTTGGCGCATCCGGGCTACGTTGTTATCGCGACGCACCTGGTCGTAGAGTTCGAGTTTGGAGTCGAAGGCTTCGATCTGATTCTGGACTCGAGTGATGAATTCGGCGGTCGGCGCGTAACCTTTGACCGCGCCGACCTTGACCAAGTTCTGGTCGAGGATCAAAGTCGTCGGTAGTCCACTTGCTCCGAAGCGCCCTTGCAGCTCTGTGCCTTCGCCGCCGTCTTCGGTATCAACTCGCAGCAACACCATGTCTTGGGTGAGCTCACGAAATTCTGGGCTGGTGAAAACTTCTTTCTCGAGCACTTTGCACCATCCGCACCAGTCGGCGTAAAGATCGACCAACAGATAGCGGTTGCCTTCCCGCGCCGCGTCGACAGCTGAGTCGAGGCTCGTCAGCCATCTCGAGGGCTGGGTTGCGGGCGTCGAAGCCGCAGAGAGAGCGGGGGATGCGTAAGCCGCCACAAGGAGACAGAGCAACACGAGAGGTTGTGCAAAGTTTCTGGCGATCATCAGGTTACCTTCTAGCCTACGACAGTCCGTCAACTAGCAGTCCGAAAAACCGAGACGCGATTCTAGTCGGTCGTACTGGGTTGGGGCTGCCTGGGATGTCGAGCCTGTGTAAAAATTGGCGAATGTAAAGTCGCCCATCGAATGATACCATGCCGCGTTATGCAACTATCTAGACGTGCCGCCGGCCTCGCTGAATCGGCGACGATGCGGGTGACTCGCAAGGCGCAGGAACTGCGCGACGCGGGTCGCGAGATCATCGACTGGAGTGCCGGCCAACCTGATTTCGGGACCCCGCAAGTAGCGGTTGGCGCCGCTATCCAAGCCCTTGAAGAGGGCTTTACCCGTTATACGGCCGCAGCCGGAATTCCGGATCTTCGCCGCGCCCTGGCCGATCACTATGGGCGTCTTCATGGGGTCGAATGGAAGGCCGACAACGTGGTGGTCACTGTCGGCGCCAAGGCGGCCTTGTTCGAGCTCACCATGGCGCTGATCGACGAAGGTGACAGCGTAGTGGTGCCGTCACCTTGCTGGGTGAGTTTTCCCGAGCAAATTCGTTTCGCGGGTGGCCAGCCGATTTTTGTTCCGTTGGCAGCGGAAGATGGCTTCGCGATCCGCGCCCAGCCGCTGATCGACGCGATCGAAGACACCACCCGGATGGTGTTGATCAACTCACCGTCGAATCCCACGGGTGGCGTCATCGCGGCCGACGAGCTGCGGCGACTCGTCGAGCATTGCGCCGAACGTGGCATCGTGGTGCTGAGTGACGAAACCTACGAGCGTTTCCTCTTCGATGGCCGAGAGTACGCCAGTGCTGGTGCCCTGGCGGCGGAGTTCCCGGACACCGTGATCGTCGTCAGCTCGTTTTCCAAGACCTATGCGATGACCGGTTGGCGCATCGGCTACGCGTTGGCCTCCGCCGATTTGATCCGGCGGGTCGCCGCGGTGCAGAGCCATGCGACATCGAATCCGACTTCGTTTGCCATGCGTGGCGCCCTCGCCGCCTTGACCGGCGCCGAGAGTGATGTCCAGAAGATGCTCACGGCTTTCGAAAGTCGACGGAACTTCCTGGTGCAAGGCCTAGAGCGACTGCCGGGGGTGACTTGCACAACCCCGCCCGGCGCTTTTTACGCTTTTCCCAACGTCGCGGCTTGTTATCGCGATGGTTGTCGCGGCTCCTTGGAGATCGCCGAGTATTTGCTCGAGGAAGCCGGGGTCGCCATCGTCCCCGGGGTCGCCTTTGGCGCCGATGAGCACATCCGGATTTCTTTCGCTTGCTCCGAATCCGATCTCGCGATTGGCCTGGAACGCCTCGAGGCGGCTTTGCGTTTCCCCGCGGCTCGCTAGCCTCGCAGGCGTCTCGGAGAGCTGTAACCTGGCAAGAAATAAGAGGACAATCCATGTCGAAAATGATCTCAGGTATTGTTGAGCACTCGAAGACGTTGCTCATCGTCTCGACGTTGCTGGTGTCGACTGCCTGTCAGGAGTCTGCTGAGGCGCCTCCGACCCCTGCCAAGGCCGCTGAATTTGTGGCCGCCGCCGAAGTTGAGCTGCTCGAGTCGTGGATCGCCACCGAGCGCGCTAGCTGGGTGCAAGCCAACTTCATCACCCACGACACCGAGTTGTTGGCTGCCGCTGCCGAGGAAGAGACGACCAATCTGGTGGTTGGCTTGGCCCAAAAGGCGGCGCAATTCAATGGCCTCGACCTCGACCCCGACGTCGCTCGCAAGCTCGAAAAACTCAAACTGGCTTTGACCTTGCCGGCCCCCAGCAACGCTGACGAAACCCGTGAGCTGACCCGCATCACGGCGTCGATGAAGAGCATCTACGGCAGCGGCAAACATTGCTCCGAAGGCGGCGAGTGTCGCGATCTCGGCGAGCTCTCGGAGGTGATTCATTCGAGCCACGATGCTGATGAGCTGCTCGACGCCTGGCAGGGCTGGCGTACCGTGTCGCCATCGATGCGCGAGGGCTTCGAACGTTATGTGGAGCTCGGCAACAAAGGCGCCAGTGAACTGGGGTTCAGTGATCTCGGGGCGATGTGGCGTTCGAAGTACGATATGGATCCCGACGAGTTCGCCGCTGAGCTCGATCGCCTGTGGGGCCAAGTGAAACCCCTCTACGAAGCGCTCCATTGCCATGTGCGGGCCAAGTTGGCGGACCAATACGGCGATGTTGTCGATGCCGGCGGACCGATTCCGGCGCATCTCCTTGGCAATATGTGGGCTCAGACGTGGAGCAACGTCTACGACTTGGTGGCTCCGGGTAACGTCGACGCGGGTTACGACTTGACCGAGCTGCTGAAGGCGCGAGGGGTCGATGAGCGTGAGATGGTGCGTTACGGTGAGCGTTTCTTCACTTCCCTCGGTTTTGATCCTCTGCCCGACACCTTCTGGGAACGGTCGCTGTTCGTCCAGCCAACGGATCATGACGCGGTGTGTCACGCCAGTGCCTGGGATCTCGACTGGCAGGACGACCTGCGTATCAAGATGTGCATCAAGGTCAACAGTGAAGACTTCAACACGATTCATCACGAGCTGGGGCACAACTTCTACCAACGGGCCTACAAACATCAGCCGCCGCTCTACACCGACAGCGCCAACGATGGTTTCCATGAAGCGGTCGGTGACACCATCGCTTTGTCGGTGACTCCGGGTTATCTGGTCAAGCTCGGTTTCTTGGACCAAGAGCCGCCAGCTTCCGCCGATCTCGGTCTGTTGTTGCGCACCGCCCTCGACAAGGTCGCTTTTCTGCCGTTTGGCCTGCTGGTGGATCAGTGGCGCTGGAAAGTGTTCGCGGGAGAGGTCGCCCCGGCCGACTACAACTCGGCATGGTGGCAGCTGCGGGAGAAGTATCAAGGTGTCGGCGCGCCGGTGGAACGGGCGGCGACCGACTTTGATCCAGGCGCCAAGTATCACGTACCGGCCAATGTGCCATATACACGTTATTTCCTGGCTCACATTCTGCAATACCAATTCCACCGCTCGTTGTGCGAAGTGGCGGGCTACGAAGGGCCGCTGAACCGCTGCTCGATTTATGACAGCGCAGAAGCCGGAGAGCGACTGCAAGAGATGCTGGCGATGGGCTCCAGCCGCCCATGGCCGGATGCCCTCGAAGCTCTGACTGGCCAACGGCAGATGGATGCGACAGCAATCCTCGACTATTTCGCGCCATTGAAGACATGGCTCGACGAGCAAAACGCGGGGCGGACCTGCGGCTGGTAGCCCGGTGGCCGGCCGGGGCCCGGAGGCTTCGGAGTTGAGTTGCCGCTAGCGCTCTTGGATCGGATCGATCGTCGCCCGCATCTGTGGGCGGCGATCGTCGTTGCCATCACGTTGGCGACGGCGCCGCTGCTCGTCGAGCTTGGGGTGAACAACTCGATCGAGGTGTGGATCGATCGCGACGGCGAAGCCTATGGGACGTACCAGGAGTTCTTGGATGCCTTCGGCAGCGAAGAGTACATCCTGCTGGTCTACCGGCTACCCGATACCGTCGACTTGGATTTCCTTCAGGAGTTGACCGACCTCCGGTGGTCGCTCGAGGAGATTCCCGGGATCCAGCAGGCGCGGTGTCTGTCGAGTGTCTACTCACGTTTCTTCAGCCTGTTGGGCATCGAGGCTTTCCGTCGCGAGTTGCGAGAATCGCCGTTGTATCGAGATTTTATGGTGTCCGCGGATGGTCGCCATGCGGCGATCTGGTTGGTGCTCGGGGGTCGAGAACAGCTCGATCGCGGCGCAATCGTGGCGGCGGTGAAGACGGCGATCGACGATAACTGGCCGCAGCGGCAGGTTTATCTTGCCGGCTCGCCGGTGATCGACGAAGCGTTGGACTCGGGGTCGCGGCGTTCGGCGCAGACCTTGTTTCCTTTGGTGTTTCTGTTGTCGGCGGCTCTACTGATCGCATTCTTTCAGCGCCCCTACGGTTTGCTCGTGCCGACCGTCTCGGTGGGCGCCGGGATCGTCTGGACCCTTGCCTTGATGCAACTCGCCGGCCGCTCGATCAACATGGTGACGGTCACCCTGGCGCCTCTGTTGTGGGTCCTCGGGCTGTCGACGTCGATTCATTTGTTGTCGCGTACCCGTCAGCTGCTGGCGGCGGGGAGCGAGCTCGAGGAGGCGATCCGCAGCGCCATGAAGGAGCTTGCGCGGCCGTGCATCTACAGCGCGTTGACCACTGCGTTGGGCTTCGGGTCATTGATGGTCAGCTCCATGCATCCGGTGCGCGAAATGGGGTTTTTTGCGGCGATCGGTATCTTGCTGTGCTTGGCCAGTAACTTCATCCTGTTTCCGAGCCTGGCGCGTCTGTGTCCGCCGCGACCGCGGGCTGCGACCGTCGAGCACCATCCGGTACTCGCTGCATTGGGGCGATTCATTGGTCGTCGTGCCCGCTGGATTGTGGTTGGCTCAGCGATGTTCGCGGTGGTGCTAGTGCTGTCGCTGCTGCGACTGCGCGCCGAGTCCAATGTCATCAGCTTCTTCAAGCACGATGCGCCCATCGCCATTACCTACCGTGAGATTCTGGCGGATTTCACCGGTCCTTATTCGGTCGAGATCCTGTTGACGCCGCCGGCTGACGTGGCGACGTTGAACGTTCTGGAGCGGGTCGATCGACTGGCTGAGACCATCGCTGGCCAGGACGGTGTGGCAAAGGTCATCTCAGCGGTCGATTTTGTGAAGAAGTCGCACCAGAATGCGATCCACGCGCCCCCCAGCGTGCACCGCCTGCCAGACAATGAAACGGCGCTCGCCGAAGCGTGGCAGGACACCACAGCCCAGCTCGACGAGGAGTTGCGCGGTTTCTACAAGCCGGCCTCTGACGATCCTGATCGGGGGACACTGCGTTTGAGTGTTCTCGCCCAGCCGATGAGCTCCGATCAGCACCGGCAGCTATTGGCGGCGATCCGAACCGAGATCGATCGGTTGGATGCGGACTGGCATCCACGGTCGACCGGCATCGTGCCGCTGCTGGTCGAGATGCAGGAGCGCCTGCTCGACAGCCAGATTCGCAGTATCCTGCTGGCGTTTTTGCTGATCGGCCCGGTGATCGCTCTGCTGCTGCGATCGGTTCGTTATGCATTCATCAGCCTGGCGCCAAACCTGACTCCAATTTTGCTCGCCTTAGGCACCATGGCCTGGTTCGACGTTGCTCTCGATCCCGCGACGGTGATGATCGCCGGTATCGCCCTTGGCATCGGTGTCGACGACACGATTCATTTTTTGACCCGTTACGTCACGTTGCGTCAGGAGGGTGTTGCTTTGGGGGCGGCGGTGGATTCCGGCCTGCAGACCGTCGGCCGGGCGATGGTGCGGACCTCCGTCATCACCGCCCTCGGCTTCTTCGTCCTATGTTTTGCCGAGTTTCTGCCATTGCTTTACTTCGGTTTGTTCACCGCCATCGCCATGCTGGCGGCTTTGTTCGCCAGCCTGGTCGTGCTGCCGGCACTGCTGCTATTAGTGGAGAAGTAGCCTGGGCTACTCGGGATCTTGCTTCGCGAGGAATTTGCGCGTCGAGTAGGTCTCTTCGGGATTCAAGAGGCCCAACCGCTCCGCCGTCGGAGAGATCCGTAGCGCATTCCCTACTCGAGGTGGCTTGCTGAGCAGATGCATCGCATCTTCGCAGCGATACAGTTCGCGCTGGACCGTGTCGGGATTGATCCTCGTATACCAGCAGGCGCGGTAGCTGTAGCGTTCCAACAGATCGGGCAGGAATTTCATCGGGCCGCGAGGGTAGGTGACGATCGGCTCGCTCTCGTGACGCAGGCGAACGGGAAACGACCAAACCCAACCGAAGCGTAGGGATTCGGTCACTGTGTTCTCGTGAATCAAAAGCGCTGGTCCCTCGATCTCTTCCAGGACCGCTTCGATCGGAGCATGGATCGTGGTGACGAGACGATCCAGGCGTGCGATGTTCTCGCCCAGAAAAGTTGTCGTGCCCAGGCCGAAGCTGGCGATCAGTAAAGCGGTTGTCGCCGCAGGCCAGCGTCTCAGAGCAGCCACAATGGTATGGGCCCCCAGGATTGCAGCTGGCAAGAGCAGCTCGAAATAATAGACCGGACCGGTGTCCGACATACCGGTCGAGTAGTAGGGCACGTTGAGCAAGATCAGAGCGGCGCTGGCGAGCAACCAGAGATTCGCTCCCTGGCGTGGCCGTCCCAGCACCCACCAGCCCAGGATCAGCCCTAGGCTCAGCGGCCACCCCAGCCACCAGCCGTTGAAACGGACCGCCACGACGAGCAGGTTCTCCACCGCCGACCAGAGACTGTGCTCCCACTCGATGCCGCCCACATGCCCAAATCCGAAACGTTCGATCGGGTTGAACACATACCATGGCAGGGTCAGCAGACTCCCTGTGAGGGCCCTGTTGTAGAGCATGATCAACACCAGCCAGAAAGAGCCGGAAGCAACCAGGGCGGTAGCCGCAACGATGCGACGGCGTTGCAGCAACCGATAGAGGGTCGCCAGTCCGATCACCAGACCGATCGGAACGACAACTTGGGGCCTCACGGTGAGCCCGAAACCTAGTGTGATACCGGTCAGGATCGCTCCCTGAATCGGGCGGTCGCCAGCTGCCCACTGGTAGCCGAGAGCGGCGAAGATCAGACACGTGATCGTTGTGGTGTGAGACAGGCCAACGGCATTGGTCAAGATGAACATGGGTGAGACAGCGACCAGAATCGTCGACCAAAAAGCCACTTCGCTATCTGTGTCGCTGGCGACGACCCGGTACCATCCCCATAGTGCCAGGGGCGCCAGCAAGAGGTGCATTAGCGCTGGCATCCCCAAAAGCGTCCCGGGAATCTGCAATAAGGGCTCGCCGAAAAGATACTTCCCAGTAGCACCTAGATCGGTCCAGATGGTGAACACTTCCCAGCCCCAGGGAGGAACCGTGTTCTCCGCCAGCCGGCCGCTAACCAGCAACTCGGCTTGTTGGCGGTAGACCAATTCGTCGTCCACGATGGCCCGGCCGTTCAAGACAACCGCCATTACGAGCGCCGTCACCACCAGGGACCCGCCGATGGCTGCGATCATCAAGGTCCGGCGAGCTCGCGCTCCGGGCAGCCGGACCCGCCACCACCCAGCGATGGCGAAGGCGATGCAGATCAAGCTTGGTCCGAGCACGAACGTCCGGCAAATATGACGGTACAGCTGCTCGAAGGTGAATCCCCTCATCGGTGCGAAGGGCAGAGGATCGGTCACGTAGGGGAAATAGGCGAATTCTTGCTGACCCCGGGGAAGCTGACCTTCCAGCCACCCATAGAGCGTGAACAGCAAGACTCCCGAGAGAGCGCAGAGCCAAGCTCCAAGAGGTCGAGAGACCTCAGCAGCAGCCGGCGGATGCTCTGGGTCGAAACGTGTCGCAGTGGCGTCAGGCAAAGGGGTCTCCGCCGCGGTAGGTAGGGAGAGGCAAGTCGCTGGAGAGCGGTGCCGAAAAGTCGAAGCCAGGCTCGCATCGTACCAGAACCGAGGTGCTGGAAAGGCGCTCGTCTATTGCGGGTTATCGCCGCCACCGCAGAACTTCGTCGAGGCAGATCAGAGTGACAACCTGAAGGCAGCCGTCGAGGTCGGCCCCCAGCTTCGGCGCATTGCTGAGCTCATAGAGGTTGGGCATGATCGACGCAGCGATCGCGGCGATTCGCTCCTGGGAAATGCTGCCGGTGATCCGTAGGGTCTGATTAGTCGGGTCACTGTATGGGTTGTGCTGGACCGCGATGCTCTCCACTTCAGCCAACGCCGCAACCAAGGGCTCGAGGTGAAAGCTATTGGAAGCTTCCACTTCCAGGGCTTTTTCCGGCTCTCGATCGAAATCCGCCAGCGGGCTGTCGGTGATCGGGCGCATGGAGAACACTACACTCGCTTGCTGGCGTTGAGGCAAGATGAAGCGCTCACGATCATCTTCGCGTTGGCGAAGGCTGGCCAGCACTTGTTCCTGCGAGTGACCTCGTTCGCTGACGTCGCGGCGCAGTTTCCAGCGCCGACGGAGGTCATCGTCGGGGTCGAGGAAGATGGTCAAATCGTATAGTCGGCGCGGGGCTTTGAGTGCCAGAGTATGAAGGCCGGAGAACACGACATATTGTTTGGGATCAACTTCCTCTTCGTCGGTGAACGTTCCCGTTTCGTGATCGTAGACGCCTTTGACGATCGCGTCTCCGCGCGAGATCGCCACCGCATGATTCTGCTGTCGATGCAACTCGTTGGCCCTGATGTCGAGGTGGGTGTGGACCTGCCACATCTCGTGCCCCCGCGGCCATCGGTGGTAGTCGTCGCCTGAGATGTTGAGGGTTCGCTCGTTGCCCAAGGCATTTCCGAGCAAATGGCAGAAATAATCTTTACCCGAACCGCTGTCGCCAGCGACGCCGATGACGACCGGCCGGGTGCGAAGTCTGTAGACCTCGTTGGATCGCACGCCGACAAGGTACATCTGCAAAACCAGGCCGGCCATGCTGCCCGCCATGAAGGTGAACGCAAAGCTGTGAACCAGCGTCAACGTTTCGTCGCCGAACGTTGATGTCAGTACCTCGTAGGGAGTGTTGAAGTGCGCAATCTTGGATGAAACCAGCCACCAAGCGTCAAAAATATCTGAATCAGATCGTAGGGCAAAGTAGAAAATATAGGCGAGGGTGTAGATATGCAGCGGCAGCAACGCCAAGGGCCGAGAGCGGGCTGCAAAGTAGACAAAGAAAGGTAGAAACCACAGTAGATAGCCCGGTTGCGGCGGAGCCAAGGTGACCAACACACAAAAACAAATGCCCAAGTAGCTGATGAACAGATCCCAGTTCTGTTTCTGATACATGTCGAAACGGAACCACAACAACAGGATCGCCAATGGCGCCAGAATGATCGCCGGGCCACCCAAGCCGACGGGTAGCCGGAACGCCCACAGTCGAGCTTGCTCCGGCGACAGGAACACCATCTGGCGAAAGCTGAAGTCGAAAACATAGGGCATGATAGCGGCGAGGTAGGTGACCAGCGACAGTGCTGTCCACCGTAAGGCGTGGCTGCTACCGCCTTGACGGCGAAGGAAGAGAAAAAAGAACGGTAAGGCCACGAGCAAGTGGCTCTTGGTAGCCAAGGCAAGCCCAAAAGTAATCATGGACGCCGCCCGCATGTTCTTGCGTAACGCATAAAGCGAGAGCATCAAGAGAGCTGTCGGGACGATGTCGAGCTGACCGTGCCAGTACACGATGTAGATTGCAAGTGGCGACCACCAATAGAAGACCAAGATATGCCGCAGACGGTTGGGCAGCCAGGAGACCAGTACGCTGACAATACAGATGTCACAGAGCAACAGCGGTAATCGCATCGCCAGCAGATGCCCAGGGGTGACGACATCGGTACCGGTGGGAAGGAAAATTCCCAGGATCCAACGCGGCAAGGCCATGACGTAAAGCATGACCGGAGGATAAGGAAAGCTATTGAGCCGGCCGAGTTTGGCGAAGTGTTCCCAGGGGTTGGAAAAACCCGAATCTACAAAGTAGTTGATAAAAGGAATGAAGAGATCACGCAAATAAAACGAAGCCAGGGTCGAGCCCAAAACGAGCTTGAACAGCAATCCCGACCAGAAAAGCTTGCTGTGCAGCAGCTGGCTGAAGGTCGGACGATCCAGGAGGCTTTGGAGTTGGCTCCAAATTACGCTGCTGCGACCGTCTGAGCGCTCTCGCTCCTCGTTCATCGTTCAATTCCTGCGAAAACGCATCAGAAAGATAGAACCGATCATTTTGAGAATGGTGCGATAGCGCGAAAAGATATTCGACGCCCACTT
>JAJCXQ010000432.1 GCA_029263355.1 Acidobacteriota bacterium | reverse complement strand
CAGATCCTCGCCCCAGCACTGGCCGGAGTGCTGCTGCAGGCGTTTGGCGCCGGCGGGATCGTACTGATCAATCTAGCCAGCTACCTGGTGGTCGCAGCCATCCTGCTGTTGGTGCGCTTCCCAGTCGCGCCGACCACCGCCGACGGGCAGGCAGCGACGGGCACCATCCGGCAGCAGACCCGTTACGCCTGGAGCTTCATTCGTAGGCGCCCGGGCTTGCTTTGGCTGCTGTTTGTCTTTGCCGGCGTCAACTTCACCGTCGGCATGTTGACCGTCTTGTTGACGCCCCTTGTCCTCACCTTCGCGACCCCGGCAGTGCTCGGCATGGTGCTGTCGATCGCCAGCAGCGGCATGTTGGTGGGGGGTATTCTGATGAGCGTTTGGGGCGGACCCCAGCGGCGGGTTCAGACCATCCTCACCGTGGTACCGATCATGGGGCTGCTCATGTTGTGCGCCGGCTTGCGACCGAGCCCAACGTTGGTGGCCGCGGTGTCCTTCCTTTTCCTACTCGGTTTTCCGATCATCACCGGAGCTGGCCAGGCGATCTGGCAGTCCAAGGTGCCCCCCGACCTCCAAGGACGGGTGTTCGCCGTCCATCGCATGGTTGCCGGCCTGGCGGCGCCGGTGGCGTTGATCATCGCCGGCCCGCTGGCGGATCGGGTTTTCGAGCCAGCGATGGCGGTCGCCGGCCCACTGTCGGCCAGCGCGGGCCGGTTGATCGGAGTTGGCCCCGGCCGTGGCATCGCACTCATGATCATGGCGCTCGGCGGCCTCACCCTGGCGACGGCAGTTGCTGGCTGGTTCTCCCGCACTCTGCGACGGGTGGAGGTAGATATCGAAGATGCGATCGACCCCATCGATCCGATCGATGACCCCATCGATCCGATCGATGACCCCGTCGATTCGAGCGACCCCGTCGATTCGAGCGACCCCGTCAACAATGAAGCCAGGAGCGAGTCGTCGCGTGATGCCCGCTCGAGGAATCGGCAGCATGTCGAGATCCTTGACCATCTACAAGGAGCCCACGTCACTACCTGCTTCCTGGTGCTCCTACTCGCCGCCATCGTGGCGATCCAGTCGCAGCGGCCACCGACAGCTCTCGACGAGCAAGCTCCCGCAACGGCCTTCTCTGCCGCTCGCGCCCAGCGTCACATCACCACGGTGGCGTCCAAACCCCACCCTCTCGGCTCTGCGGCCCAAGCCGACGTGCGGGACTATCTGGTCAGCGAGCTCGCGGACCTCGGCCTCGAGGTTGCAGTCCAGCGCACCGCGGATGTGAGGGTGTTGGACCATTCGGGCATCACCCAGCTGGTGACGGTCGAGAACGTCGTCGCTCGCCTGCCAGGGACCACTGGACGACCCGGCAGTGTGCTGCTGGCGGCGCATTATGACTCAGCGCCCACCAGCCCCGGAGCGAGCGACAACGGCGCCGCGGTGGCGACCCTACTCGAAACCGCTCGCACTCTAGGCCGAGGTAAACCTCTCGCCAACGATGTCATCCTGCTTTTCACCGACGGCGAGGAAGTGAGCCTCAACGGCGCCCGCGCCTTCGTCAAGCGCCATCCCTGGGCAGCCAACGTAGCGGTAGTGCTCAACTTCGATGCCCGCGGCCACAGCGGCCCCGTCTTCATGTTCCAGACCGGCAACGCCAACCGTCGATGGATCCCTCACTTGGCGGCCGGCGCCCCGCATCCCCTCGGCAACTCGCTGCTCGGCAGCATCTATCAACATCTGCCCAATGACACCGACTTCACCATCTTCCGAGAGGCCGGTTTTGCCGGGTTCAACTTTGCCTCCATCGAGGGCCTGACCCACTACCACACCCAGCTCGACCGGCCCGAGGACGTCGACCCCAGGACGGTACAACACCAAGGGACCACCGCCCTCGGGTTGACCCGTCATCTCGGCGAGCTCGACCTCAGCGACGTTCGCCGCGAGCCGACTCCCGAGCAAGGTGATCGCACCTACTTCAACCTCTTGGGAGGCTGGATGGTGCATTACCCGGCCGTCTTCGGCTTGGTTCTGGTCATCCTCACCAGCGCAGCCCTGCTGGCGTTATTCGTATTCGGTCTGCAGCAAGGACGGCTCTCCCTCTTCGGTATCGGCCAGGGTTTCCTGGCTCACCTCGGTGCACTGGTGGCGATCCCCGTCGTGATCACCGTCATCTGGCTGGTGGTGCGCGACGTTGCTGGCGTCCCGATCTTGATGGGCAGCACCCCGGGGGCCGGTCGTTACATGCTCGCTTTCGCCGCTTTGACGTTGGCAGCGGTCGCCGGCTGGCAGCGTTTCCTGGGGAACATTGTCAGCGTGCTCGATCTCACCGCGGGCGCCCTCCTCTGGTGGCTGCTCCTGGCCATCCTCACCAGCGGCCTGTGGCTACCGGTCACCACCCACTTCATTTTTGTCTGGCCACTGCTCTTCGCCCTCGCCGGCTTCGGCGCCCTCCTGCTCACCCCGACGCGTCGACCCTGGTGGACCGTCACCCTCCTGACCGTCAGCGCCCTCCCTGCCATCCTGCTGTGGGCGCCCTTCGTCGCCACCCTCTACGTTGGCCTACAAAGCCTGACGCAGCTCGGCGGGCTGCCACTGATCGCCGCCGTCCTGCTTGCTGGACTGTTGACCCCACAACTTGCGATCCTGACCCGGCGACGGGCATGGCTGCCGGGGCTGGCAACCCTGGCCGGCATCGTCCTGTTGGTGGCCGCGGTCTCGCGCTCGCGAGCCGCCACGCCGCCGCGCCTGAGCTCCGTCCTCTACGCTTGGGACGTCGACGCCGGGAAACGCTCCTGGTTCAGCTTCGATCCCGAGCCAACTCCCTGGACCCACCAGCTCGGCTTGGAGCCGGGCGCCAGCGCACCGCTGATACGCTTCCTCCCGCGGCTTCAGCGTCCATTGTTGACCAGCCCGGCGCCCGAGTCGGCCCTGCCTCAACCGCAGCTCACAATCACCGAGTACATCGTCACTGCTGACCTGCAAACGTGGATCTTGCGCGTACGGGCGGGCGCCGGAGCCCGCGCCCGCCTGTTGTGGATCGAGCCCGCCACCGCCGCGGTTTCTCTCGAGCTGGCCGACACCGAGCTGGCCGACACCCACGTCACCCTCCGCGTCCGCGACGACAACCGGCCGCAGATCGTAGTGGAGCTGCCGATCACGGACCCGGAAGAAACCTTGATCGTGCGGGCTCGGGGGACCGAGCCGGTTACCCTGATCGTCGTCGAGCAGCACGAAAGCCTGCCGGAGATATCGAGTGTCCCGCCGCGTCCGCTGGACGAGATCCCGCGTCCGCTGCTTTCGGTGGTGCGCAGCGACGTGACCTTGGTGCGTCGGTCGTTCGAGCTGCTGCCGGTGTCTGGCAGTCTTCGCTGAGCGTTTACGAAGCTGTGCTGTTGCGCCTCCTCATCCCAGGATTAACAATCACGCCCTTTCTGGGTGTCGGACCGACTATGCCGCCCGGAGTCCCCTTTGAGACATGCTAAGCTGACTCGAGGACGCGATGAACGATGATCTACAGCTTGCCGCAGACCGTCTAGCTAGCGACTCGCGAGTCATGGCGGTTTACGGCTTCGGCTCGTGCGCTCGAGGGACTGCCGGGCCACGCAGTGACGTGGACGTGGCAGTCCTGTTGGACCGGCGCATCGGCTTGAAAGAAGAGCTGCGCTTGCGTTCCCAAATTGTCGAGGAGTTGCGGCGGGACGACATCGACTTCGTAGTATTGAACCATGCCCCGCCGCTTCTGCGCTACGAGGTTGTGGCGGCCGGGCAGCGGCTCTTTGCCCGTGACTCCCAAGCCGCGGATCGCTTCGAGGAGCAGGCGGCAATGGAATGTTTCGATACCGCTTACCTGCGGGCCACTCAACAGCGGATCTTGCGAGAAGCGAGTCGATGACGCTGCGCTTGGCTGTGATCCTCGAAAGGCTACGCAAACTACGGGAGGTACTTGCCAACCTGAAGACGGTCCAGCAGATCCCGCGTCAGGAGTTCATCACATCCTTCCGCCACCACTGGCTGGCGGAGCGAGGCCTGCATCTCGCGGCTGAAGCGGTCTTCGACGTTGGCAATCACATCTTGGCTGGCCACTTTAATGTCCACCCTTCGGACTATGAAGACGTGCTGACTCGGCTGGCTGATCAAGGTGTTATCTCTACCGGTTTGCGCGAAAAGTTCCAAGGGCTCGGAGGGTTTCGCAACATCCTGGTTCACGGCTACATGGATATCGACGTTGGACGCGTCTACGACTCACTGCAAGTTGAGCTGGGAGCCTTCAACGCTTTCGCTGAAGAGATCGAAACGTTCCTCGATAGCCTCTGAGCCGTCGACGGAACTGCCGCCCTGAGCCGTCGAACGGTAGAAATCCCTCGCCCCACCATAACGTCCCTACGAAACGACGGAACCCCATTCCGAGGGATTGACATCCTCGATACCACACCGGAGATGCGGTAGGGGTGGGCCTTGTGCCCATTCTGGGCGCCGGACCGGCTATGCCGCCCCGAGGTCCCCTTTGAGACATGCAAACCTGGCTCGATTGGCTGCGATCCCTGACCGCAGGGACCGAGGGTAGTTGGAAGTTGGTGGATCGCTTCAAAAGCCGGCTCGATCAACTCTAGAATCCCTCCCAGGCGGCTGAAGTTCCCCCGAATCAGTGGACACCCTGGTTAAGTTGTAGTCCCGTTTCCGACTCGTTGGCCCGATCTCGACGAGGCCCGTCCCGTTGCCGAGATCCCTTGTATTATTTTCCTTTGGGAGGGATGAGAGGGGGAAGAGCCCTGCTCGTCTGCGTGGTTGCGAAGTCTACTCATGCAGCGATCTCCGTTTCGAGAAGATATCGACGCTCGAACTCGGCAGGACTGAGGTAGCCGAGGTACGAATGCCGACGCTGCCGATTATAGAAGACTTCCATATATTCGAAGACTGCGGTCCTGGCAGCTAGCCGCGTCGGCCAGAGTTTGCGATGCACCAACTCGGTCTTGAGCGTCCCGAAGAAGCTCTCGACCACGGCGTTGTCCCAGCAGTCGCCTTTGCGACTCATGCTGCATTCGATGCCAGCTTTAGCCAGAGCGTCGCGGTAGGCGTTGCTGGCATATTGGCAGCCTCGATCCGAGTGATGGAGCAAGCCTACGTTCGGCGCCCGCTGGCCCAGCGCCAAGCCGCCGATCAAGGCATGCGGCACACCGAGCTCCGAGAGCCGCTGCGAGGTATCGATCGCGTCGATCAGTACCTTGGGCGCGACGGCGCCGGCGAGCGCCTCGAACCGGCTGACCACGTCTTATTTGCCCTCCAGCGCGACGGTGCCGTCGGGGAATCTCGTCTCAGAGACGGTCCTCGGGCTGTCGTCGATCCACTTCACCTGAGCGCGGAGACGGGCTACGAAGTCGTCTGAAAAAGTCGCCGTTGAGCTTTTCGCCGGAAGGGCTTTGGCAGGGCCGAGGAGTGTCACCCCGCGCGGCGTCACCAGGACATCGGACAGTCCCTCGTAGGGTGTGACGATGTCGCGAAGCGCCCCGACTGTCGCCAGGTGCGCCGCGTCGTAGCGCGCCTGATGCATGAGCCACCAGCGTGGAGGCACGTCGAAGAACAGTGCTAAACGGGCCGCCATGTCCGGAGTGATGGACCGCAGCCCTTCGATCAACTCGGAAACCTGGCGAGCGGGAAGTCCAATCGACTCTGCAAGGTGGGGCGGTGTGATCCCCAGCGGTTTCAAATAGCGTTCCAGTAGGATCGCCCCGGGGTGCTGTGTTTGGGTCGGCATTGGATATCCTTCGGCTCGTCAGCACCGCTGCACAATCGCCGCAATGGCAGAACCCAGGCCACTGTCGGGCCCGCAGCGGAGAAGCTCGAGCGCCTAGTGAGAATAGCATACGGGCGCCGGGGCAATACGGTCCCTACCCGATTGCGGACTGCGAACGCCAGGTGTCCTTGGCCTCGAGCGATCGCCTCCCGGCGCGAAGAAGATGCCGTGGAAGGTACCTGCCGCCAGCGCCGGGGGCAGAGTCATGATCGCCCCGAGCGTCACTCCGAGAGGCCCCGCCAGGGCGACGAGAGTAGCCGTCTTCGATCAACCTTCGAAACGTTCCGCCATCACACCAGACGGCGACTCCAACGCACCGACGATCTCAGTGATACCTGCGATCCGGAGCCCGCGACCCATAACGAAGCTCCGGACCGCGGTCGGCTACTCGTTATCCTCCGTGCACGCTCGACCCTCGCCCGACGGCGCATCATCTGCCAGGTCCATGATCGGCTCCACCTCCTGGTGGATGCTGGCCTGTTTGGTCGACGTCGGCTTACCTTTGACCGGGAACGCTGGATTGAAGTCGGGGCTGTCCGGCACCGAGTCACCGGTCGCCTTCAGCGCCTCCATCAGCTCGGGATCGAGCTGGACGGGTTGATCGATACTCGCGGGCTTGAGCACAACCGGGTTGTAGTCGACAGGGAATGCGGGGTTGAAGTCTTTCTTCTCGTGGCTCATAACGTTCTCCTAGAGAGAGATGTGATCGGGGCTTCGACCTTCGAAGCCCTCTAGGAACCGGTAGACCCGGCGAACGAAAAAGGGGACCATCGCACTCTTCTAAGTGCTCGTCCAAGTGCTCGTTTAAGTGCTCGTTCCTGGCATCCTCTCAACGCCGAATCGCAATCGATAGAATGCGGTGCGCGGAACCGGGGGGAGGCTAGACGATGGAATCGACGAAATGCGTGAGGCGATGACACGCCGATGACACAGAGCGACGGCAACCACCGGGACCGCGGTTGGGTCGACGAGGTCGTGCGCCGGATTCGGCGAGGTCAAGACGTCGAAGCGCACTTCGAGCTGCTGTTTCGAGCCTACGAGCCCCAAATCCGCTCCCTGCTGCATCGGCAAGGTTGGTACGGGGCCGATCGCGATGATCTGGTCCAAGATGTGATGCTCCGGGTCTATAGGGGGATAGGGACCTTTCGACTCGACGCATCCTTCGATACCTGGATCTTGCAGATCATGAGCAACGCCCACAAAAACGCCATCCGTAACCGCAACACCCTCAAGGCTCGCGCCGCTCGCACCTCCCTCGACAGCCTGCTGGCCAGTGACGGCGACCGGACCCCGGTGATCGCCGAGCCCGAGTCCACCGCTACCGACCCTTTCGACGCCACCCGCGCCGCCGAGCTCAAGGCCCGGCTGGCGGCCGCGATCGACCGCCTGCCCGAACGCATGCGTCAATGCCTGCTGCTGAGCTATCGCGGCTTCCGCACCAAGGAGATTGCCACCGCACAAGGCGTGAGCGTCAATACCGTGAAGAAACAGATCGGCGAGGGTCGACGACGACTGCGCCCGCTGCTCGGCGACTTCGTGGAACACTTTGGGATCTGGCTCGTCTTAGGGCTGCTGCAGTCGCTGGGACCGTGGACCTGAGGCAGGCCGAAGCGAAAAGAGCCTGTTGAACGTGAAAGAGTCGTCTATGGACTGGAAAGCCACCCTCGAAGAGATCCTCGCCGAGCGCCGGCAACAACTCGGTGAATCGCCGTCGACCCTCGAGCTGATCGCCCTGCGCGCCGGCGAGGTTTCGGACGACGAGCGACGGCGGCTGCTCGAGCTCGCCGCGACGGATCCCGAGGTGGCCCACGAGCTACTCGGCGTGCTGCGCTTTCCGGAAACTGTCGACGACGATGCGGATCGGCTCGCGGACGTCGACGACCGCGAAGGCGTTGACGAACGCTGGCAGACGTTGCGCGACCGCATGATCGCCGAAGGTGATCTGCCCACCGCAGCGGCGGCGCAGCCGGTCGCCAGCAGTAAGCCGCACAGTGGCTGGCTCCAGCTCGCAGCCGCCCTCGCCATCTGCGTCGGGGCCGGGCTCGTCGGCTTCAGTCTGCGACCTCCCAACACCCCGGTGGCGCAGGCCAACCCGCAGATCATCGAGCTGCAGGCGATCGCGGCGGACGCACCGGTCCGGCGCGGCGCCGGCGAGCGCGCCAACCTCGACCCGGACACCGGCGGTGTGGTGTTGACCCTCGACGTGCTGGAATCGCTGCCGGAAGACGGTCGCTACCGTCTGGTCATCCTGCATGGCAACAACCCGGTGGCCACGGTTGACGACCTGGCGCCGGGACGAGGAAGCCTCCTCACGCTCACCGTGCCGCGTGCTTCGTGGCGGGAAGGCCTGCACGAGCTGCGCCTCCTCGACGCCGACGGCAAGACGGTAGCCCGCTTCCAACTGGAGGTGGAGTTGCCGCCGTGACGGCCCGGCTGCGGTGGCTCGCCCTCACCGCCGCCCTGGCGGTCGGCGCCTGCGAGACGCCGGCGCCTTCCCCAGACGTCGCACCCGAGGTCGAGCTTGGTTTCGACATGCCCCGGGCCCAGGCCGAAGCGCTGGTCGACGATCCTGCGGCGCCGCCCACCAAGCGCGCCCGCGCCTTTCGCCGCCTCGGCCAAGAGCACAGCATGAGCGGGCGAATGCAAGAAGCGACCGAGCAGCTCGAAACCGCCGCCGAGCTGTTCGCCGACGACGCCGTCGAGCTCGCGCTCACCCTCAACATCCTGACGGACGTGCTGATGCGGCGCGGCGCGTTCGAACGCCAGGGCGAGGTGGCCTGGCAAGTGCTCGACATCGCCGCCGGCATCGACGATCCCACCGCCGCGGCGGATGCCGCCGCCAACGCCTGGAACAACCTCGGGGTGAGCTTTGCTGCCCGCGGCCAGCCGTCCGGCGCGCTCGAAGGCTACCAGCGCAGCCTGGAGCTCAACCGCAACCTCGACAACCCATCGCGCGGCGCGGCCACCCGCCACAACCTCGGCGTCCAGCTGCTGCTGCTCGGCCGGGTCGACGAAGGTGTCGCCGAGCTGCGCCAAGCCGTCGCCACCCGCCGACGGCTCGGCGAGTCCCTCGGCATCGGCGTCAGCCTGGCATCCCTGGCCTGGGGTGAGTCTCTGAGCGACCGTCCAGAAGCCGCCCTCGCGGCCTATGCCGAGGCCACGCAGCGGCTCGAAGACGGCGGCGCCGTGCAGGATCTGGCAACGGCCCTCGGACAACGTGCCCAGCTCTACCGCAGCCTCCGACGCTTCGACGACGCCCTGGCCGACCTCGAGCGCTCGCGCCAGCTGCAGGCGGCCGGCGGCGAGCTACCGCCGCTGCTCGCCGCCTACCTCGACCTCGGCCACGCCGCCAACGAGCGCCAGCGTGCCGCGAGCACCTCCCCCTCCACCAGCGATCTGGCGGACGCCATCGCCCGACTTCGACGAGCCGTCGCCACCTTCGATGGGCTCGACGCCCAAGACGGCCGCATCCTCTCCCGTCTCGAGCTCGCCCGTGCCCTGCGCTTCCAGGCCGGCGGCGATCCCCTGGCCAACCTCGAGCCAGCCGAGGCACTCCTCGTCGAGGCCCTCGACGTGATCGAAGCGGCGCGTTCGGATCTGCGGCTGCCCTCCTTCCGCGCCACCTTCCTGGGTGGCTGGCAGAGCGTTACGCAGGAGCTGGTCGACTTGTTGGCGAGCGGCGCACTGGCTGCGGGTGAATCTGCGGGCGACCAGGCCTTAGCCGAGCGGGCGCTGGAGGCCAGCGAGCGGGGGCGGGCGCGCGCCCTGCTGGACCGGCTGGCGTCTAGCCGCTCGGGAACTTCGGTGGCCGAAGGGCTACGTGACCGGGTCGAAGCTCTCGAAGCCCAGGCCGTGCTCGAACCAACAGACGGCGCCCACCGCGGCTCGGCCGGCGACGCCAGCGCCGATGCTGCCGCCCGGCGTGATGAGCTGCGCCGGTTGCGCTTCGCCCTCGAGCGCGCCCAGGAGATCGCCCAACGTGACCTGCCGACGACGCCCGCCGCGACCCCGGCGACCGTCGACGCCATTCGTCGACAACTCGGCGCAGACGACGCGATGCGTCGACAGCTCGCTACGGACGACGTGATGCTGGTTTATGCCTTGGGCGTCGAGCGCAGTTGGCTATGGCGGGTCGACCACCAGAGCACGCGGGTGATCGCCCTGGCAGCCGGCGACACCCTCGAAGCGGCGGCACGCAAGGCGCACGAGCTGCTGCCCGTGGAGGCTCAGCGCGGCTTCGGCAAGGCGACCCAAAGCGCCCTCGACCGGCTGTCCCATCTGCTGTTGGAGCCGCTCGCCGAAGACCTCGACGCCGATCGCCATTCCGGCGCCCGCCTGATCATCGTGCCGGACGGCGCCTTGCATCTCATACCCTTCGGCGCCCTACCTCGCCCGGGCGATGAATCGACACCGCTCGTCGCCGATCACGAGGTCCTCCACCTGCCGTCCGCCTCCACCCTGGTCGCCCTACGCCGGCGCGCTGACCGGGCTCTCGCCCCGCACCTGCTCACCCTGGTCGCCGACCCGGTGTTCGAAGCCGACGACAAGCGTCTCACTGGCCGGACCACAGCTGGCAGCTCGAGGATCGGCAGCACAGACCCCGGCAGCACAGACCCCGGCGTCGCCCACACCCGCCGCGCCTTCGCCGGCCAGTTCAGCCGCCTCGTCGCTTCCGCCGACGAAGCCCGCCGCATCGCCACCCTCGCCGAAGAGGCCACCGGCATCGCGCCCCCGATCCACCTCGGTTTCGACGCCCGCCGCGAGCTTGTGACCGGCGGAGCGCTGGACGATGTCCGCATCCTCCACTTCGCCACCCACGGCATCGTCGATGCCGAAGATCCCGCCCTCGCCGGCCTCGTGCTCTCGCTCTACGACGCCGACGGCACACGTCGTGACGGCCTGTTGCGCGCCCGCGACCTCTACCCGTTGCGTCTGGGTGCCGACCTCGTCGTGCTGTCAGCCTGTCGCACCGCCCTCGGCGAGGAGATTCGCGGCGAGGGTCTCGTCGGCCTCGCCGACGCCTTCTTCGCCGCCGGGGCCAACCAGCTGGTGGTGAGCCTATGGGACGTCGAGGATCGACCGACCGCGGAGCTGATGGTGCGGTTCTATCGTCACCTGTTGTTGGAAGGGCGGAGCGTCGGGGCGGCGCTGCGGCAGGCGCAGCTGGAGCTGCGGCAGGAGACGGTATGGCGGTCGCCGGCCTATTGGGCGGGGTTTGTGGTGGTGGGATCTGCCCTATAGTGCCTCATCGATCGTCGATGCTCAACGCCACCTCTTGGCCTTCTATGGACGATGGTTCAGGGTCGGACGGTGGCTACAGATGCATCCGGCTGGCGCAGAATCGGCTCGACGGTTGGGGGCAGGGCGCACGGCCGTGCGCCCCTACACCCGAGCTCGTAGCCGCCACCTCCTGGGAGCGCCGGCGTCCCGCCGGCATGGTAGCGCCCCTACATCAGAAGGTGTCGACCGTCGAGATTCAACCTTTCAACGACGCCAACAGCCCCCCGAAAATCTCCGGCAAAGGCTCCGGCAAACCCGACGGCACCGTCGGCGCCCCACCCTCGATCACCGCCTGCAGGAACAGCCCCGCCGCCCCCAACGGATCAGGCTGTGACGCGAGCTGAGCCAGAGTCTCCGCGAGATCCAACGGGATGTCGTTGCCGGACGTTCGCGTCGCGTAGACGGCCTGCGCCAGGCCCAAGAACG
>JAJCXQ010000431.1 GCA_029263355.1 Acidobacteriota bacterium | reverse complement strand
GATGCAGAGACAAAAGCAGCAGCGATAGACCTGGCGTAATGTCGTTTGTAACGGGCAACTTGTAGTGTCCGGACATCTCTTAGATCAGCGGTCCGCTCAACAAAAAAGGAGAGCTGTATTTATGTTCTTGAAGAAACATGTGATTAGACTATCCATTGCGACCTTGTTGATGATGAGTTTTGCCGGCGCCGCCTTGGCTACGGATGATTCAGATAGCGACTCGGATGGCAACGCTGCAATCGTCGGTAGCTGGCAAGCGACGACAACGCTCGAACCGACCGGGGACGAGTCCCTCGCGTTGTTTACTTTTAATAGTGATGGAACCTTCGTCGCGACTGGGCCGGATGCCTCGTTCAGTGGCGCCCACGGCGCCTGGAAGCAGACTGGGGCTCGCCGGTATCGCTCGGTTAATATCAGCTTTGTCTACGGCCCGGATGGCAGCATTGCGTTCCGAATCGAGAATCGAACGATTCTCCGGGTGAGCGGAAATGGCAACAGGTTCGTCGCAGAGTTCGAATCGGATCTGACACTGCCCGACGGCACTGTCCTGCAGACTACCGCGGGTAGCTCGGAAGGCCAGCGTATCAAAGCCAACTTCTGACGAAGGTCTTTAAGAGACACGGATAGAGACATGGCAAGGTAAGACGTCGAAACCAGAGGGGGGCTGCTATTTGGACCGCTGAGCGAGTAGCTCTCCTCTCGTCGCCGCGGCGTTGCTCGATGAGTGTCCTGTGGGTATCTCGGCAGCTCTGGGATGAGTGTCCCTCGGGCGAGATGAAAAGGTGTAGGAGACTTGGAGAATTCACTAGGGGGAGATATAGTATAGAAAGATATTTACTTTGACGTATTTGCTTTAGTGCCTCTCTACCGATGGCACCACCGATGGCACTCTACCGATGGTGCAATAGATGGCATCTGTCGAACGTCACCTTCAACGATCAGCGCGAACAGCAAGCCGCATGAGCGCAACTCAACGATTCGCGAGCTACATGCTCGCGGGGAGGAACATCCAACACCGGCAGACCGGTCGTTTGATGGCGACAATTGTCCTCTTGGCTCTCAGTTGTGCTGTGCCTGCCCTGGGAAGAACAGGCCTCGAAGTTCGACTGGCGGGTGAAAGCCTGGAAGCCGGCGACGTGACGGTGACTCTCGTCGCCCCCGATGGCAGCACCCAGACCTTTAACGGCGACGCTGGCGACGGTTCGATCGTCGTTGTTCCGGAAGGACCGCCGGGTAACTACCGGGTCACGATTGCGGTGGGAGACCAGCGTGTTACACGCACCGTGACGCTACTCGATGGTGGCGAGGTGACGCTCACCTACTCACGAGGTGATGAGGTAGAGATCGTTTACAGCGGGCAGGTGTTCTCCGAGGACGAGATTGTGGTCACGGCGCGCAAGCGAGAAGAAAGACTGCAGTCGATTCCGATCTCGGTCGCCGCGTTTACCGCAGAGGATCTCGAATCGCGAGAGATGCGCAGCCTACGGGATGTCGGCGACTTCGCACCCAACGTTGATTTCAGTATTTCCAATGGTCTCGGCGGTGCAACGTCGGAAGCGACGGTGTACATTCGCGGCATCGGCCAGATCGACACCGCGCTATTCGCGGATCCTGGCGTCGGCATCTACGTCGATGGGGTTTATCTGGCGCGGGCGGGTGGCAGCGTCCTCGACTTGCTCGATCTCGAACGAGTCGAAATTTTGCGTGGACCCCAGGGGACCCTATTCGGCAAGAATACGACCGGGGGAGCGATCAGCCTGATCACCCGCAAACCGGGACCGGACCGTTCGTTCAGCCTTGATTTGACGGCTGGCGATAATGATCGCATCGACCTGCGAGCGTCCGCCAATTTGCCATTGACCGAGCGAGCCTTCTTGTCGGTTGCCGCGGCGTCGACCCATCGCGACGGTTTTTCCGAATCCCTGGCCACCGGCGAGCAGTTGGGCGGCGACAACCGTGACGCGGTTCGTGCCTCGATACGATGGCTGCCGACAGAGAGCATGGTGGTCGATGTCAGCGCTGAGACGTCCCGTGAACGGGAGAAAGCGGGGGATCAGACGTTGCTGGCGCTCGAGAGCCAGCCCCTGATCGATTTCTACAACACCGTGCTTGCCGGCAGCGGCTTCACGCCGATCAGTGACGACTTCATCACTGGCGATTTGCGCCGGTCCTACGCTACCGCCGAGAGTCGCAATGACGGCGACGTGAGCGGCGCCACGATGACCGTGAGCTGGACATCCCCGGCGGTCGACATGACGTCGATTTCGGCTTATCGCGAGATCGAGTTCGACGTTGCCTCCGATGGTGATGGTTCGCCGGTGCGTTTGGCTGAGCGCTCATTCCTGCAGAATCAAGAGCAGCTCAGTCAGGAGATTCATGTCAGCGGCCAAGCTCTCGACGATCGGCTCTCATGGTTGGTCGGCGGCCTGTACTTCACGGAGTCTTCGGACGAGGACAGTCTGACCTTGGTGCTCGGCGACCTGTTCCAGGCTCTCGAGGCGGCTCCTGGCCCCATTTACGCGCCCCCCGGAGCACCCGCATCTTCTTGCCCGCCGGACCCACTGCAGCCGACTGCGATGTGCTTTGGCGGGGCCGGAAATCCCGCCAACTTCTTTTTCTTTTTCGGTGCTGGAGACTTCGAACGCATCGAGCTGGAGACCGATAGCTGGGCTCTTTTCGGGCAAGGGATCTACTCTCTGAACGACAAGCTGAGCGCCACTCTTGGGTTGCGCTACACCTTCGAAGAGAAACAATTCGCCTTCTTCCGTGATCCGGGCAGCGGTGCTTCTGATCTGGTCCTCGACGCTCGGGACGACTGGGACGCGCTGTCGCCGCGGTTCAGCCTGGCTTACCAAGTGACGGAAGACGCCCTGGTGTATGCGTCGGCTGCACGCGGTTTCAAGAGCGGCGGTTTCAATGGGCGTCCGCAGGAACGGGAGGCGCTCGACCCGTTTGATCCCGAAACCGTTTGGGCCTATGAGCTGGGCTGGAAAACCGATTTCGCCGACGACCGCCTGAGGCTCAATGGCGCCGCCTTCTTCAACGATTACAGCGACATTCAGTTCTCGGCTTCGCTCAACATCGACGGTAACCCGGTTTTTGTCATCCAGAACGCCGGCAAAGCTGAAGTCAAAGGATTCGAGTTGGAGCTCGTGGCGCGACCACGGCGAGGTTTGGATTTGACTGCCGGTCTCGGTTATATCGACGCGCAATACACCGAGCTCGACAACGTTGACGGGGTGACGCTGGATGGCGTCATTCCCAAGACGCCGGAGTGGTCCTTCAACATCTCACCGCAATATGCCTTCCCGGTAAAGGGTGGCGGCACGGTGACCTTGCGGGCGGATTATCGTCATCGCAGCCAAGTGTTCAACGATATTTCCAACACGCCAGTGATCGCGCAGGACCCGTATGGGCTGCTGGGCGCCCGGGTCGCTTGGGCCAGCCAGTCGACGGATCTGGAGATTGCGCTTTTCGGAACCAACCTGGCTGACGAGCAATACCTCGAACACGGCTTCTTCGCCGCCGCTTTCGGCACCGCTGTTGGTGTTTCGGGTCGTCCACGGGAGTGGGGGATCACCGTGCGTCGCCGGTTTTGAAGCTTATTTGGCATTCGCGGCCGCCGCGAACACAAACCAAGACAGCGCGGCCGCCGCGAGCACAAACCAAGACGGCGTCGCCGCCGCGAACCCAACCAAGACGGTAAGGTCTTCTTCGTCATGATGCGTCGACTCGACGCTTTCGAGAGCGCCCTCGCCCTCAGTGACAGTGTTGCGCCGCTCAACGTGGTCGCTGTTCTGCGACTCGCCAAGGGACCGCCTCCAGACGTCCTGGAGCAGGCCTTGAACCGGTTGCAGCATCGGCACCCGTTGTTGCGAGCTCGCATCACTCAAGGCGTGGACGGTCATGTGTTCGAGCCCAGCGACCCCCTGGGCATCGCGGTCCGGAGGGCGTCTCGTGATCGCAGCGACCAGTGGGTCGACGAAGCGGAGGCTGAGCTCAACCAACGCTTCGACGCGGCTGCTGGTCCTTTGATGCGAGGGGTTTATGTCGGTTCCGGTGACGGGCCCTGCGAGGTCTTGTTGACGTTTCATCACGGCATCATGGATGCGGCTTCGGCCATGCACCTGTGTCGTGAGCTGTTGGTCGCCAGTGAAGAGGGAGGTGCGGCACAAGTTCTCGAGCTATTGCCGGAGCAGCCGGCCGCCGAGACGTTTTTCCCCGCGTCCTACCAGGGTTGGAGGCGGGGGGCCAGGCTTGCCGTTTTTGCTCTGCGTCAGGTGCGAGGAGAGATTCGGGATCGTTGGCGTGTTCGAGGTCGTTGGCATCCGCCTCCGCCGGAGCCCTGCCGTGGGCGAATCCTCTCCTTCCAGCTGTCCGAGGCTGAGACCAGCGGTCTCACTAGATGCGCAAGACGACACCGTGTCACCCTGCACAGCGTTTTTGATGCCGCCATGCTGCTGACGGTGGCACGCCACCGCTATGGTGGCCAGAGCTTGCCTTTGCGCCATTTGGTATTCGCCAATCTGCGTCCCTACCTCGATCCACCGGTCAGCGACGAGAATCTCGGGGCCTACTTTGCGATGTTGCGCTTCTCGACCGCGGTGCATCCACAGCGTGAGCTTTGGGAGCTCGCGGCAGAGATCAATCGCGAGGTCTACACCGCCTCGAAGCGAGGCGAGAAATTTGCGTTCTCCCTGACTAGCGCGATGATGATGCGCAATATTCTGCGGCTCGGAAGCCAACGCATGGCCGCCACCGCGCTCAGTTATACCGGTGTTGCCAAACTGGATCGGGACAGCCCATTCCCTGTGGTTGGCCTTCATGCTTTTGTTTCGAGCTTTCGTCTTGGGCCGGAGTACACCGCACAAGTCCGGCTCTTCGCCGGTCGGTTGTGGTGGGATATCCTCTATCTCGATTCGGAGATGGAGCCAGCCGAGGCTGAACAGCTCGCCGACGAGATCCGTAAACTGCTGTCCGTCGAGGCGGCCGTGTCTTGACGAAAGACGGTACGGTGTCTTGACGAAAGACGTGACGCAAGACGTGACGAAAGACGAACTTACGATCGCCGAGATCCAAACCCTGGTCAGCCTACAGCTGGGTATCGCCTCGGTGGGAGAGGAAGACCTGCTGGTGTCAGAGCTCGGCGCTGAATCCGCGGATGTCGTGAATCTCATCGCGGCGGTAGAAGACAAGTACGACGTCGTGATCGCCGAAGACGAGATCCCGGAGATTCGTTCCGTCAGAGACCTCTTCGAGCGCGCCCGCGGCTGACAGCCGATGTTGGCTCCTCGGTTTCGAACCCTGCTCGAGATGCTCGAGACCCGGGCTCGGCTACAGCCTGAGACGACAGCCTTTCACTTCGAAGGGCGAGAGACGACGTTCAGCGAATTGTGGCGAGGCGTTTGTCTCAGCGCCGAGCGGCTGCGGCAGCAGGGCATCCGTCGCGGTGATCGGGTGGTCATTGTGTTGCCCAACGGGCCGGAGTTCTTCGTCACTTTCTATGGCGTCCTGCGGGCTGGAGGTATTGCGGTGCCGGTGTTTCCGGGATCTGGTGTCGAGCGTTTGGTGTCGCTCGTGGGGCTGTGCGGAGTACGTTGGCTCGTGGGTGCATCCGAGCAACCCGAGCAGGTAGGTCAACGCCTAGTCCTAACCGGGTGTCGCCTACTGACCGCCGGTGATCTGGCCAGCCCCGGATTTGACGGCCCCGATTCTGACGAAGTAGTTGTCGGCGACTCGAGCGTCGATCAAACGAATGACGCACCGTTTCCGCCGGTCCTACAGCCTGACGACCTTGCCTACATTCAATATACCTCTGGCTCGACCGGCGATCCCAAGGGCGTTGAGTTGACCCATGCCATGGTGCTCGCAAACCTCGAACAGCTCATCGCGGGGATGGGTATCACCCGTCGCGAAGTGTTCGTCAGCTGGCTGCCGGTGCACCACGACATGGGTTTGGTGCTCAAGACGATGGTGCCGTTTTACCTCGCCGCCAAGCTGATATTGCTGCCCGCTAGCCTGACCCATGTCCGCCGGTGGCTGGAGGCGATCGAACATCATCGAGGCACTTTCACCGCGGCGCCGGACTTTGCGTATCGTTTGTGTTTACGCCGGATCCGTGATCCCAAAGCGATTGATCTCTCGAGCCTGCGGGTGGCGTTGAACGCCGCTGAGCCGGTGCGAGCACAAACCCTTGTCGAGTTTGAATCGGCCTTCGGTCTACAACAGGTCATGGTGCCTGGGTACGGCCTCGCTGAAGCGACGGTTGGTGTCAGCATGGCGACGCCCGGACAGCCGGTCAAAGTTGATGCCAGGGGCTTCGTATCGGTGGGTCGGCCGTTTCCTGAGATCGAGTTGGCGATCCTGCGCGGCGAAGAGAGGGTCGGCGCCGGGGATGTGGGAGAAATTGTCCTGCGGAGTCCGGCCAACACCCGTGGTTATTATCGAAACTCCAAGGCCACCGAGAAGCTGTTCTGGCGCCAGTTCCTGCGCACCGGTGATCTTGGCTATTTAGATGCGGAGGGTGAGCTTTTCATCGTCGGGCGCGAGAAGAACATCATCATCCATGGCGGGCGCAACGTCGCCCCGCGGGAAGTCGAAGAGATCGTCGACCGTCTGCTGACGGTGCGCAGGGTGGCAGCGGTGGGGGTTGACCGAGGTCGCGTCGAGGGTGAACAAGTTTTTGTTTTTGCCGAGATCAGGCCCAAAGATGCTGCTTGTGAGGCTGATCTGCAGGCTTTGGTGATCGCGATGGTCGGTGAAATCCATCGTGAGCTCGGCTTTCGCCCGGGGCGGGTCTACCTACTGAAACCGCGCGCCGTCCCGTTGACCCACAACGGTAAAGTCCGTCACCGTGAGCTTCGCGCGCGTTATCTGGATGGACGTCTGCGTGGACAAGGGCAGATTCTCTTTCCCGACTATTGACGATCGGCCTCTTGGGCGAACCTCGAATCAATACGCTGATCGCTGTGTGATCCCGCGATCTGATCGTCAAACGTGCAACCGTCTCGCCTCTGACACGTAGCAAAGGGAGAGCGGTGTGACGGCGGACCGGGTACAGTGGACCGGGATGATGATCATGACGGGACTTCACAGCTGCAAGGGATTCGTACAGCGCTGGGCACGGTCTGCACCAGCGCTGTGGGTGCTAGTGCTGTCGGTGCTGGCGCCGGGGTTGTTTCTGCCGAAGCATCCGGCGATGGCCTCGCCTCACACCGTCGGGTCGCAGGCTCCCGTCGGGTCGCAGACTGCCGTCGATGCCAAGCCGGCGACCATTCCGATCAAATTGGTGCACAACAAGATTTTGTTGCCGGTGCGGATCAACGGTTCTGAGGTTTTCGACTTCGTACTCGATACCGGCTCGCCGGTCATGTTGTTGGCGGCGCCCGAGTTGGCGCCGTCGATGAAGTTGCAGCGGGGGGGCCGGTTGACGCTCAATGGTGCTGGCGATGGCCAGGCTCCGGAGGCCTGGCGGGCGAGGGGGGCGACGATCGGGATCGAGTCCCTTGCGGGATCGGTGGAGCTCACCGGACAGTCGGTTTATGTCTTAGCCGAAAACCCGGGTTTTGGAGCTTATTTGGGAGTGCCGGCCTACGGCATCGTCGGCCGGGCTCTCTTCGATCGTTATGTCGTCGAGATCGACTTCCGGCGTCAGCAAATTGTGCTCTACGAACCCCAACGCTATTCCTACCCTGGGTCGGGTGAGGTCGTAGATCTGCGTCTGGTTGGCGGACATCCTCATTGCGACGGTGTTTTGGTGTTGCCCAATGGCGACCGCCATACCTTGGATTTGGTGATCGACAGCGGCGCAGGCCTAGCTCTGACGGTGATCGAGAACCGCGGGGGTGGGCTGCTGATGCCGGCGGGTGCTCAATCGCGACGGTTGGGCCGAGGGCTCAATGGGGAGATCCGCGGATGGGTCACCCGAGCCCCCCAGTTGGAGCTGGGAGGCCTCAAAGTGACCGATGTCGTGACTGCTTTCGCCGATCGTCGGACGGGAATCGCCCCGGGCGCCGAGGCCAATCTTGGCGCCGAGGTCTTACGCCGCTTTCGCGTCATCTTCGACTATGGATCGCGCCGCATGATCCTCGAACCGGCAGAGAACTTCGACGAACCGTTCGATATCGATATGAGTGGCTTATTGCTACGCGCCGAAGGTGACGCACTGGACCAGCTGATCATCGAAGAGGTGCGGGAGGGCTCCCCAGCAGCGGTGGTGGGTATCGAGGCCGGCGATCGCCTGCTTGCCCTCGATGGTCGACGGGTGAGTCTCGAGCAGGCGATGGAGCTGCTCCGTCTACGCGATGGTTATGTGATGCCACTGACGCTGGACCGCGATGGGCGTCGGCTGGAAAAGCAGCTGACCCTGAAGCGTGACGTCTGACGATCGCGCCGTTCGTCGAGGCTGGATTCTCGGCGTCGACGATTGGCTCCTCACAGCATTCAGGCAATGGATCTTGCGCCCCACGATCCTCGGGATAACCTCACCGCTCGATTAACATTCGAACACTGGCCGAGAACACCCAGTCGAAGACTGGCCAAGAATACAGAGCACTAGGAGGATCGAGATGCGTCGTCCAGAGACCTCAGAATACGCGGAATATTATGGTCTGTACGTCAACCAGGTGCCTGATGGAGACATCCTGGAGCTGCTGGACCAAGGGGTGCGTCGAACCCTCGATGTTCTCGGCGGCTTACCCTCGGAACGGGAGACGTTCGCCTACGAGCCCGGCAAGTGGACGCTTCGACAGGTGGTTGGGCATATGGTCGACACCGAACGGGTTTTTGGCTATCGCGCCCTGAGCATTGCTCGATGTGATCCGGCGGCCTTGCCAGGTATGGATCAGGACTCATGGACTGCCGCCTCCAACGCGGCCGTCCGGCCGCTGACGGCGCAGCTCGCGGAGCTCGAAGCGGTGCGGCGGTCGAGCATCGCGTTGTTCGGGAGTTTCGACGAGGCGATGTGGGATGAACGAGGCACGGCGAGCGACGTCGAGTTCTGTACTCGGGCGTTTCCCTACATCATCGCGGGGCACGAGATCCATCACCTGAAGGTGCTCGAGGAGCGCTACCTGTAAGCCTGATGTGTGGCGAGGCGGTCTCGACCATCGTCTGATATTCCTCGCCACATCGAAGCCACAGTTCCTCATCGCGTTGCCTCATTAGGCAGCAAACGTCGCCACAGCAGGGTGATCTCCTAAGCGTAGGAGGTCGCGATGATCAAAGAACCCACAAGTCTGTTGAACGTTCGTACGTCCGGTCAGTGGCACGAACACTACCTGCGCAATGCCGCGCAGCGGCTCGAGGTCCCCTGGGGTCATAGAGAGATAGAGCACCGCGCCGGGCTGTCACCCGGGGAGAAAAAGGCGATCGGCAGCTCTTTGCAGGCTTGGCAACTCGGTGAGACATCCGATGGCCGGCATTTGCTGGCCGCGGCCGGGCGCTATGCTCGCCGACAGCAGGACCCATTGTTCGTCGAGGTAGTGCGTCTGTTTATCCGAGAGGAGCAGCGTCACGGTAGCGAGCTCGGGAAGTTCTTGGATCTCGAGGGCATACCGAGAATTAGCAAAGATTGGGGAGATACCCTGTTTCGCGCGATCCGCTACGCGCTGCCGAGTATGGAGATCTGGGCGACGGTGGTGATCATGGTAGAGACGCTCGCCTTGGTCTTTTACAAAGCGGTGCGTGACGCCACCAGTTCGCCGGTGCTGCGCCGGATCTGCGACCAGATCTTGCGCGACGAGGTGCATCACATCCGTTTCCAGTACGAGCGGCTGGCGATCCTTCTCAGGCGGCGACCGCGGATATTGCTACGCGCTACCTATGGGCTACATCGTGTCCTGTTTAGCGGTACTGCGCTAGCGGTGTGGGTCGGGCATCGCCGGGCGTTGCGGGCGGGAGGACTCACCTTTCGGACCTATTGGCGGGCCGCCTGGCTGCGGATGGGTTATGCCTGGATACGGATGGATCCGGCGCGGTATTGCTGGGCTGAGCCCGGGGCCACCCGCGGTGCAGCCGTCGCGTTGGCGACGGATCCTCCAGCAGTACCCTGAAGCATTAGCCTGCGAGGTGCCATCCCTCATCGAGGGTGTGGTGGTTGTTGGATCGTCGTGAGGGTAGATTGGCAGAATCCTCAGATCGATATACAATCATTGGCCCTATGCTGCCTAACTGCCTCCAACCTCCGCATCGGCTTTCTGTGGATCGCCGAACAGCGGATTTCCGGTGTCGCCTGGTGGCGGTCATGCCGGTCGTTGTGCTGCTGGCCGCGCTCGCTGAGCCGGCCACCGTCGAGGCGAAGGTCGCGATCAAGGTCAAACCCGACGGCACCAAGGTCGTCTATGACCCGTCCGAGTCTTACTATGTCAGTCGCTCGTCGGGCAGCTTACGGCCAGTTCAAGGTGCGGGCATTGCGGATTTGATCGACCACTATGCGCAGGATCGTGGTTTGAGTCCGCGGTTGGTACAGGCGGTGATTCAGGTCGAATCGGCCTATAACCCACGGGCTCGGTCGCGCAAAGGGGCGATGGGTCTGATGCAGCTGATGCCCGGTACTGCCCGTTTGCTGCGGGTCACGGATCCCTATGATCCCGGGCAGAATATCCGCGGCGGGACCCTCTACCTGCGTCGCCAGCTCGATCGATTTTCTGGCGATGTCAGCCTGGCGTTGGCAGCCTACAACGCGGGCCCAGGGGCAGTAACTCAATACGGTGGCATCCCTCCCTACCGCGAGACTCGAAATTACGTCCGTAAAGTGCTGGGCCTCTATCGTGGAGGTGGTCCCGTCGATTTCCAGCAACCCGACCGCAAAGTGGCCGAGAGGCCGCAGCGCGCGGCGACGCCGACCAAGCCTGCTGCTGAACCTCTAGAACGAGGCAAAGAGGTTTACATGAGTCGGGGCGGCAACAATCGGATCCGATTCACCACCAAACGGCCCAACTCCGACTGAGGCTCCCGAAGGTTCTTGTAACTTGGCGGCTCGTCGTCGAAACCTTCTCTATTTCCGCGCTGCCAACCCCCGCTGACTCCATAGTGGCTTCGAATATACCTCTCTCCTGGTCGCAGGTGTTCACTGTACCGAACACTCTGACGTTCCTGCGCATTCTCTTGGTGCCGATCCTTGTGGTTGTGCTGCTCACCAAGTTCGAAGGCAAGGAGTTCGTCGGTCTTGGGCTGTTCTTGCTGGCGGCGTTGACCGATTTTCTCGATGGTTTCATCGCGCGCCGTTGGGGTTTAGTGACCCGCCTGGGCAAGCTACTCGATCCCGCAGCCGACAAGATTCTGACCTCGGCAGCGTTCATCTCCTTGGTTGAGTTGGGGCGGGCGCCCGCCTGGATCGTGGTGACGATCGTTGCGCGGGAGTTCGCGATTTCGACCTTGCGCAGTGTCGCTGCGTCCCAGGGAGTCGTGATCTCAGCATCCTGGTCCGGCAAGCTCAAAACCGTTTCCCAGGTGCTGGCCATCGCACTCTTGATCTTCTACGAGCAACTAGGATCGTGGCAGGAGCTCGGGCACTTCGCGTTGCTCGCAGCGTTGGCCCTGAGTATCTACTCAGGCGTCGAGTATGGAGTGAAATACGCCAAAACGGTGTTGCGTGGTCCCGAGGAATAGTTGCGCGGTCCCGAGGAATAAAACACCTCTCGAGGACGTTTCAGGCCGCCTGGGCAAAAGAATATCTGCGGAGATGCCTACGAATCGTCGCGGTACTTCTCGAACCAAGCGAGGATGTGTGCGACCTTGGTCATTAGATTCGAGGGCCGACGGGCGATGCCGTGGGAGGCGCCGGGTATGCGCACCAGCATCGTATCGATCTGCCGCAATTTGAGCGCTTGGTAGTACTGCTCCGACTCCGATATCGGGGTGCGATAGTCCGCCTCGCCGGTCAGTAGCATGGTAGGTGTCGTGACGTTGCCGACGCGAGAGAGCGGGGAACGCTTGTGGTACTGCTCGGGGTGATCCCATGGAAATCCTGGGAACCAGTATTTGTAGAAGAAGTTGTAGCTGTCGGCGGTGAGCGCGAAACTGGTCCAGTTGATCACTGGTTTGGCGGAGACCGCGGCGCGAAAACGATCGGTCGTGCCGACAATCCAAGTGGTCAGGGTTCCGCCGCCGCTGCCACCGGTGACAAATAGGTGATCTTTGTCGACGTAACCCTTGGCGATCACAGCGTCGACGCCGGACATCAAGTCGTCATAGTCGTTACCGGGATAGGCATGATGGATGAGGTTGCCGAATTCTTCACCGTAGCTGGTGCTGCCGCGGGGATTGGCGTAGAGCACCACGTAGTCGGCGGCGGCGAAGAGTTGCAACTCGGCTGCGAAGCGATCACCGTAGTTGGAGAATGGGCCACCATGGATCTCCAAGACCAGCGGATACTTTTTGGCTGGATCAAACCCTGGAGGTTTGATAATCCAGCCTTGGACCCGCCGTCCATCGTGAGATGATTTCCACCACAGCTCTTCGACTCGACCAAGCTCTTTGTGTCCGAAGAGATCCTCGTTGAGACGGGTGAGGCGTCGGGCCTTCGGGTTGCCGCGGTGGGTGATCGCGACATCGGCTGGATGATCAGGTTGGGTGTGGGTGAAAGCGAGGTGCCCGCTACCAGCGACCGAAAACGATCCGCCGCCGTAAGGCCGACCAAGCGATGTCCCGCCGACGTCGCTGGCAACGGTTTCGACCTTGCCGTTTGCCGACACGAAGCCGATCTTGGTGTTGCCCTGATCTGTGAATTGGACGTAGATCCCCTGACTGTCTCCGCTCCACACCGGGGATCCGACGCTGCGATCCAACTCAGCGGCCCAGAGCTTTGACGGTCCGCCCTCGCGTGGCATCACGTAAAGTTGTTCGACTTGGTGACCCTGGTATCGATCGTCGTATCCCAGGTAGGCGATATGCTGACCGTCCGGTGACAACGCTGGAGAATGGTCTGGGCCCTGGCGATCGGTGAGGGCACGGATCGTACCGTCCTTGATCTGAACTTCGTAGATCTCGGAGTTGTTGGGGTCGAGCTCCCAATTGTCGTGACGGTTGCCAGAGAAGATCAGCGCCGCGCTATCCCGAGTCCACACCGGTCGGCTGCGATGGCTGAATGAGCCGGAGGTGACCTGGCGCGGTGTTCCGCCCTCGGCGGAGAGCACGAAGATTTGATGAAAGCCAGGGTCGAGATAACCCGCGCCATCGGCGCGGTAGGTGAGCTGGTCGATCGCGATGGCATCTTCGGCCCAGGTCGCTCCGGCGGGCTTTGGGGGTAGATGGACGAAGGGCTTAGACGGCTGTTTGACTCACATCGAAAATGCGATCCACTTACCGTCTGGCGACCAGGAGAGACCATCCGGTGAGTTGGTCAGCTGAGTCAGTCGCGCGATCTGCCCAGTATCCATCCAGCGCACGAAGAGCTGAGTCGAGCCACCATTGTTCGAAGTGTAGAGAAGCCGCTGGCCATCCGGTGACCAGCGGGGTGACGAGTCATTGGCGAGGCCGCTGGTCAATGGGCGATGGTCGCTGCCATCGGCGTTGATCGTCCACAGATTCGAGCGTCGGCGATCCGACATGAGGTCCATGAAGTTGCGCATGTAGACGAGCTGTTGGCCGTCCTGCGTCAGCTGCGGGTCGGAGGCCCACTCGAGCTCGAAAACGTCCATCAACTGGAAGCGAACCGGGTCCGGGGCCGGCGCCGCGTCGACCCTCGGGACCAGGGCCGCGAGAGTAAGAACCGCGAGACTGCTGGCCACAAATCGGTGGACCGCGATTCGGAGAGACACCATTTGAAGAGACGGCAGGCTGCGACGGACGTCGATCATGATCGAATCTCCTGTTCAGGAACGTGACCGAGCCCGTGACTCTTCAGGGTTCGGTCTTGTCGAGCTCTCGGACCCGGTGAGCACGCATCAGGTTGGTCAGCGGCCGGTCGGGGATCGGCACCCCCATCAAAATAATGATGGCGTCGCCGGGGCGGGCCAGATCAGCTTCGATCAGCCGGCGATCCACCAACTTGACCACTTGGTCGTGATGTTGGAGATCGTCTTCGAGCAGCAGCGGCCGCGCCCCCCACACCAGTTGCAGCCGGCGCGCGACTGCGGGGTCGCGAGTGAAGACGGTGATCGGCGTCCGGGGTCGGTAACGGGCGATCATCCGCGCGGTGAAGCCGCCCTGACTGAAGGCGACGATTTGGCGAACATCGAGGCGATGGGTGGCATAAACCGCAGCCGCCGAGACCACGTCCGGAATCTCCAAGTTCCGGTCGAGCTCAGGGTTGATGTTCACCTGCTCCGAGACGCCGGGCAGTAGCGGCGCCGTTTGGCGATCGGAGAAGTCTTCGAGGCTTGGAGGTCGATAAGCTTCGGCCTCGGCGATGATTTTCGACATCGTGACCACAGCCTTCACCGGATAGGCGCCTGCAGCGGTTTCGCCGGAAAGCATCAAGGCATCGGCACCGTCGAAGACGGCGTTGGCACAGTCCGAAGCCTCGGCGCGGGTCGGCCGTGGTTGCGTCATCATCGATTCCAGCATCTGGGTGGCGACGATCACCGGTTTACCAACCCGTCGGCCCGCGGCGATGATCTTCTTTTGCAAGACCGGGACATCGTGCACTGGCAACTCGACGCCGAGATCACCTCGCGCCACCATCACCGCGTCCGAGGCTTCGACGGTTGCGTCGAGGTGAGGCAGCACCGCGGCGCGCTCGAGCTTGCTGATCAGTGGCATCATGCCGCCGTTTTCGCGCAACACAGCCCGAATGGCATGGAGATCGTTGGGGCCGCCGACAAAACTGACGGCGAGAAAGTCGGCGCCTTCACGCAAGGCGAAAGCGATGTCGCTACGGTCCTTCTCAGAGATTGTGAAGGGCAGGTCTGTGTCCGGTAGATTGATGCCTTTACGGGTCGAGACCGGACCACCGTGAACCACCTTTGTAGAGATGCCGTCGGCGTGACAGGAGAGGATCTCGAGCTCGACCAAGCCGTTGTCGATCAACATCCGTTCGCCCGCTCGCAGATGGCCGAGCAGCTCTGGATCGCCGATTGGCAAATCACCTTCTCGACCACGGGTACCGAGAAAGACTTCCTGCCCCGCGGTCAATATCCGCGGCTCTTTGGCGACTTCGCCGAGGCGATATCGGGGGCCCATCAAATCGATGATGACGGGCACGAAGCGGTCTTGCTTGCGAGCGAGGCGACGCAGCCGTCGCATCAGACTGCGATGGTCTTTCTGGTTGCCGTGCGACATGTTGAGTCGCACGACATCGATGCCACTCTCCAGCAGGCGCTCGAGGACGTCTGCGCTGGAGCTCGCAGGGCCGAGGGTTGCAACAATCTTGGCGCGTCGATCCATGATGGCGCGAGTATAGCCGCTGGCCCGCGGTCACGGGTGCTGAAACGTCGCGCTAATGCCCGCCTTCGCCTTCGTGGCTTTCGCCTTCATGGCCCTGGCCTTCCGCGACATCGCCTTCCATTATCTCTCCGCCGCCGTCATCGCCTTCCATGCCGTCGCCTTCCGCGTCGCCTTCCATCATCTCTTCGCCGTCGGCCTGGCCTTCCGTGTCATCGCCTTCCATCACGTCCTCGCCGTCGGCCTGGCCTTCCGCGTCATCGTCATCGCCTTCCATCATTTCTTCGCCGTCGTCATCGCCTTCCATGCTGTCGCCTTCAGCTGTGGCGGAGGCTGTAGTCTCCGCAGTTGATGTGGCTGCTGTCGCTGCTGCCGCCGGTGCTTCCTCTGTAGCAGGCTCTTCGCCGCCACCACAGGCGCCAAACATCAGAGCGAAAACTAATAACGTCAGGGCGAGCAAGGTGGTTCTGTTCTTCATGTGCAGCTCCTCAAGGGTTCCCTGCCAGATGTAAAGGGCAGATATGGCATGCTAGCGCACCTAGGCGCCTGGCCCTGTGCGAAAAGCTTCGACACTTGGGAAGGCGAGTCCTGGTTCGTCGACGAAAGTCAGCCCGCTACCTGTATGATTCATTGACTTGAAGAGGAGTCTCGCACCGAGCTCCTGAAGAGACACGGGATTCAGGGAGATAGAGTTTCATGTTCGATGGTTTGCAGAACAAGCTACAAGATGTGTTCCGTCGGCTCAAAGGAGAGGGCACCGTCTCCCAAGAGGTGTTGGACGCCGCCTTGCGGCAGATTCGACTCGCTCTGTTGGAAGCCGACGTCAACTTTCGAGTCGTCAAGTCGTTTATTGCCAGGATTCGCGAACGGGCCGAAGGTAAAGAGGTTCTCGAAAGCCTGACGCCGGCACAGCAGGTCATCAAGATCGTCCGCGATGAGTTGACCGCTCTGCTCGGCGACGAAGGCAAAGAGCTGCACCTGGAAGGCAAGCCAGCGGTCATCCTGCTTTGTGGTTTGCAAGGTTCGGGTAAAACCACCACGGTCGGCAAACTGGCTCTGAGACTGCGCAAACGGGGGCGCCAGCCACTGTTGGTTGCGGGCGATCTACAACGGGCAGCGGCGGTTGAGCAGTTGACTCAGATCGGTGCGCAGGTCGGGGTGCCGGTGCTCGGGCCCGAGACTGGGGAAGGCGTCCTGGCGCTGGCTCGGCGCGCCTTGACCTTTGCTCGCGAGCGTAATCACGACACCTTGATCTTCGACTCGGCGGGCCGGCTGCACATCGACGAACAGCTGATGACCGAGCTACGCCAGCTGAGCGAGATCATCAAGCCGATCGAGACGCTGTTCGTGGCCGACGCGATGACCGGTCAGGATGCTGTTAAGAGTGCCCAAGAGTTCTCGCAGGCGATGCCTCTCACCGGCACGATCCTGACCAAGCTCGATGGTGACAGCCGGGGTGGTGCGGCGCTGTCGATTCGTACCGTCACCGATGTGCCGATCCGTTTTCTTGGTACCGGTGAGAAACTCGACGAGCTCGACCTGTTCCGACCCGATCGACTGGCGTCGCGCATCCTCGGTATGGGTGACGTTCTGTCGTTGATCGAGAAAGCCGAGGAAGGACTCGATTCCGCCGAAACCGAGCGTCTCGCAAAACGCATCGTTAGCCAAGAATTCACCCTCGAAGATTTGCGTGACCAACTACGGCAGATGCGGAAGATGGGTCCCCTCTCCGAGCTGCTCAAGTTAATGCCCAAGATGGGGCCGTTGAAAGGGCTCGACGCTTCGGCGGTCGATGAGGGGCAGCTCAAGCGCATCGAAGCCATCATCAATTCCATGACTCCTTTGGAGCGGTCCAAACCGGGACTGCTCAACGCCCGACGCAAGCGTCGCGTCGCCCGCGGTTCGGGTACCCGAGTCCAGGACATCAACCGTCTTCTCAAGCAATATCAATCGATGCGGAAGATGATGAAGGGCGCCAGCGGCAAATTTCTGCGGCGCTCGATGGGCATGTGATTCTCAGCGATCAGTTGCGGGTCGATCAGCGGTTGGGGAAAAAAAGCTGGATTCAGAGGCTGAGTCCTGCTAAGCTGCGCGACTTCGTGCGGCATTTATCCGATCAACGGATGGTTCTCAACTCCTCTCGCCGCGCCCAAAACGCAAAAGTCAGATCTGGAGGTTCCTGAGCATGTTGAAGATTCGGCTCCGCCGTATGGGCAGCCGGCATCGGCCGTTCTACCGTGTCGTGGTTTCGGACTCGCGCCGAGTTCCGACCGCCGCGGCGCTCGAGGTTGTCGGCTATTATGACCCGCGCAAGAAGCCCGTCACCCTGAAGCTCGACATCGATCGTGTGGACCACTGGATGAGCAATGGCGCTCAGCCGTCGAAGGTGGTGAGAAAGTTGGTGGACCAGGCACGGGTGTCTGCCGCCGAAGCACCAGCTGCGGAAGAGGCGCCGGCTGCGAAAGAGGCTCCGGCTGCGAAAGAGACACCGGCTGCGAAAGAGGCTCCGGCAGAGGCCGCCGCGGCAGAGGATGAAGCTAGCACCGACGAGGCTGAGGCGAATGCTGAGGCCAGCACCGATGAGGCCAAGGCGACGTCCGACGAGGCACCGGCAGAAGCAGCACCTGATGAGGTGGCTTCTGACGAGGAGACCAAGGACGGGGCGGAGTCTGCTTGAGCTTGGAGCACGACCTTCGCGGCGAGCCAACGGCTGAGCTCGAACCGGCGCACGGCGTGTCAGATGTGAAGCCGTCAGACGATGAGTCTGTCGGCAAAACGTTGACTCGCGTCATCTCGATGCTGGTTGACCATCCGGAAGCGGTCCGCGTTGATTCTCAGCCTAGTCGCTCCGGCGAAGTCTTTTGTGTGAGTGTGAACTCTGACGATCTCGGTCAGCTGATCGGGCGTCAGGGGCGCACAGCGCGGGCGCTACGGACGCTGCTGGATGTTCGTGGCTCTCGGGACGGCCGCAGGTATGGGCTCGAAATCCTCGAATCCTGACTCACTTGGCGGCGGCGATTCGCCGGACACGATCCTCGTGGGTTCCGTGGTCCGGCCGCAAGCTTTGCGCGGCGAGGTCAGGATCAAGATCCACAGCGACGTCCCCGATCGGTTTCGTCCTGGCCGAGAGCTGATCCTGAAAGCGCCAGATCAGGTGCCGCGGAAAGTGCGGATCGCCAGCTTCCGGACGATGCGCGGCGGTGGGGTGATTCGTTTCGAAGGCTGGGAAGACTGTGATCAAGCCGAGACTCTGCGCGGTGCACGTCTCGAGGTGGCGCGACAAGATGTGCCGCGAGCCCCCGATGGGCTTTTCTACCACTTTGATCTCGTTGGCTGTTCTTGTCTCGATGCTGAACATGGAGATCTCGGTCGGGTGACGGCGGTACTCGAGGACGGTGGCGGCGTGCTGCTCGAAGTCGAGAGCGAAAGGGCCCTCGACGGCGATGGCGGGAGGACTTTGCTGATTCCGTTTGTGGAGGCTTTCCTCGAAGATGTGGATATCGATAGCCAAGTGATCCGGTGCCGGTTGCCGGCTGGGCTGATCGAGACATGCGCGTCCAAATCCTGACGATCTTTCCCGAGCTCTTCGCTCCCTTCCTGTCGACCAGTCTGGTGGGCAGAGCGATCGAGGGAGGGCTGTTGCAGGTTGAGGTTGCCAATCTGCGGGACTTCACCACCGATCGGCATCGCAGCGTCGATGATGATCCCTACGGTGGGGGCGGCGGAATGGTGATGTCGGCGCAGCCTTTTTTGAGTGCTGTCGAACAGCTGTCGTCGGTGGGTGAACCGGTAGCCGAAGCCGGCGAATCGTCGCGCCGGCCTTGGTGTGTCCTGATGTCGCCGCAGGGCGAACGGCTGGCTGAAGCCAAGGTTCGGGAATTGGCTCTAAGGCCGGAGCTCATCCTGCTGTGTGGGCGTTACGAAGGCATCGACGAGCGAGTTCGTGAGGCTGTGGTCGACGAGGAAGTCTCGATCGGCGACTATGTGTTGTCGGGAGGGGAGCTACCTGCGATGGTTTTGGTCGAAGCCATGTCGCGACAGGTGAGCGGCGTCGTGGGTTTGGCCGAATCTGTTGAGAACGATAGCTTTCGGCACGGTTTGTTGGATTACCCTCACTACACGCGTCCGCGTAGCTTGCCCTACACAACGCATCCAACTAACACAGGACAGAGCTTAGAGGTGCCCGAGGTCCTACTCGGAGGGAATCATGCCGAGATCGAAACTTGGAGAGAACATCAAGCTTTGGTGGCCACGGTGCTCAAACGCCCGGATCTACTGACGAATGCCGAATTGACCGCCTCTCAGCGGCGTCAAGTCGCCGCAATTGCCGAAGAGCACGGAGTAACCCTGCCGGTAGGGTTGCAACGGAGAAACTAGGCGCCGATAATAGTAAGTTCGATCGATACCGCAAGACGAGCGGGGTATTCGGGTTCCCGAACAGCGGTGTTCGGGTCCCAGACCGGAGCCCTGACAGTCTTGCGCTCCGGTCGATCGACCCAAACGAAACAGCGACGGACACCCGCATTTAGGCGGGTTGCTCGAGAGACAAAGTAAGGAAGAGAGCCATGAGCGAGTTGTTGAATGTGGAGCGTCCGTATCTCAAGACGGGCCTGCCGGAGTTTAGAGCTGGCGACACCATCAAGGTGCACGTCCGAGTGGTCGAGGGCAGCAAGGAGCGAATCCAGCTCTTCCAGGGTGTGGTCATCGCGCGTCGCGGTGGTGGCACTCGGGAGTCCTTTACGGTGCGAAAGATCTCCGGCGGTATCGGAGTCGAGCGCGTCTTCCCGTTGCACTCGCCGACGATCGACAAAATCGAGGTAACGCGTCGCGGTAAAGTCCGTCGGGCCAAGCTCTATTACTTGCGCGGACTGCGCGGTAAGGCGGCTCGGATCGAGGAACGGCGTCTAGTCTGATTCCAAGGGAGAGTTTGTTTGGCGACCATGGCTCAGCTGCTGGCCGAGGCCTATCGCCTGCGGCTGATGCGGGGTCTAGAGGATCTGGTACGTGGTTGCGGCTATGGGCGGATCGCGGGGGTCGATGAAGTCGGCCGTGGTTCGTTGGCGGGGCCGGTTGTGGCGGCGGCAGTGGTCGTCGAGCCTAGTTCGATGGTACCTGGGGTCGACGACAGCAAACATCTTTCCCATCTTCAGCGAGAACGTTTGGCTACCGCGATCCGCAGGGCCCATCCTCAGTCGGCGGTGATTGCGGTTTCGCCACAAGATATCGACCGCATGAATATCCTTCGAGCCACCCGTCGCGCCATGAAGCTAGCCCTCTGCAAGCTTGATCCGCCGCCGGACTTGGCGCTGATCGATGCAGTGCGACTCGATGGCTTGGATTTCCCGAGCCTACCGGTGATCCGAGGTGATCAGGTCAGTTATGCGATCGCCTGTGCATCGATCCTGGCCAAGGTTGACCGTGACCACACGATGATCGACCTCGACCGGGACTATCCACAGTACGGATTCGCGTCCAACAAAGGATACGGCGCCGCGGTTCACCGCCAGGCGCTGATCGACTTTGGACCGAGTGATGTCCATCGTTTGACCTTTCGCTCGGTACTACCGCGGGTTGCTGCGGGGGGGCGTTGATGGCGCTGAATCGTGAAAACGTCATCCGCGCCGCGGAGAAGTACGTCTCCAAGGGCAAGCTGGAAGCCGCGATCAAGGAGTATCGCAAGGTTCTAGCGTCGAACCCCAATGATGCCAACACCCTCAATCGGGTCGGCGACCTCTATGCCCGGATCGAGCGCTTCGACGAAGCGGTCAAGCTGTTCTCTCAGATCGCCGAGCAATATACCCAAGACGGCTTCTTCGTAAAAGCGATCGCGATCTACAAGAAGATCATCAAGCTCGACCCGACGTCGTTGACCGTTTACGAGCGACTTGCCGAGCTCTATCACAAGCAAGG
>JAJCXQ010000430.1 GCA_029263355.1 Acidobacteriota bacterium | reverse complement strand
GCAGGGACCGTGCGAGGGCCTGGTGGTCGGGGCACCAGTCAGCGCCAAAGACCACGGCCACCCGTTTGCCGGCGTCAGCGGCCTGGTGCCGTGCCTCTTCGATGCGTCGCCGGGAATCCGCCGAGCCGTCGTCGTGGGTTGCAATGCGTGCCATCGGCCAAAGTATAGACGCCGACCACAACCGGCGGTAGGCGCGTTGGGAGGCTTTACCAACAATCCCCAGGATTTGACCCTCTCTTCAGTCCCGTAATAGGTGCTTGGCACCGCATCCAAGTTATAGGTACCTGGCACCAGTAGGCTAGCCAGAGCCGCGATTCTTGGCCTCCGGGATGGCACTGGTGGAGCGAGCACCAGCGAGTAGGTTTGAGTCGCGCCGGCTCTTTTTGATGGCGGTCAAGATTGCTGGCCTCCGGTCGGCATGTTCATAGCCAGCCGCCACGATCGGCTCGCCAGGCTCCTTGCGCCGATTCTGGCTCCATGGTAGCGTTTGTTTGTATATTTGACACAGGCGATTGGGGTCAGTTGGCATTGTTGCTGAATTGAATGATTCTGAGTTCTTGACTCTGGGAAGAGTGGATGCAGATCACCGTCTGTGGTGGTGGAAACCTGGGACACGTTCTCGCCGGTCAGCTCTCGTGTAGAGCAGAGTTCCGCGTCCATGTCCTCCTGTCGCGGCCGGACGACGTGCCCCGCTGGCATGACAGGGTCGGAAACGTCCGGGGGATCTCGGTCTCGGGACCCACGCACAAGGTCTACGGCAAGCCCGACCTGGTGACCAGCGACCCGCGACAGGCGATCCCCGGGTCAGGAATTATCGTCGTCGTACTGCCGGCCTTCCTGCATCGCGAGATGCTGCGCCGCGTGGCGCCGTTTGTCGACAGCGCCGCGCTGGTAGGCGCGATACCGGCCCAGGGAGGGTTTCAGTGGCATGCCGCTAGGGCCTTTGCCGAGTGCAACGAGAAGCCCACTGTTGGCAGATTTGGCGAAGATGGACGTCGCCTTTTCGGATTTCGCAAGAGTCCGTGGACCTGCCGCATCGAAACCTACGGCCGCCGGGTCAAGATCTTGGCCGGGCGCACTGACCTCGGCGTTTCCACCCTGCCGGAAACCCTCTCAGCGGCACTCGCCGTTGACCTCAGCGAGCTGTTCCGCCTGCCCCTGACCCCACTTCCAGCGTTTCTCGACATCACCCTCAGCGCCGCCAATCAGATTCTGCACCCGGGGATCTTGTATGGACTCCTCGCCGACTGGGATGGCGCGCCGTTCGCCGAGCCTCCGCTCGCCTACGAGGACACAAGCGCCGCAACCGCCGCCGTCCTGCAAGCGTTGAGTGACGAGCTGCAGTCGATCCGAGCGGCGCTGCAACGAAATCTGCCCGATCTCGATCTCTCGGTCGTTCGCCCGCTCGACGAAGAAATCCGCCGCGCTTGCCCAGGCCAGATCGCCGACGAGCGGACCCTACGATCCGTTATCGCCAGCAATCGCAGCCTCTTCGGCCTCAGGATCCCGACCCGCAAAGTCGCTGGCGGCTTTCTTCCCGACTACACCGCACGATACTTCACCGAGGACATTCCCTTCGGGCTATGCGTCCTCCGCGGCATCGCGGAGTTGGCGGAGGTGTCGACGCCGAGGATGGATGAGGTTCTGATCTGGGCCCAGGATCGGATGGAGAAAGATTATCTGCGTGCCGGCAGCCTCTCAGGATCAGACGTCAGCGCAAGCGGCGCACCACAAGCCCATGGCATCGATTCACTCGATCAGCTTCTAGGAGCCGGGCCATGCTAGATCCTTTCGCTCACAGCTCACCGTATTTCTTTCAGCGCCGGGACCGGAGCGATCTCCCCGAGATCAATCTCGCAGCAGGCGCGCTCGCCACCGAGTATTTTCGGCGTGATCTCATTCCAACTCCCCTACCCGTTAGCGAGACGAGCTCGATCCTGGTACTCGCTCCGCATCAGGACGACGAAACGATCGGCGCCGGCGGAACCCTCTGTCTCGCCCGCGAAGCCGGCGCCGACGTCACCGTCTTGTTCCTGACCGACGGTGTCGTCACTGATCAGGAAACGCCCTACTCGGCAACGCAGTGGCCCGCCGTTCGCGAAGCCGAAGCGCGCAAGGTCTGTGACCGGCTGCAGGCTCGGATGCTGCAACTCCGGGTGTCGAACATCACTTGCGATGTCTCGCTGGAGCAGATACGACAGCTCGCGGCGATCATTGAGCAAACCCGGCCGGACGTGGTGCTGACCCCTTGGCTGCTGGATTATCCACCTAAGCACCGCTTTGCCAACCACCTGCTCTTCCTCGCCGATCGACTCGTCGGGCTACCCGACTTCACTGTGTGGTGCTACCAAGTTCACAATACCCTGTTCCCTAACGGCTTCGTCGACATCACCGCGGTGGCCGACGAGAAACGGGCGCTGCTCGGCTGCTATCGCTCCCAGAACCGCCACTGCCACCGCTATGACCACCTGGCGATGGGGCTGTCGGCCTGGAACAGCCGCTGGCTGCCAGAGACCTATCGGGATTTCAGCGAACAGTACGTCGAGCTCTTCGCGACCACCTCGCGAGAGGCGCATCTTCATCTCGTCGAGCGTTTTTATTTGCCCGATCTGGAAGCCACCTACGAAGGCCATCCCGCCGTCGTCCGGGCCGCCCGCAGGGTTCACCACGCGGTGATGACGCGCGAGCGCGCCTAAACTCCCCCCGGGGACAGATGCCTGTCACGCTCCGGGCAGGCTTCGTGGAGTGGTTACCCAGTCTTGGCAAGCGGTCGCTCAGGCGCCGCGGGCGCACCGCGAAGTAATCCCTCCGTGCTCAGATCCTCGTCGAGATTCGGCCAGTGAATCCCGAAGCCACCACCGCACACCTCCCATTGTGCCCGGTCTTGCGGGGTACCGTGCAGTAGTTTGGGGTACCAAGCTAGTGGCACCGTGATGGTGCGGCCGTCCATCAGATCGACGCTCATCACGTCGTCCGAGAACATGACGTGTCGCACCTGCTCACCAGGTTTAACGTCCAAAACGCCCATACCAAGCCTCCAGAAGCGGTTCGCGATGTTCCATGACGATTTTCTCTATGCTCCGCAACTCGCTGGGCGGAAAACCAAGATTCCGGGCTAGAGTAACAGGCTGCAGCGACGCCCAGGACAAGGCTAGCAGTAGAGACGATTCCGTCATTTGCGCCAAGAACAGCCGCCCGGAGCCAGCCGATCCGGTGTGATCTGTGCTTCGACATGTCTCAGATGGGCGTTCCTTGTAATGAGGCCTGCATGATGACGCCTAGCAGGCCGTGGTGAAAGTCGAGAGATGGCTGCTTGAGGGGGCTACACCAAGTTGGTGTAGCCGGTCCGACGCGGTAAGCTGGTCGCAGACCAGC
>JAJCXQ010000429.1 GCA_029263355.1 Acidobacteriota bacterium | reverse complement strand
GGTCGATATACCCGGTAACAAAGTCGGGGTGCGGGGGGCCAGCGCCGGTCTGCGGGGCAGTCATATTCCAGGGGTTACGGATGGTTTCGGATCTGACATCCTGGTTCGGCTCGGGGCAAACCGACTCGGTAGACCGCCGGTGTTGTCGACAGAACTTGCCACAGCAGCGGATGTGTTGGCCGGCGGTCTGGGAATCGACAGCGCCACCAATCGCGAGATCGAGAACGAAGCGACCCTGATCGAGCTCGCCAAGCAGACGGGGGGCCGTGCCTTGATCAACAGCGGGCGTCTCGCGGTGATCGAAGAGGTTGTGGCGGATACGTCGTCGTACTACTGGCTCGGTTTCAGCCGTGATCGGCAACACGATGATCGTGAGCACAAGATCGAGGTGGTGGTTGCGAGCCCGGGAGCCAAGGTCCGTAGCCGGCAGAGTTTCCGCGATATGTCCCGCCGTCACGAAGTGGCGATGAAGGTTGAGAGTAATCTGCTGTTCGAGTCGGAGCTCGGCGAAGACCTGCTGCAGGTGGAGCTCGGTCAACCCCGGGTTCGTCGCCGGGTTCGCCAGCCGGTGACTTTGCGTGTGCCGCTCGATCACATCGTCATGTTGCCGACCGCGGGCGGTTACAGTGGAAAGCTAGAGCTGAGGGTGGCGGCGATCGATACCGAGGGCGCCCGATCATCACTGCCGACCTTGCCGGTGCGCATCGGCGGCTCCACGGCGCCTCAGCCCGGTCAGGTGGCGGTGGTCGATGTCGAATTGCAGTTGAGAAATACTCAGCAGAAGTTGCTGCTGGCGTTACACGACTTGGCTGGCGACACGATCTTGACCGCAACGGTGGACTACCAGCCTCCGGCGTCGCCGTAAGCCCCGAATCTCCTGCTCTGCCTTGGTTGGATAGTGCCTTGGTTAGATTCGGGGTGGCGTGATATGAGAAGGTGATGAGAATCGCCAAGTCTAGTGTTTCGAAGCCCCGGCGTCTTTGGCGCTCCTGGCTAAGGATCGTGGCCGGCGTGGCTATGATTCTCGTTGCCGTGCCGATGGCGGACTACTTGAGTCTCTACCTGGCGAACCCCCTGCGGCCGTCGGTGTTGTCCCGCACGACGTTGGCCGCGGTGCCCAAGATGGTGCTGGCGGTGCCGGCCTACTATCGACATGCTCTGGCCGGAGAGTCCCAGATCGTTGAGCTCGGGCTCAGAATCGAGGCGCGAGACTTTCAGAAGATTGCCGACAAGCGGCGGGAAGCCTTAGAGGTTGGTGTGCTGTTTTCGTCGCGTCAGGACTTGGTGCCAGCAGCCCTGCCTTGGCACGCGCAAGACCTAAACGCACGGGTACGACTCAAAGGCGATTTGAGCGATCATTGGGCGGGGAATCGATGGTCCCTGCGGGTCGAGGTTGACGGTGACGACCTGCTCGGTATGCGGCGCTTCTCGTTACACGCCCCCTGGGCCCGCGGTTTTCATCTCGAACCATTGTTCTTGGATGTGCTGCGCTCGAGTGGCTTCCTGGCGCCCCGGGCGGACATCGTCGACCTTTCGATCAACGGCCGTCACATCGGCCTGATGGAGATCGAGGGTCATATCGGAAGCGAGCTCCTCACCGGCTCCGTCCGACCCCGTGGAATTTTCCTCAAGCTCGACGAGGACCGGCTATGGCGCGAATGGGTCGCCGGCGCAGAGCGACTAGGCGTTCCCTGGTCGATCGAGGTACCCAAACCGAAAGAGGCCGACAACTGGCGCACGGCGCGGATCGACGCCTTCGAGATGCGAGAGATTCGCGCCTCGGAGTCTCTCTCTGCCCACCATGCCAGAGCCACCGAGCTTCTACAAGGCGCCATGGATGGCGAGCTGTCGCCGTCAGAAGTATTCGACGCCGAACGCTGGGGCGCCTTCCTGGCGCATTGTGATATCTTCGGCGCGACCCACATGGTGCTGTGGAACAATCTGCGCTTCTACTTCGACCCCACCTCCGATCGACTCGAGCCAGTAGCTTTCGATACCGGTGTGTTACCCGGACGCCAGCGTCAAGCCCTGGCGACCGGCGTGAGCCTGGACTGCGTCGGCGGCGAGCTCGCTTTGACGACGGCTCTGGTGGCGGATCCCGTCATCCGGTCGGCCTTCATTCAAGCTCTGCGCCGCCTCGATCCACAAGTGCAGGCCGAGCCGTTCGAAGACTTTCTGAGGGAGCGCGAAAGACGTTATCTCGGGGCGCTTGGAACCGACTATCCATGGCTCCACTCTTTTGACCTGGACGCCGTCCGACGTCGAGCGGCAGCCCTGCAAGTGATCGACGAAGATAACTTCGAGAATCACGTTCGGGGGGCGGACGCTACTCGCCTTTGAAGCGCCGCATCACCGTTCGTTTGTCGCTGTAGGAAGATCTGACCTCGACGTATTCGCGGTGGCTGAAGCCCAGTTCGTCGGCGATCTGGCGAATTTGGACCTCTTCAGTGCTCGAGATTTCGTTGTCAGCAGCTGAAACGGCGAACAAGCAGTGGAGTAGCTCGACCCTCTTGGCGCGGGTCGCAAGGCGTTTGAACTCCTGAGCAACTTGGAAATCCTCGGTGCCACCGAACAGCCGGTTCTGGCTCTTGGCGATTTCGACGATTAGGATCGCTTGCTCCTCGGGCAGATCGCCGAAGCTCTCGACGACCTGCTCCATCGTCCGAGTCTCTTCGGCGCTGATGTCGAGATCAGCGTTGGCGACCCGGCTGAGGAGGTAGGCGAACGCGGCGATGAACTGCGCACGTTCGCCCTCCATAGCATCCAGAGCTGCAACGATCTTGCGGACGGTTGCCGTCTCTCCACTCGTCCGTGCGTCGCTGCTGCGGCTGCGGAAGAGCTCGAGCAGAGATCTCATAGTGTCTCGCCTCGTGACGTAGGGTGGATGAGCTTTACATCACGAATGGTCACGGCGTCTGCGTGATGGGGCTGAGAATCATAGTCATCTGCCGTCCCTCGAGACGTGAGCGATTGTCGACGGTGGCAATCTCTTGAGTCGCCTCGGTGATCTTGTCGAGGATCTGGACGCCGAGCTCCGGCCGGCGCAACTGCCGGTAGCGAAAGAAGACCGTGACCTTCACCTTCTTGTGATTCTTGAGAAACTTGATGGCTCGATTGAGCTTGATGTTGAAGTCGTTGTCGCCGATGGTGGGTCGGAATTTGACTTCCTTGACCTCGATAACCACGGTCTTCTTGCGAGACTCACGGGCCTTCTTGTCGCGGTCGAACTTGACCTTGCCCCAGTCCATCACTTTGACGACGGGTGGATCAGCTTTCTCGCCGACCTCGACGAGGTCAAGACCTCTCTCGCGAGCTCTTGCTTTGGCCTGCTCCAATTGAACGATACCCACCTGGGTACCATCGGCATCGATTAGTCGGACAGGACTCTTGCGGATGCGATCGTTGACGCGGGGCTCGTTGGTATCCCGCATCGGTCTGAATGGCTTACGAATCGTTACCTCCTTCTCGTCGCCAGCTAACAAGCCGTGTCGACCGTGCGGTGTGCAAGGTCCCACAGCCTGCTAGGCGCGAGATGCGATTGTAGGGTGACGAGGGCCGATGCTCACACAGAGCCGAGGGCGCTGGTGATTCTTCTCCCTGGTCCTGCAACCGAAAGATTCCCTCGGGCAAGCAGCACCAGTCCGCGAAGCGGGAGTGCTTACCAGGGGGTGTTTCGGTAGGTGTCAGGGCGACATGATGTCGCTTCGAGCATCGTCTCTCGAGCATCTGGTCAGAGAGTTTAGCAGGAAAGCGAGGATGCGCGACGGTCTTCATGGTCCGAGATGGGTCTCGAAGAGCTTGAAAATGCGTCGGTACTCGTTCAACCAGCTCGATGGTTCACGGAATCCGTGAGGTTCGATCGGGAAAATTGCAACTTCCCAGTCTTCCTTCTCGAGCTCGATCAGTCGTTGGGTCAGCCTCACCGTATCTTGGAAGAAGACGTTGTCATCCTGCATCGGGGCACAGATCAGCAGCGGCTTTTCGAGCCCTTCGGCGTGCTCGATCGGGGAGCTGTGTTGGTAGGCCTCAGGATCGATGTCCGGGGTGTTGAGGATGTTCGACGTGTACGGATGGTTGTAGTGCGCCCAATCGGTGACCGGTCGCAGAGCCGCTCCGCAGGCGAAGAGGTCGGGTTGTTTGAACAGTGCCATCAGGGCCATGAAGCCGCCGTATGAGCCGCCGTAAACACCGATTCTTTGCTCATCGACACCCTGCTCGGAAGTCAACCAGGCGACTCCGTCTTGGAGATCTTCGAGTTCGGGGGTCCCCATTTGGCGATAGATGGCAGTCCGCCACTCGGCGCCGTAACCAGCCGAGGCTCGGTAGTCCATATCGAGCACCGCGTAGCCGTGCTGGGTCAAGAAGGTGTGGAACATGAACTCGCGGAAATAACCCGACCACCCCTGGTGCGCGTTTTGCAAGTAGCCGGCGCCATGGACAAAAACAACCGCTGGCCGACCGGCAGCAGGCGCTGGTCCTTGTGGCGGGTAATAACGCGAATAGATCGGTCTCGAGTGGTGGCTCGATGGCACCGCGACGATCTGTGGCTTCACCCAAGGCAAGGCACTGAAGCGCTCGCTGACCGTGTCGGTCAACTGCCGCGGTTCTGCGCCGGGGCGAGCAGACTGTACATGAAGCTCCGGTGGGTGAGTGGTCGACGAGGCTCGGATCAACAGGGAGTCACCGTCCGGGGATAGCACGAACGAACTGCGACCGCCGAAGCCGGTCAGCTGTTCGATCTTTCCACTGTCGACTGCCACCCGGTATGTCTCGTAGATGCCGGGGTGATCCGGGTTGGCGCTGTAATAAAAATACTTTTCATCGGGACTCGGGACAACATCGGAAACCACGTAGTCGCCATCGGTGAGACGGCGGGTGGTGCCACCGCCGGGAGAACCGTCCCCCAGGGAATAGAGATAAAGCTGTGAGTAGCCGCTCTCCTCCGACAGGAAAAAGAGCCGTCGACTATCCGAAAGCCAGCCAAACTCGTTGAAGCTCCAGTTGATCCAGGCTTCGTGAGTCAGACGGTGAATCGGCTCGAGGCGTTGGCTGGTGTTATCGAACAGCGCTAGCCAGCGGTCTTTGTTGTCGTAAGAGTGGACCTGGATGGCGAGCTGCTGTCCGTCTGGACTCCACACCGGCGGCAGCTCACAGGTCACCTCACGCGGGGTGGGCTCAGCATCCTCGTCCGCTTTGTCTGGGGTCTCCGAATCGAGATCCTCCGACGTCTCTTCCGCACCCTCGCCCGCCTTCTCCTTCTTCGCTTGCTGAGCGCGGTCGCGGAGTTCCGCCAGCGGATCGTCGGTAATACCCGGCAGCGCCGAGAGATCAAGCTCGTGCACGTCATGGGTTTCGAGGTCGAGAACCATCAAGCGTTGGCCGACTTGGCGTGCGGTGCCAACTTTGGGACGAACGTCCAGAGCTTCCACATAGCCACTGCGGGTCACCCAATTTGCCATCTGGTCTTTGCGCCCAAGCTCGCGTTTCTTGTCGGCGACAACCAAGACCAGCGCGTCGCCAGCTGGCGACAGAGTCGCTCCGACTACTTCGACCTCTTCGCCGAGATAAAAGGGCAGGGGGGGGCGGGTGAGGTCCATCAACTGTTCACGTCGCTGGAGCTCGCGCTCGAGATCACGATCCTGCTTGCGCTGCTGCAGGATTTCGAACAGCCGCATCTGTTGCTCGGCGAGAAACCCGTCCTGATCATCCTCCTCGGCTGGATCTTTCGATAGTCGGAGGTCAGCGGGCTGAGATTCGAGGCCAGTCTCGAGATCACGGACAAAAATTGCGTCGTCGCGGCGAAACAACACTCGGCGGCTATCGGCCATGAAGCTGGCGTCCGTTTCGTCAGCAGCGTTGCGGGTCAGCTGAGTCAGGGTGCCTGTAGCGAGGTCTTTGACGTAAACATCGCCTTGCCGGGTGTAGGTCTTGAGCTTACGATCGAGACTCAACCGACCCTCACGTACGTCGACCAACCCCCGTTCCTGATCGGTGACCACGGTGCGTTCGTTGGTGTCGAGGTCGATCCTGATCAGGTCGTTGTGCTCTTCGCCGGTGCGTTTCTGCTCGTAATAGATCGCCTGGCTGTCGTCGGCCCAATAGGCATCGGTAGGAGGATTCCCGATCCAGTCGGGATCGGACATGATCAACTCGAGGGTGATCGAATCTGCGGCCAGTGGGGTGAGACCCGTGGCGAGAGTTTGTTGAGGGGTATCGTCTGCTGCTGCTGGGAACGGAACAAGGGCGGCCGCAACCAGGCCCCAGACGAGGGCACGGTGACGGCAGCGATGCTTCGTGTGCCAGCTGGTTGTCTCGTCAACTCCTCGGACTTCAGCCATTGGCAGTCGCGCTCTTCAGCATGTCGATGAAGGCTGCGCGTTCGGCCTCCAGGGTCGCGGCGGGGCCGCTGGCCTTGAAAAACCAAGGCCCTTGGGAACCTTCGACGACCGCGGCGAGAAGTCTAGACCCGGGCTGGGGAGTTGTCGGGCCGGTCCCCATGGTGCTGGGCTTGAGGGTGCCGACCGCATCAACCCAAGTGATGGTGAAGGCGCCATGAGTGAACGATTCACGCTGAGGTTCAGCGTCGAGCTCTACTTGACCTATCCAGCGCTGCAGGTTGGGCTCGACGCCTCCGCCGCCGCCCGGGCCGAAGTAGAACACGGTCAGTTGGCCTTCACCTGCGTCTCCGGGGATCTTGGCTTGAGCAAGTCGCATACTGGAGCTCGGCGGCTCTGAGATCCAGCCGGCGGGCAGGGTGAAATCCGCTCCGGGCGCCGAAATGTTGGCGCCTCCGCCCGACCGATCGCGGGACGTGAGGGGAGCAAAGTCTGACGCCGGGTCCTGCGCTGCGGGGGTAGAGTTGGCCGGCTGTGTCTCGGCTGCCGGCGAGCCTGCCGCCTGTGACGCTGCGGGTACTGAAGGATCTTCCGTTGAGCAAGCGGCTAACGCAGTGACCGCGAGTAGAGCTGAAAAAATGGAGTGTCGCATAGTCTTCTCTTGGGCTGTGTCGTCGATTTGGCTGTGTCGTCGATTGGGCGGTGGACGGGGCTATCGAGCCGTTGCAGGCAGAGCCTCGATGCGATGGTTCACAGATCTGCTGAGCAGCCGACAAAGTCAAGCCCGAAGAGTATCGAACAGCACGCTATAGGGGAAGCAGGTCTGGGGGAAGTAGGTCTAGGGGAAGTTGGTCTGGGGGAAGTAGGGTAGACATTGTAGAATAGCCCGCCAAGAAGCTGAGAGGCTTCGTAGACATTCTTGCACTAGGAGATTCCATGCCCGAGTACTCACGTCTCAGCGCCGTTTCCGATATTGATGCGCTGATCGCGAAATCGCATCTGCAGCCGGTCGTCTTCTTCAAGCACAGCCTGACGTGTCCGATTTCAAGCGCTGGTTTTCGGGAGTACGAGAACTTTCTCGCCGAGCAGCCCGAGGACGATGCGACGGTTTACACCCTGATCGAGATTCAGAACGCTCGCGATGTTTCGGGCGAGATTGCGCGTCGCACCGGAATCAAGCACGAGTCGCCTCAAGCGCTGTTGATGGCCAAGGGGGAAGTGACTTGGCATGCCAGTCATTGGTCGATTCGGACTGGCGCTTTAGCGTCGGCGGTTGCCAGTGCGACCGCGGGCTGAAGGCGACAAGAAACCGAAGGCTGAATTCGACGGACGGCAAGGCCAAGCCGTGCTCTACGCGTCGTGCGTCGTGCGGTGTGGACTAGGGCTTGAGTGAGAACTCGGCCAAGATCCCCGAGGCGACAGCTAGGTAATTCTGCATCTCAGTATAGTGATCTTCGACCTCCCGCCAGCGTCCGGCGGTGCATTCGGTGCCCAACAACCTGATCTGGAGAAAAGCTTGCTGCAGGGGTTTTCGTAGCGGGCCGATCGGAGCGTTGAAAACTTGCTCGCGGCGCAGCAGTGGAATCGCTGTTGCCAAGATCTCTCGGCACGCGGTCCTGATCAGAGACGTGTCGTTGGTCCGTCGCCCTTGCAAATACTTGCCCAGGGCTTGTTTGGTCGGGCGCACCGCTTGGGAATAGCGGCCGTACCAGTCGTTCATGAGCTCCTGAAGGGTGGGTTCCCGTGGTGGCGGCTTGAGACTCTCCAGGTAATCGCGGAACTCCCCCTCAGCCTCGACGCCAGCGAGTTGGATACGGCCGAGAAAGAGGCTGAGAACTTCTTCCCGAACCTCAGCCGGCACCACCAGCAACCGGCCAAGCTCCGCTTCTTCCTGCTCGATTCGATCGAGCATTCGGCGCAGCTCGTCTTCGAACTCAGACAGGCTCGATTTGGGATAAGCGACGGCATCGCAGAGCTGGACCATCATCTTCTGCAGACGCTCCAGCGAGGCGCTGGTCTCCCGGTCACCTTGCTCGCGCACTTGTGGCAGAAGCTTCTCGATGATGTCCGCGGCCTCACGGCTTTGTGCCAGATCCGAAAGCTGACGTTGGACGACATACTCGCGGACCGCCTCCAGGTCCGCGGGTGAGGCAATGCCCAGTCCACGCCAATAGGCGACGACCTTACCGGCGATACCA
>JAJCXQ010000428.1 GCA_029263355.1 Acidobacteriota bacterium | reverse complement strand
TGGAGTTCGAAAAGGCCAAGAAAAAGGGGCAGAAGTACCTCCTCCCCACCTTGATTCGCATCCCGATTCGCGACTTGACCTTAATACCGAGCGGCGATGTCGAAGAAGGACGTCTGCGGATCTTTCTGGTGGTCCAGGATGCTGATGGCGGTGTTTCGCCGATGCAAGAATTGCCTTATCCGCTGAGCATCCCCAGAGACAGGATGGAAGCGGCTCGCCAAAGCGCAATCGGCTCGTTGCACCAACTCGAGATCCGCCCAGGACGGCAAAAGGTCGCCGTCGGGGTGTGGGACGAGCTCTCCGGAACTGAGTCCTTTACGTTCCAATTCGTCGACATCGGCGACAAGGGCAAGAAAGACAAGAAGAGCAAACGTGCCGACCGGTAGTTGATTCTTCGACAATCTTGCGCTGTTCAGCTTTCCCTAGAGAACTCTTTCGGGAGGGCACGGAACCCCGCAGGCCCCTAAAGCAAAGCGGCCGGCGATCTCTCGCCGGCCGCCAAAACTATCTTGTCGAACAATCGACGTTAGGCCGATCCGGTACCACTCACGTTCTGCGGCATTGAACGGATCTCGCCGTCGTCGAATTGGAAGTAGACCTCATCGTCGCCTTCCGTCATATCGGTATAGCTTTCCCGCTCCATGTGGAAGTCATGGTACCGCTGCAGGCCGGTGCCTGCTGGAATCAAGCGACCAACGATGACGTTTTCCTTGAGGCCCTTGAGCGGATCAACTTTGCCGCTGATCGAAGCCTCGGTGAGTACCCGCGTCGTCTCCTGGAAGGAGGCGGCGGAGATGAAGCTCTCAGTGGAGAGCGACGCCTTCGTGATACCGAGCAACAAGGGTCGACCGATAGCCGGACGGCCATTGGCCTTGACCACTCGATCGTTCTCTTCCTGGAAGCGGAAACGCTCGACCTGCTCATCGATCAGGAAGTTGGTGTCGCCAACTTCCTTGATCTTCACTGAGCGCATCATCTGGCGCACAATGACTTCGCAGTGCTTGTCGTTGATCGCCACCGATTGCGAGCGGTAAACCTCCTGGATCTTGTCGACCAGGTAGCGCTGTAGCTCTTTTTCACCCAACACATTCAGAACATCGTGGGGGTTGATCGGCCCATCGATCAACGGCTCGCCAGCTCGTACCCGCTCGCCGTCCTGCACGTTGACATGGATGTACCGTGGCACCAAGTACTCACGCACCTCGTTGTAGTCGCTCTCGACCAGAACCTTACGCATACCCTTGTGGATATCGCCCAGTCGTACGGTGCCGTCGACCTCACTGATGATCGCCGGCTCTTTCGGGGTTCTGGCTTCGAACAACTCGACAACACGCGGCAAACCACCCGTGATGTCTTTCGTCTTGGTAGTTTCGCGTGGGATCTTGACCAAAGTGTCACCTGGATGCACCTCGGCGCCATCGAAGACCACCAAATGCGAGCCCGAAGGCAAGAGGTAGCGCCGCTCGACATCTTTGCCCTTCACGAAGATGGCCGGAGCACGCTTCTCGTTGGCCGAGGCCTCGACGATGATGCGCTGCGACAAACCAGTGACCTTGTCGGTCTCCTCACGAACGTTCTCGCCGTCGACGATGTCCTGGAACTCAACCTTGCCGCGGATCTCAGTAAGGATGGCTGAGGTGAAGGGATCCCACACCACCAGCTCTTGCCCAGGCTCGGCGTTTTCGCCCTCTTTGACCTGAAGGTGTGAACCGTAGGTCAAGGCATAACGCTCGAGCTCGCGGCCTTTGCCGTCAACGAGCACGATCTTGCCGTTGCGATTCACCACCACCAGAGCCCCGTCCTTGGAGTCGACGGTAGAGACGTTGATGAACTTCACAAGGCCGGGATTGCGAGCGATGTGTTTCGATTCTTCGGACACACGACTCGCGGTACCGCCATAGTGGAAGGTCCGCATGGTCAACTGGGTGCCAGGCTCGCCGATCGACTGTGCGGCGATCACTCCGACCGCTTCGCCGATGTCGACCATCTTGCCAGTCGCGAGGTTGCGACCGTAACACTTGATACAGACACCGCGACGCGACTCACAGGTCAACACCGAACGGATCTTGACCCGCTCGATACCAGCTCCCTGGATCTTGGCAGCGAGAGTCACGGTGATCGGCTGACCGATGTCGAGCAGCAGCTCGCTGGTCATCGGATCGTAGATCTCTTCCTGACTCACACGACCGACGACGCGATCGCGCAGCGGCTCCAAGATATCTCCCCCCTCCATGATGGCGGAGACATAGATGCCGTCGATGGTGTCGCAGTCCGGTTCCGACACGATGACGTCCTGGGCGACGTCAACCAGCCGGCGTGTGAGGTAACCCGAATCCGCGGTCTTCAGCGCCGTATCGGCGAGCCCCTTACGGGCACCGTGGGTCGAGATGAAGTACTGCAACACCGTGAGACCTTCTCGGAAGTTGGCCTCGATCGGCGTCTCGATGACCTCGCCGGAAGGTTTCGACATCAGGCCGCGCATACCGGCCAGCTGACGCACCTGCTCGCGAGAACCACGAGCACCGGAGTCAGCCATCATTTTGATCGGGTTGAGCTCACCGGTCGACTCTTCCTCACGTTGCATCTCTTCGAACATCTCTTCCGAGACGCTCTCCGTGACACGGTGCCAGATATCGATGATCTTGTTGTGACGCTCACCCGCGGTGATGACACCTTCCGTGCGCTGTTTCTCGATCAGTAGCACCTCGTTGCGGGCCTCGTTGATCAACCTTGGCTTGGCGTGAGGTACGACCATATCGTCAATGCCGATCGAGATGCCCGCCTTGGTGGCATAGTAGAAGCTGACTTCCTTGAGCTCATCGAGCATCTTCACCGTCAAGTCGTTGCCGTTGCGGATAAAGCAGTAGCTGACGAGTTCTTGCAGTCCCTTCTTCTTCAACAAGCCGTTGATGAAAGGCATCTCGTCCGGCAAGTTGGTGTTGAGGATCACACGACCTACCGTGGTATCGATTAGCGATCCGTTGATCTGCTCAACTTCAGCATGCACGATATCTTGGCTGTTGTACTGCTTGGTGAGATCGATGAACTCACCGGTGTAGCGCACCTTGATGTTGGTCTGAGTCTCGACCTGGCCGAGTTCGAGGGCGATCAGTACGGAGTCGAAGTCAACAAAGACACGGCCTTCGCCCTTGCCTCCTGTCTTCGGCATCGTTAGGTAGTAGCCGCCGAGCACCAGATCTTGACTGGGCACAGTGAGTGGCCGACCGTGGGCCGGACTCAGCAGATTGTGGGCCGCCAGCATCAACACCCGGCACTCGATCTGGGCCTTCGGCGAAAGCGGCACGTGAACCGCCATCTGATCGCCGTCGAAATCGGCGTTGAATGCCGCGCAGACCAACGGGTGAATCTGAATCGCCT
>JAJCXQ010000427.1 GCA_029263355.1 Acidobacteriota bacterium | reverse complement strand
AGGTCTTGCCGGTACCGGCGCTCGCCTCGATCAAGGTGACCCCGTCCTCGATCGGGGTAGATGTCAAGTCGAAGACGTGGCTCATGGCAGGATTAACGGTTCCGGGGCTCGTCGGGTTCCTTCTCCTCAGGCTGGCACTCTTGACATTGCTGTAACAGACCCTTCTCGAGCTCTCGACATGGCGGTGGCGCTTTCCGTGAGTAGCTTCGCACGGTGTCTCCGAGGGCGGCAATCTGGCGCTGGTAGCAACGGCAGTGCCGGCACATCAGGAGATGGAACCGTATGGAAAGCCTCTGACGCCAGCCGGCCTCGCCGAGCTCTCCGCTGGCGATGGTGGTGGTCAGTTGTTGGCAGGTCATCATGGTACCGGGCTTCGGATGTCTTTCGACTCGAGGCATTCTCGGAGTCGATTGCGGATGCGGTAAAGCATCACACCTAAGTTAGTGCGGGAGACCCCGAGGATATTACAGATCTCGGAAGTCGAGAGCCCTTCGACTTCTCGCAGCATGAACGCCATACGCTGTTGGAACGGCGAGGCATCAAGACAACCGTCGATTTGCTCGCGGGTTTCGCGGCCCTGTAACTCGTCATCCGGCGATCGTGGGGGCTCGCTCCACCTACCGGCGGCGTTGAATCGACTTTCGACGACATCGTCGATGTCGTCGTGTTGTCGGTCGCGGCCGAGCTGTCGGCGACCTTCGGCAAGCTTGCGATAGAGGATGCCGAACAACCAGGTCCGGACATGAGACCGGCCTTCGAAACGCGGTGCGGTTTCGATGAAGGTTGTGAAGGTGGCCTGAGCGACATCTTCGGCTCGAGCGTCGGCTAGGCCAGCCCCACGGGCGGCTCGCAGCACATGGGGCAGATACGTTTGGATGACGGCGCCAAGGACCTCAGGATCGCGCTCCCGGACGCGCTCGGGCAGCCGTTGATCTTCGAGCAATCGTTTGATTTCAGCGGTGTTTTGACTCACGACGCACCCTTGTACGCGCTGTCCAGCGCAGGGGTTCTGTTCTCGGATAGGGGACTGTATGGGTCGATTTGCAAAATCGCCTGTAAGAGTTTCCGACTTTCTTGCACTAACTCCCCATAGCGGTCGCCATGAGCGGTCGCCATGTCGAAAACCTCCATCCCATGACCTTCAAGAAGCGGGAGACTCTTGATGTTCACATTCGATATTGCAGAGCGGTTCCGAGTTGCACTCTTGGCCTTGTCCGTAACGATGTTCGCCCTTGTTTGGCCAGCGCCGAGCCACGGCGCCGATTTGCACCTCGTCTTTGGTAACGATTTTATGGCCTCGAACCGGCTGGCGGACGATCTCTACACCGGCGTATTGGAGCTCGAGGCCGTCAAGGGGGCCTATCGGTTCAGCCTCGGTGAAAACGTCTTCACCGACCGGCAAAACGAGCTGAGATTCGATGAGACTTACTTCACCGTCGAGCGCGGTTTGCCGGCCGTTGGCAACGGGCGGCCGCAAATCGAGGTAGGTGTCGTCCATGTTGGCGAGGGATTGCTGGGGCAGAGCGCTCAGAACACCCTCCACAAGTGGATCGGCAGCGATGAAGTCGACCTGCCCTATGTCGACTCGAGTCGCTTTCATCCAACTTTGAGGCTACGATTTCATCGGCCGTTGCCAGTGTTACGGCAACTCTCATTCACCGCCCTTGGTGAGGTCTATAGCGCGATTGATTTTAAATCCCACGTCAGTGGAGGGCTACACATACACTGGCCCGCCTTTTCGTTCGCAGCCTTCAACTTCGGCGTCGGCGCTCGCTACACCACAACAGACTTCGCGCCGCTTGGGCCCCATGTCAACGGACTCGCTCCGACTTGGGAAGCCGGGGTTGTGTTGAGTGAGAAGATCTCAGTGGCGTGGAAGTACAACGAGTTCGGCACCGAGGCGCAGCACTTTACCCTCGGTTATGACCTGAGTTGGGGGAAGCGCAATTCCAAAGCCCAGCGCTCGCTAAATTGAGCCGATCAAGGCTCAATCTTCTCAGCATGGGTCAGCAGCGGGCCCCACAGCTGTTCGGCCCAAGTGGCGAAGTCTGCGTCCGCTAGCGGTTCGAGATCGCGGAAGCAGAGGGCGACGTAGGGATTACCTAGGTCGCCAGCGAAGCGGTCGCCAACATAGGCACGACGGGCAGCTTCGAGAGCTGGAGTGCGTGCCTTGCTTTTGGGATCGGCTAGCCGTCGTCGTTGGTCGATGTAGGCGTGGGAGGCACGCTCGAAAACGGGTAGCGGAGCCTCCAGGCCGCGAGCATAACCAGCGATCAGGCGTTCGATGATCGTCACCGCATCGGGTAGGGCGCGGAAACGGATCCCGTGATCGGTGCCGATGACTCGGGTATCGGTTGGCAGACTCGTGGGATGCTGTGTCGCCCAAGCGCTGAGAGCGACGTGAGCGATCCAGGCAGTGAGCTGGTCCCGCGGCTTCAAATTGGCGCAGCGAAAGCGTAAGGCGCCAATGTCGGTCAAGTTGTCGAGGCGTCCGTGTAAACGCCAGCCGTCGCCTCGTAGCTCGATCTGAATGGGATCGCAAGGGGTGAAGGTGGGGAGTGCGGCGATGAATCTCTCGACTTGGTGATCGAGCTGCTCGTAATGAGCCTTTCCCAGGCGAGCCAGAGGTAAGTCGCCGCGACCTTCTAGTAGCTCCAGTTCTGCGGATTCAGAAGTTGCCGCCAAGCGGCGAGCGAGCAGCCACTGATTGAGTTGGTAACGACTGAGGAAGTCGACGGCGAACGGCTCGGCGTCTTCCTGCGGGCGAGTCCCGTAGTCGAGGTGGAGCTGGAGTATTTTGCGGCAGAAATAGCGGCTGGGGTTGAGCCAGTGCTCGGTTAGATCTTGGAGCTCGATATCCAACCGCGGCGAGACGTCAGCTGATCCGTGGTTCGGGCTGGCAGGTGGCGTGATGCCGGTGCTGACACCGGTGCTGGCGCTGGTGACAGCGCTAGTGATGACGCCGGTGACAAACGGAATTGCGCTGCCGGGACTGTGGTAGCTCTGGCTGGCCCGATAGTTGTCGCGGACATAACTGAAGAGGCGTGGCGAGCCTGCTGTATCGTAATAGTCTGGGCTGTAGGGGTGGAGTCGGTGCTCGACCACCAGAGCTTCTGTTACGGACCCGCCGTCTTCAGTGATAAAGGTGCGTTCGAGAACGTCGAGAAGCTCGCTCACGATGACTGACGGAGCCCGCAATCGGTTGTCTTTCTGCGATCGTCCTTCGTAGGTCAGGATCAGCCGCTGAGTGGCGGACAACAGAGTCTCCAAAAAGAGGTAACGGTCGTCTTCCCGCAATGAGCGGTCGCCGGGTCTTGGGTCTTGGGCTACGAGGTCGAAGCTGTGCCGGGTGTCTCGGCGGGGAAACGCACCCTCTTTCAACCCGGCGATAGCGATAACTTTGAAAGGAATGCTACGCATCGGCTTGAGGGCGCAGAAGGTTATCCGGCCGCTAATGAAGCCGCTCGCAAAGCCACTGGTCGATAGACGTTTACCGAGATGAGCCCGAATGACCGCCAGGTTGAGAGGCGTTTCCAAGCCACCGACTTCGCCGGCTCGAGTGAGCTCTTCGAGAGTTTCTCTGAGCAGCTCGAGGGCGCTCTCTTCAGCCTCGCTGTCAGCTTCGTAGAGGTCGTCGAGGGTGGTCCCTAGGGTGACAGCCCAGGCCTCTGGCGGGCGTGACTCGCGCAACTCACGGAGCTGCTTGAAGAGAGTATCGACAAAATCGATCAGGCGGCCGAGCAACTCTGTGTTGCCGGCGGTATCACCAGCAAATGGGGCGATCCCTCCCACCATCTCCCCAGGATCACCTGCGGCGTACCCCATGATCAAGCGGTCGAGCCCGGCACGCCAGGAGTTGGCATCTTCTGGTGGTACCGCAAAGTCGGTCTGACGCTGCTCACCGTCCATTCCCCAGCGTATTTGGGCGTCGCTGACCCACTGCCTCAGTGCTGGCGCCTCGCCGGCGGAAATGTCGAATCGACGCCGGATGGCTGGAGTGTCCAGGAGGTCGAGTACGTCACCCGGCAGCAGCCGACTGGTTGCCAGATCGAGGACTCGGAGTAACGTCTCGGCCAGCGGACGCTCGCATGAGGTTTGGCGGTCGGCGATCGAGAACGGGAGTCTCGGAGACCCTTCCCATTCGACGCCGAACACCGCTTCGATATACGGGCTGTAGTCCTCGATCTCTGGCACCATGACCAACACGTCCGCGGGGCGCAGCTCGGGATCCGCCTCGAAGGCGTTGAGCAGTTGGTCCCGCAGCACTTCCATCTCCCGCCTCGGCGAGTGGCAAGAATGGATACTTAGCGAGTCGTCGCCAGCGCGCAGCTGCCGAACAGGATGATCATCGGACTCAGGGTCGGAGAGGTGCAGAATGTCGGACTGGATGGCATGGAGTAGGCAGTTGTCCCCGGGATCGACGAAGTCGAGCTCGTGCCACGCGGTGCCTTCGCTGTCGGCGGCTTGCAGGAGATTGAAGAATTCACGGCCCTGGCGACCCAGTCCGGCCAGTAGCGAGTGACCGTGCTCGAAATGATCGTCGACCGTGGAGCGTCCACTGGCCCGTAGGCGTCGCCGTATCCTTGCCGTCTCGCGCTCCGACCTCAAGTCACCCCAATAGTGATAGGTCGGGCTGGTGAAGTAGATACGAACCGGGACGAAACGCGCGGTGGCGACGGCGATATCGATGAAAACCGGTGGCAGGGTGCTGACGCCAAAGACACTGAGGCGATGGGGTAAGCCAGGAGGTGCGGTCTTAGCGTGGCGCAGAAAGTCGAGCAGACGGGTAAATTTTCGCGCCAGGTGCTGTTCGTCGACGCCGGGCGTGCCCAGTTGCTGAGTGAGACCCCGCCACAGGCTAGCCTGCCAGCCGACTTCGGGAGAAATGCCTTGGACCTCCTGCTCGCTTCCCCAGGCCGCGTTTGGCGCGCCGCCCGCCCTTTCCCAGGCAAGCATCATTTCGGGACGAAAGAGCTGGTAGTCCTCGAACAGGCTCGCGAGTCGTGACGATAGTTGGTAACGCTTGACTTGGTTGGAATCGTCGTCGAGATATGGTGCCGAGCGGGTGGTCTCGGAGCGCAGGCTGATGGCGGCGGGTAGGTGATCGAAGATTCTCCAGGTCAGAAGGTTACGGTCGAAGATCGACGGCGCCGCCTCAGCCAGTCGTTCGCTGCCAGGTCGATCATCGTCATCGCCGAGGAGTTGGTCGGCCAGTTGATGGCAGAACGGTCCGGGAAAAGGCATCTTCAGGCTGGCGGCGATTCCCAACCGATCAGCAAGCTGCAGTGAGACCCAACGGGTCATCCCCTGACTCTGGACGACGATGACCTCACGTTCCAGCGGCGGCATGGGCTCAGCCGCCAAAGTGTTAGCAAGATGCTCAACCAACACATCGAGTCGGTTGCTGGTGTGGATGTCGAGCGTCGGCGCGTCCATAGTTGCGATGCTATCTGCTACCATGCCGCAGCGCCGAGCCTGCCAGCATGACCATGCCTAAGAGATTCCCGACCCGCCGTCTTGTTGTAGCCACTCATGTGACGGTGATCTTGCTGGTGACTGTCCTCGCGACGTCATCGCCGAGTCAAGCTTGGCATGCCACAGGACACTTGATCACGGCCCAGATTGCCTACGACGAGCTGGGTGATTCGGCTCGCCGCGAGGTTGATCGCTTGATCGCGGTGCTCGCTGACGAGCCACCGGGCCGAGATCACGCCGTCACTGCGGCACTGTGGGCCGATGACCTGAAACAGCAAGGGGTCACGATCTTCAGTCATTGGCATTACATCAATCTTGCGATTAAAGCCGAAGGCCTGAAAGAGGCTCCTGAGCCGCGGGAAGAAAATGTGGTGTGGGCGATCGAGCAAACCGTCTCGGTTTTGCGTAGCGATGCGAGTGATCTGTCGAAAGCCTTGATGTTGCGTTTCCTGCTGCACTTTGTCGGTGATATTCACCAGCCGATGCACTGCGCTACGGAATTCACGACGGCGCGTCCTGATGGAGACAGAGGCGGCAACGAATTTGTGATCGATCACCGATTGAACAACCTGCATGCCTTCTGGGACGATGGCGCCGGGCTTCTTCCGGTGCTCGACGAAAGTGATTGGCGACCGCTGATCCGTCGCCTCGCCGACGAGCTGAAGCAGTCCGTGGCCAAACGCAGCCTGCCAGGATGGCGAGAGAACCGCCCCTCCGAGTGGGCGCAGGAGAGCCTCGAGATCGCCGTCGACTCGGCTTATTCGGGCATCCTCGAAGGCTCGAAGCCGACGCCTGAATACGTGTCTCGCGCTCGGAGTATTGTGCGCCGGCAGATGGCTCTAGGTGGCTATCGCCTCGGGGCGCTGCTCAACGACATTTTCAGTGGCGTAGAGCCCACACTTTCGGAGCCCGCTGAGCAGTAGGTCCAGCCCTCAGTCTAGATCGAGATTGACCGGCGCGTGGTCCGAGGCTGTCAGGCCCTGTTTCTTCTTGCGCCAATCGCGACTTACGAAGGCCGCGGTGACCCGCGGCAAAAGTGGCTCGGAGACCAAGATGTGATCGATGCGCATACCGATATTGCGGTGGAAGGCTCCGCCGCGATAGTCCCAATAGCTAAACGTACCAGGCTCGACCCGTGGCGCGACGACATCGTGGAGTCCAAACTCCAATAATTGGGCCCACCGGGCATGCTCGTCGGGATGATACGAAGGGATGCCGGCAACCGCATCAACCGACCAGACATCCTCGGGACGCGGCGCAATATTGAGGTCGCCGAGCACGACGAGGGGTTGGGTGGCGTCAGCCTCCACATCGAGCCAGCTTCGCAGGCTGTCGAAAAACGCCAGTTTGTATGGAAACTTGGGGGATTCGACCGACTGGCCCTGGGGGCAGTAGAGGTTGACCAATTGGATATTGTCAACCGTGGCAGCGATCGAACGGGCCTGTCCGTCGTCGTCGGGAAGCCCACGGTGGACGTCTGTTATGGGTGTCTTGGAGGCGATCAAAACGCCGTTCCAGCTCTTCTGCCCGTGGCAAGCGAGGTGATAGCCGCGGTCTTCGAACAGCTCAACCGGCACTTTCGAAGTCTCGAGTTTGAGCTCCTGTAGACACAACACGTCGGGAGATTCCTGATCCAGGTAGAGGCCGACAAGCTCTTCGCGAGCTTTCAGGGAATTGACGTTCCAAGTAACGATGCGCATCTCAGATTCCTTTCTCGGCAGATAGTATCTGATCGTTCAATTCTGATCGAAGGCAGTTTCGCCCTTGGCGCGAGACGCCGGTCTGTTTCTAAAAGGAGATGACCGATGGCCAGCTTGAAGGGTAAGTCCGTTTTGATCACCGGCGCATCGTCCGGAATCGGTGCTTTTCTGGCGCGTGATCTGGTCCGTCGAGGCGCCAGGGTCGGTTTGTTGGCCCGGCGCAAAGATCGTCTCGAGGCTCTGGTTGAGGAAATCGAGGGCGTGGGTGGTCAGGCTGCATGGGCGGTTGCTGATGTGACGGACACCTACGCATTGGCTGGCGCCTTGAGCGCCCTCAACGCTGAGCTCGGCGGCACGGACGTTATTGTCGCCAACGCCGGTTACGGTCGCCCGGATCCACCCCACAAATTCAAGCCCGGAGCGGCGATCGTCATGTACGACACCAATCTCTTCGGCATGTTGCGAGTGATCGATTGGGTGTTGCCACGGTTTCTGGAGGCTGGAAAGGGTCACATCGTCGGCGTGGCGTCGGTCGCCTCATACGCCGGAATGACCAACAGTGCTGCTTATTGTGGCAGCAAGGCCGCGATGCGTGTCCACCTGCAGTCATTGCGGGTATCTCTGGCGAGCCACGGCATCGCGGTGACGACGATTTGCCCGGGGTTCATCAAGAGCGAGTTGACCGAGAAGAACAAATTTCCGATGCCCTTCATCTGGGAAACGGAGCGCGCGGCACGTTATGTCGGGGACGCTATCGAGCGTCGCCGCGGCGAGGTGGTCTTTCCATGGCAGATGCGATGGCTCAAGCAGGTGCTGGTCCGGTGGCTTCCGGTTGCTGTGCTCGAAGGGGTGTTGCGTCGGGGGGCGCGCCGCCGGGGGCCGCGGTAGGGTCGCTACATGTCGAAGCCGGACTCGATTGTGGCCCGCACTCGGTCGATCAATTTCCTCATGTTGCGGCGTTCGTATCCAGCAATGTCGATCGGCGGATGGAAGATGAGTTTGGCTCGGCCTGGAAAGGCGCGCATGGTGTTGGGAGGCAGGATCTCGCGGGTACCGACGATAGTGACCGGCAGGATCGGCAGCCCGAGGTCGAGAGCCATGCGGAACGCTCCCTTCTTGAAGGGGAGTAGCTTACCGTCTTCACTGCGGGTGCCCTCTGGGAAGAAAAGCACCGAGGTGCCGTCAACGATTCGGCGCTTCGCTTGTTCGATCGAACGCAGTGCGGCATCGGTATTCGACCGGTCAACATAGATGTGGCCCATCTTCTCGCATCCGATGCCGAGTCCTGGGACCCTCCTGAGCTCTTGCTTCAAGACCCACTTGAAGTCCTGGCGCAGCCAACCATAAATGACATAGATGTCGTAGCCGCTCTGGTGGTTGGCGATGATGACGTAGGACTGACTCGTGTCATGGTGTTCACGGCCAACAACGGTCACCAGCATCGGAGTCAGGAAGGCATTCAGACGTGACCAGCCGGTGCCGCTGACGTAGCTACCGATCTTGGGGCTGATTACCACGGCGAGAACGCCTCCCAGCAGCCCGAAGAACGGGGTGGAGATAGCGAAGACCGGCACCAGCACGAGCCATTTGTAGGGCTGATAGAGAAGGTAGAGGAGTCGTCGCATCATGATCGAGATTCAGTCCTGAAGAGGGCGGCTTTGGCATCCTGACGAGATCATTTTACGGCAAACTGTCGCGAGCAGAGGATGTGGGCAGCAGAGACGGCTTTTTGTACCCTCTACTTTCATCGTTGCCGTGGATTCGATTACTATCCTGGTTTCTCAGCGAGGACCCTCATGCACTTTCCGAGTTTACGGTCGTTACTGACCACGTTCATTTTCGTTTCCGTTGTCTGTCTGGTGGCAGCCTGCGGACAGTCAGTCGTGACAAAGCCACCCAGTGTGGAGCAGACCGGTGCTGGTGAGCCAGAGCCGCCCCCTCCCGAGGTTCCGGCAGACGAAACACTCACTGACGAGTCGGCAGCGGATGCGTCGGAGTCCGAATCGCAGGCTTGTGCCGGTGGGGTGATCAAAGACGACGGGTCCGTCGAGACCGGTTACGGCTATGTGCCGAGCGCGACCATGGGGCAGTATATTCAGCGGTTTCACTCGGATGAATTCTCGTCGCCGAAGCTGTCCAAGGTCTGCATTTGTCTACTGCGATCACGCAACGACAATGACATTGACTACGAGATCGTGTTCTATGGCGACGCTGGCGGACGACCGCTTCCCCAGCCTTATGCGACGGTGCCGGCAACTGCCACCGAAGTGCCCAAAGGAGTGGCTGAAGCCGGGCGTTTCTATGAAGTTGACGTCACCGGTGTCACCTTGCCGACGGGAACTTCCTATATCGGAGCGCGTTGGGACCCATCCGCCAGCACCTTCTTCTTCGTCTGCACCGATCGTAGCGAAGAGACCGAGTGGACCGACGTCTTTTCGATGGAAGATCGTGCTCCGGTGTGGACCAACATCAAAAATTCACGGGATCCGATCTTCGCGCCGCATCGTTCAATTCTGGTGCGAGCTGTCGCTGAGTCGAACGAGTAGGCTGCGCCACAACCCGATCAGCGCGGTTTCGACGAACCACCGGGTGAAGGCGGCTCGAGGCCTGCCATCAGCTGTGGAATGAATTCCTGATCGCTGGTAGAGGGATGCCCCCAACCGGGCTCATAACCGAATAGATCACGCACCGGGGTCGAGCCAAAGTGATCGTTGAGGATCTCGATGTGATGGCTGCCGACAAGGGCCGGGTGCGCGACGCCGCAGGCTCGCGAGAGACGCAACAGTTCCTTGCGTAGCGAGCGGATGTAGTTGGCGAAGCGGGCGGCTTTTGACGTCGGGTCCAGGCCGTGCATCAACCAGCGATTCTGTGTTGCCACCCCGGTGGGGCAGTGGCCAGTGTGGCAGCGTTGGGCCTGGATACAACCGATCGCCATCATCGCCTCGCGAGCCACCGCGACCATGTCGGCGCCAAGGCCAAAGGCGAGCAGTGCGGTTTCCGGAAATCCGAGCTTACCTGCGCCGACAAAAACGATCTTTTTGTGGAGACCTGCTTCGGCGAAGATGCGGTAAACCCGGGTGAAGCCTAGCTTGAAGGGCAGCGCCACGTGGTCTGAAAAGACCAGCGGAGCGGCGCCGGTACCGCCTTCGCCACCATCGATAGCAATGTAGTCGACCCCGCGTCCGGTGCTGGCCATCCGTTCAGCCAGGGTTTCCCAGAAGTCGAGCTCGCCGATCGCCGACTTGATGCCGATCGGCAGGCCGGTGCGATCAGCGATATCCTCGACGAAGTCGATCAGGCTATCGACGTCGGAGAAAGCAGTGTGTTGCGACGGACTGATGCAGTCGCGGCCGCGCTCGATGCGCCGGATACTGGCGATCTCGGGAGTGATCTTGGCGCTTGGGAGGACGCCACCCAGACCGGGTTTGGCGCCCTGGCTGAGTTTGATCTCAATGGCGCGGATCGGGTTGGACTCGACGGTGGTGAGGAACGACTCCATGTCAAAGCGGCCATCGGTGTCGCGGCAGCCAAAGTAGCCGGTACCCAGTTGCCAAATCAGCTCGCCACCCTGACGGTGGTGCTCGGCGACGCCACCTTCGCCCGTGTTGTGGAGGCAACCTGCCAAGGCACAACCTTGGTTCAACGCTCGTACCGCTGGTGCTGACAACGAACCGAAGCTCATCGCCGAGACATTGACGATCGAAGCGGGTCTGAATGCCTTGGCCCGAGAGCGCCAGCCGCCGAGGATTTTGGCGCAGGGGATCTGGTACTCAGGATCGTAGCCAGCGTCCCCTGGATGCGGATCGTTGAGCGGGAAGGTACTGTGTTTGATGATCAAGTAGCTTGGCGCCAGCTCGATCTTGTTGTCGGTCCCGAAGCCGAAGTAGTTGTTCTGTTTTTTGGCGGAGGCGTAGATCCAAGTCCGTTGGTCGCGGCTGAACGGCCGTTCTTCGTCGTTGTTGGTGACGATGTATTGACGTAGCTCAGGGCCGATCGCCTCCAATAGGTAGCGGAGGTGGCCGATGATGGGGAAGTTGCGAAGGATCGCGTGTTTACGTTGAGTCAGATCGTAAATGACGATCAGGACCAATAGGACGGCCAGGGCGATCAGGGTCGACATAGTTTGGCGCCTTTTGCTGGTTCCACGTTGGGTTCGGGCAAAGGTCAGAGTTTTGCGCCGCAGAATTTACAGAAACTGGCGTTGGTGTCGTGGCCTTCAGCGGCGCATTGTTTGCATGCCTGGGTGCTGACATCTCTACGGCCGGCGTTCGAGAGCTCTACGGTGACAATCCCGGTCGCCTCACACAGATACGTGGCCGAGCTTCTTGAGACGCCAAACCAGCATCTGGGCATCAACCGGCGGCATCGGGCTCATCTTGAGAATCGACTTGAGGTCATAGCTGCCATCGACCCGCGTCAACATGAAACCTTCTTGCGGGGATATGCTGAGCTGCGTCAGTTCGTCCATGCCGCACTCGAGCTTCGGTACGATGGTCAACTTGATGCCATCTAGCTCCAAGGCTGCCTGAATCCTGCGTTCGCCTTTGCTGATCGCTGCGGCCACCTTGGCATCACTGCCGGGGGCGTTCTGGGCCTTGCGAAAAGCCGCTAGTGCGCCTTCCAGATCTCGACTGTCCAGGAGTCTTTCGGCTTCTTGAATCAGGTCGGCGGCGACGGAGCTAGGGGCTGGAGGTTGGCCAGGACCGGTGGCCAAGCCGGAAGCTGGGTTCTCGGCTGGGAAGACGCCGGTCGTGGCGGCGTCTGGGGTGGCTGCTCCCATTCCTGCAAAATTCAAGCTACGACCAGAGCTGAGCTCGACTGGGGAGGTTGGCAAAGGACTTGCTGCCGGCATTGCGAAGGCGTTCGAGGTCGTCGGCGCCGACCCGGCAGCAACCGAGACGCCTTGGCCGACCGAGCTTGCCGGTACCTCGATCGGCACCTCGACCGGCACTTCGACTTCGATGGTGCGAGGGCGTACCGCCTTGACGTTGCCGTCGCGGACTTGGTTCGCGATGACACTCGCGACGAAGAATAGATTGGTCTGAGAGCCGTGACTGATCTCTTCGACTGTCCTATCGTCGTCGACCCATTCAAGGATTCGAAGGTCCCAATCTTCGAGCTCGAGGCTCTGCAGATCGGTGATGGAGACCGGGACGTGTTGAACCGACGGCAACAGCTCGCGAATGCGACTCCATTCGTCGAGTCGGCGCGACCCTTCGAGAACCAGCCCCTGGACGTCAAGCGCCATACGAACCATTCCTTGCTCGGGCAGTTCGTTGTCGAGGAACTTGAAGTCGCCTTCTTCCCAAGTGAAGATCTCGTAGACGCTCTCCTCGGTTTTCAACCGCAGCATCTGTTGTAAGTCTTCCTCGGCGATCGCGTCCATATTGACCAGAATCTGGCCGAGCAGCTTGTTCTCGGTCTTTTGTCGGGCTAGGGCCTCTTGAATCTGATCCTCGGGAATGTAGCCGTGGTTGACGAGAAAGCGGCCCAGGTATTCTTTGGGATCGGTTGAGGCGGAAGCGATAATGGCGCCGTCCTGGAAAAAGACCTTTTTCTCGACTTGACTATTGTCGATCACGAGCGTCCCCGACTTTGTCCCCATGGATAGCCATTGCAGGAGCTCAGCGAGCACCATGGTTTTGAGGTTACCGGAGATACCCATGGCAGCGACTCGGACGTCAGGCCGGGATCATACTCGAATAGACATGGGCGAAGATCTCAACGCGCACTCCAGGTTACCTCAGCGACAGCTCAACCCCACGCACGGGTGGTGCCGCGCTGCCCCTGGTAATGACTCGAGGCGCCTGGATCGCCGTAAGCGATTTCAGGCTCGGTCTCCATGCGGATGAAGATCAGTTGTGCGATGCGACGGCCGGCCTCGAGAACGAAGGGCGCCGGACCCAGATTCTGCAACTCCAGGGTTATGTCGCCTTGGAAGCCGGGATCGCACCAACCAGCAAGGGAGTGATTGATCCAAAGGCGTCCGAGGGTCGACTTGAGTTTGAGATCACAAGCTACATCGCGAGGGATACGCACGTATTCGAGAGTTGAGGCGAGCACAACTTCACCCGGGAAGAGCTTGATGTGCGGGGCTTGGAACTCCTCGGGGTCGCGGGTCGGGCATATCCAGTGATCACTCACTCGGATGTCATAGCTCGCCGCGTTGACATGTTCCTCGACGAAGGGGTCGACGCCGCCGTCGCGCCCCCATTGACGAATCCAAGTGTCGGCTTTGATCAAAGTCAGCTCAGCTATTGGTTGCGATCTGAGGTTGTCTGCAAGTCATCGAAATCGTACCGGGCTGCCGGACTCTTCTCGGCGGATGGTATCGACGAAGCGGATAATACCGCTCTTCAGAGACATAAACAGCGTCGAGGTACGGACACCGCCACCGAAGAATCGAACACCTCGCAGCAACTCGCCCTCGGTGACGCCGGTACAGCTAAATACGATGTTCTCGCCGCAGGCCAAGTCTGCAGTAGTATAAATCGTGTCGAGGTCATGAGAACCCACCGCGTCGAGGCGGTGTCGGATCTAGACAGCGAACACATTCAGTCGGCCAGGG
>JAJCXQ010000426.1 GCA_029263355.1 Acidobacteriota bacterium | reverse complement strand
GTAGTCGAGGCCACCGATCACGATGGTGCGATGGCCTCTCGGCAGCACGCTGATCCGCGCTCCGATTGGCCCCGCCACGATCGAAAAACCCGACGTCGCGTGACGGTAAAAGACGCCAGCATGGAAGTAGAACGGGTCGTTTGCGACCAGCACTTTGACGTGGCCGGGTGGCAGCCGATGCACGACGCGGGAGTGATGACGCCCGGCCTTGCGGGGTTGGCGACCGGGATCGGCGACGGCCGGGGGAACAACCGACAGCGCTGCCCATAAGGCCACCAGTGCGAAGCCGATGATTTGGGTCCAGGATCTAACTCGCATAACAAACTCCTCAGTTGAAAGCTTGGATCGGTCAGGCGGGCCGCAGGACTAGCCCAACCTCCAAGAGCTCAGGATCGATTCCGGCCACGGCGTCCGCCGCGCCATTCCGGAGCACCGCCCTCGTCGCGCAACGTCAAGGTCTCGCTGTCACGGTTGATCTGACGGGCGATCAGCGCGTTGTCTTCGTCGCCAGGCACCGGCGAGCCGATGATTGAAACCTCGTCACCCTGGGCGAGCTCGAAGCTGCTGGCGTCCAAAAAATGTTTGGGGCCTACATGGATTTCGTAGGTCTTGTCGCCGGTCGCCAGCCAGAGGTGAATGCCGAGGCATGCTCCCTGACCGCCACCACAGCGCCCCTGGCAATCCTTCTCGTCGATCTTCTCCACCGTTCCACTGACCGTCTTCTCGGCGCTCGGGTCGTAATTAGACTTGCCTCCTTTGCACTTCTGAGCCGCTGCTGGAGCTGCCAGGGCTGCGATCAGGAGCATCGAAACGAGGAGGATGAAGTTGCGGTGTGCAAACATTTTTGTCTCCTTGAACGGTCCACCAAGCCACTTGACCCATCGGGCTATCGGCTGGCTTGACGGCCGAGGTTGGTTCGGGGCATCGAATCGCCAGTAGCAGACCCGGCCCCAACCTGAGATTGTTGCGAACCCAGGATCAACCCCAAACACCCCAAGTGGGGGTCTTTTACCCACTCAGCAACGCGGTAGCCGGCTTTTAGCTTCCTACCTCTGGTCGCGGCGCCGGGCCGGTGGCCTCACCTCAAGCGGTCGCTGACGGATCGAGTTTCTGGCGCATGCTGGCGGTCGCCAACTCACCCTCGACGATCTCTCGAATGCGGAATTTCTGAATCTTGCCGGTGACGGTCATCGGAAAGTCCTGGACGATCCGCAAATAACGGGGCACCTTGAAGTGAGTCAACTTCTCGGCAGCCCAGGCACGCAGCTCGTCGGTCTCGACGGTCTCGCCTTCGTGCAGCTGAATCCAGGCTCCTACCTCTTCCCCCAATCGATCATCGGGAATCCCGAATACCGCCGCCTGGGCTATTTTAGGATGAGTCGACAAAAGGACTTCGACCTCGGCAGGGTAGATGTTCTCACCGCCGCGGATGATCATCTCCTTGAGGCGACCGGTAATGCGGACATAGCCATCGGCGTCCATCACTCCGAGATCACCCGAGTGCAGCCAACCGGCCTCGTCGATGGCCTGACGCGTTGCCTCCTCACAACCATAGTAGCCGCGCATGACGTGATATCCACGGAAACAGAGCTCGCCTTGAATTCCGACAGATACGGTCATTCCGGTCTGTGGATCGACGACTTTGACTTCCTGGTGAGGAAGATTGGTACCCACCGTCTCGACGCGACGCTCGAAGGAGTCTGTAGATCGAGTGATGTGGGTGGCGGGAGAGGCTTCGGTCTGACCATAAGCGATCAGAATCTCGCGACAGCCCATCTCGTCGATGACCCGCCGCATCAACTCCGGCGGGCAGGGTGCGCCGGCCATGATTCCGGTGCGCAGGCTGCGCAAGTCGTAACTCTCGAAATCTGCGACCCCGAGCTCGGCCACAAACATTGTCGGTACGCCGTGCAGCGCTGTACAGCGTTCTTGTTCGATCGTTGCAAGGGTCGCCACGGGATCGAAGTGCGGCGCTGGAAGGACCAACGTCGATCCGTGAGACAGGCAAGCCAGAGTTGACATCACCATCCCAAAGCAGTGGTAGAACGGCACCGGTACGCAAAGACGATCCTGCTCGCTGAAGCCAAGCTCCTCTGCGACGAAAAAAGCGTTGTTGAGTAGGTTATGGTGAGTCAAGACCACCGGTTTCGCAAAGCCGGTAGTGCCGGAGGTGAACTGAATATTGATCGGATCGTCGACGTCAATGCCAGCGTCGGTGTCGATCAGATCATCGTCAGTGACTCGCGCGCCCTGCGCCAGGACTTCGGGCCAGGTCAAAAACCCCGGCGCGGGACGCTCTGTGCGGGCAGGGTTGGCAGGATCGAAAACCACCAGATGACGCAGATCTGGCAGCCGGGCACAACGCAGCTGCGTAGGCGATGACGTCTCCGCCTCGGGGCAGAGCTCGCGCACCATCTCCACATAGTGTGACTTGCGGAACGCCGGCATCAGAAACAGGCATTCGACATTGGCCGCGACCATCGCGTGCTCGAGTTCGGCCGATCGGTAGGCGGGGTTGATATTGACCAGCACCGCGCCGCGCCGCGCCGTGGCGACCTGCAGCAAAATCCACTCGACGTTATTGACCGCCCATATACCGACCCGAGTACCTTTGCCGATACCGAGGGTGGCTAATCCCTTGGCTAGCCGATCCACCTCGCGGAAAAAGGCCGAGTAGGTCAGCCGAACCCCTTGGTGACGCGACACGACCGCCTCTGCTTGCGGATTCCGGGCGGCAACCTCGGCGAGAAAAGCGTAAATGGGCAACCCGATCAGCGGCGTCTCGCTTCCCAACGAAGCGTAGGACCGTGGCCTGGCGATCGGATCACCAGGAGGCGAGTAACCTCCTGGCAAGCGGGTAGGTTGTTGACGACTCACGCCAACGCGGCGTCCGCAGATCCGGTCAACCTCTCGGGCGCAACCTCAGCACCGAGGCCAGGGGCCGAGGTCTCGTCGACGAACAATCTGAGGAAATCGATCGTCGAGATAATGCCGGTGAGCTCATCTCCACGCGTCACAAAAATCCGATGGAGCCGCAGTTGGAGCATCTTTTGAGCAATCTCGGCGAGCTGGGTTTCCTCAGTCACCGCATACACTGCTGGATTCATGACGTCACTCACCAGCAGGTCCATCTGCTCAATATTTAGTCCCGCGATTTCCTCTCGGTTGTAGATCTCTTCCCAGCCACGGACATCGACGTCTGGATTGAGCTCATTACGCACGATATTGCTGCGCTGATTGGCGTGCGCCGCGACATCGAACAAGGATACAGCGCCGACCAGCGCGCCGTCCTGATTTATCACCGCAGCGCCGGTGATCTCATTCTCGGTAAAGAAGGCAGCCAGCTCGGCTACCGGCATCGATTCACTAACTGTCAAGACCCCACGGGTCATCAGCTCTCGGGCCATCATGGATGTCATCGTTCTGCTCCTTTGATGCTAATCAAGTCTCCAGCTGAATCTTTACCGGCATCGGGCGGTCAGACCACACCCGGAGGGGCGGAGGCCAAACCACCCCGATGTGCAGCCATTAACGCCAGGCAGACGAGAGGCGCAATCTTTTCCAATCGACAAATTAGAGTTTTTCTCTGGCATTTGAAGTGAGACTTCGCTATGATTGCATCTATCCCAATCACAGGTCGCCGTGAGGAGATGCATGTCCGGCACTCGCAGGCCACAGGCACCCCGCCCGGTTGGGCGGCCAGAGGCTTGTTATCGAACACTATTAGAGTGTGCTGTTGATGGGATTATCACTATCGACGCCGCCGGGATTATCGATTCGGTCAACCCCGCGACCGAACAAATGTTTGGCTACTCCGGCGAGGAGCTCGTCGGGCACAACGTCACAATCCTGATGCCACTGCCCTTTCAGGAAGAGCACGACAGTTACCTCGAGACCGGTGAGAAGAAGATTATTGGTATCGCGCGGGAAGTCGTCGGACAACGCAAGGATGGCTCGGTCTTTCCCCTCGATCTAACCATCAGCGAAGTGCTTGCAGGTAACTCGAAGTTTTCTGTCGGGATCCTACGAGATGTCACCGAAAGGAAAGAGGCTGAGGAAGACCTCAGAAGCGAGCGCGACTTCCTTGAAAGCCTGGTTGAGACCGCACATGTCATCGTCCTAGCGCTCGATACAGAAGGACGGATCGTTCGCTTCAACCGCTACATGGAGCAGATCTCGGGATACCGTTTAGATGACGTCCGAGGTGCGCGTTGGCTTCAGACCTTCATACCCGAGCGCGATCATGAACGAATCAGCATGGTGTTCCAACAGGTTCTCGACACTTACCCGGCCGTCGCCATCACCAACCCAATCGTCACCAAAGAGACTGGTGAGCGGCTGATCGAGTGGCACAACACCGCTCTAAGGAATGCCGACGGCAGAGTCACCGGCGTTTTGGCGGTGGGTCGAGACATCACCAAACGCACGAGCTTGGAGAGCCA
>JAJCXQ010000425.1 GCA_029263355.1 Acidobacteriota bacterium | reverse complement strand
CGACCGCTGGACCGAGCTCGGAAAGCTTCCCAAGATCGAATCTGAAATTCGCAGCATCACCGAGGATCCGGCAGGCCATTTATGGCTCGGGACCCACTTCGACGGCGTCATGCGAATCACCCTCGCTCCCGGGCCCGCACTCGACGTGCTCACGGTTCAACGCTTCGGCCATGAGCACGGCTGGCCGAACCTGCGGAGCATCAAAGCCCAGTTGTTGGGTGACCAGCTGATCTTTCCCAGCCCCGACGGATTCTTTCAATTCGATCCGACTGTCAACGCCTTCACCCTCAGCCCGCTGCTGCCCGCCCCCGACTATGATGGCGACCTTGCGATTCTGAGGGCCAAACCCGACATGGATTCCAACCTGTGGTTGAGCTTACACGGTGGAGACAACGTGATCGCCCTCCTCCAGCCTGATGGCAGGTTTCAGCTCGACCGTAACAGTCTGCGTCGGATCAAGACCGCGTCGACCCACACCATCTTGCCTGAAGCTTCCAAGGTCACCTGGCTGGGTGGCGTCGATGGCCTCTTCCGCGTCGCGACGGGCCATCCATCTTTCCGGCCGAGCATCACGCCAACCGATCGCGCCCCATCCATTGCCTCGACCTTCTCGGCGATGATCCGGCGAGTGACGATCGCCAATCCCGGACGCACCGTGCTTTTCGGCGGTGAATCGGCTGCACCATCCAGTGCCGACGCGGACTCGGAAGCCGCTCTTTTGATCGCACCCCAGCCATTGAACTACGACCAGAGCTCGCTCCGCGTCGAGTATTCGCTGCCGCGCTTCGAAGGCATCACAGCCAATCGCTACCGTAGCCAGTTGATCGGTCTGGAAGAGTCTTGGACCGACTGGACAACCGAAACCTATCGTGACTTCACCGCCCTGCGGGAAGGTCGATACCGCTTCGAAGTTCAGGGGCGTGACATCTACCATCAACCCAGCCGGATCGCGGCCTACGAATTCCGCATCCTACCCCCCTGGTACCGAACCTGGTGGGCCTACATCGTTTACACCCTGGGCTTGGCGATCACAGCAATCGGTATCGTCGGCTGGCTGCTGCGGCGAACGCGGCTCGATATGAGGCTGCAACAACTGGCGGAAGCCAATGCTTTGATGCAGCGCACCGACGCCGAGCGTCAGCAGTTTGTCCGCCAGTTGGAGGCCAAGAATGCCGATCTCGAGCGTGTCATTTATGGCGTGTCCCACGACCTCAAGAGCCCGCTGATCACGATCCGCGGCTTCCTTGGCCTGTTGGAGAAGGACTTCTCCGAGGGCAAGCTCGACCGCATCCAACACGACATGGAACGCATCCAGGCAGCAGCCGTCAAGATGAGCACCCTGGTCAACGAGCTGTTGGAGTTGTCGATGGTCGGCCGGGTCGCCAACGAGCCGCAGAAGATCCCGCTCACTGAGCTGGCTCAGGAAGCGACGGAGCAAGTTGCCGGGCAGATCGAGGAACGCGGCGTGGAGGTGGCTATCGACCCCGAGCTACCGACCGTCACTGGCGATCGACAGCGACTTCTGACCATGCTGCAAAATCTGATCGAGAATGCGGTCAAATACATGGGTGATCAGCCCAATCCGCGAGTCGACATCACGACCCGTCAAGACAACAGCGGACAGGTTTACCTGGTGCGAGACAACGGCCTCGGTATCGACCCCTCCTACCATGAAAAGATTTTTGGCTTATTCGAGCGCCTGAGCGCGGATGTTGATGGCACCGGCGTCGGTTTGGCCCTCGTTCAGCGCATCGTCCGGGTCCATGGTGGCCGAGTGTGGGTCGAATCCGAAGGGCAAGGCCAAGGGTCAACCTTCTGCTTCACCCTCCCCGGTGTGTCTGCGCGAGAACACCGAACTCTGTAAAAGGCCGGTAAAAGCGTCTCAGCATCCTCAACTTGGGAGTGGCCAAACCGTACCCTGTAAAGCGAGACACGACAGCGATAGAGGACGCCGAGACCACGCTCGACGAACCCGGGAGGTCGCCGATGAGGACGCTGAATCGACGCGATGCGATGATCCATCTGGGGCTTGGAACAGCCGGCTTGTTGTGGGCCCCGAACGGCAAGGCGGCCGCTCCGCAGCGCGGTCGCCTGGCCCTGAACCGGCTGACAGATCTCGCCGAAGAGTTGCGCCGCGTTCCACGTAACGTGGCTCTGCAAGTCGCCGCCCGCGCCATTCGAGCTGGCGCCGACTATCAGACCTTGCTCGGGGCCGCTTTCATGGCTGGTGTTCACGACGTTCGGCCTCGCAGCGTCGGCGGCAAGCTGCATTGTGTGATGATGGTGGAATCCGCCTTCCAACTCGCGGCCACCGCCTCCGACCAGCAAGCCTGTCTGGCTGCCCTGTGGAGCATCGACGACTTCAAGAACTCGCAACAGCGTGATCACGATGAAGGTGAGTGGGTGTTGTCCAAGCGTCCCGACGTCCGCTTCGACAGTGAGCCCAAAGCACGCCGTGCTTTCCTTGCCGCGATGGACGCCTGGGACGCCGAGCAGGCCGACCGCGCCCTCGTTGGGCTGCTCCCCTTCCACGATCGCGACTCCTTCTTTGAACTGCTATGGCCTTATGCCGCCCGCTGCTACGTCGACCTTGGGCACAAGATCATCTTTTGTACTCAGGTCGAGCGTGTGATCCGGCGCCTCGACTGGCGGCATGCCGAGCCCGCCTTACGATCTTTGATCAACGGCCTGCTTTACCTCTCCGACTCAATCACCGACTCCGAGCTCGAAGCCTTCGAGCGTAGTCGCCAGCTCGCTTCCGGCTTGCCAGATGGCTGGCTGAACGGGAGAGAGGATCCGGCAGCGAGTGCAGCTCTGCTTGCTGAGTTGCGAGCTAGCGACTCGGCGTCGGCTCAGAAGCTGGTGGTCGGCGCCTTCAAGGCCGGAATCGGCCCCGCAACGGTGTGGGACGGTCTTCGCCTCTACGCCAGCGAGCTCTTCCACCGCCGACCGACCGCCGCGGCCCGTCGCCACGGCCCGGTCCACGGCGTCACCGAAGTCAACGCTTTCGCCTACGCCTGGCGCACCTCTCGCAACGACGCCACGCGGCGGCTGATGATCCTACAAGCCGCCGCGTGGCTGCCCTTTATGCGCCGCGATCTGATCCGCTTCTTCGGAGACCTCGAGGGAGCGGGGCTCGACGCTCTGGGCAACGAAAAGTGCACCGCAGCAAGCATCGGCAACATCTTCGAGCAACCCTCCCCCGCTAGCGCACGGATCCTCATCGATCGACAGCCCGAAGCGGCACCAGCTTTCCTCGAACAGATGCGCCGGCACTTGACGGAGCGGGCCTTTCAAAGCCATCAATACAAATACGCCGCCGCCATTCAAGAAGAGGCCGCTCTGGTGCACCCGAGTTGGGCCTCCCGCATCTTGGCGCCGGCGATCACCTACCTGCCCACCCCACGTGATGCCCAAAGCAAGGTACTCGAGCGCTCGCTGCATGCGCTCCAACAAGCTGGCGTCGTATAGGAGACTCATTCATGCCTCTCATTCAGCTCCCCATGGTTCGATCGTGCGTCATGATGTTGCTCATCGCCAGCTTCTGGCCAACCCTATCGGCCGGCGACGACTGGTCGCAGTGGCGCGGTCAGGAGCGCGACGGAAAATCTGGCGACACTGGCTTGTTGCAGGCCTGGCCCGAGGGTGGGCCACCTCTGTTGTGGAAGGTGGACGGCCTGGGCGCCGGGTACTCCAGCCTCGCGGTCGCGGACAACCGGATCTACACCTTGGGAGATCTCGAGGCCGACGGGGATCTAGCTGCGGGCCAATATGCCATCGCCTTGACGCGGACTGGTGAGCTGCTGTGGCGTACCCGGGTCGGCTCGGTGCACCAGGACAGTCGCCCCGGACCGCGCTCGACTCCAACCCTGGCCGGCGATCGGCTTTATTTCGTGACCACCGACGGCGACGTCATCTGCCTCGACGCGGCGACCGGCAAAGAGCGTTGGCGCCGCAGCCTAATCCAGGACTTCAACGGCTACATGATGAAGGCCATGGGCAGTTACGAATGGCGATCGAGCGAATCTCCGTTGGTCGACGGCGACCGGGTGGTGGTTACCCCAGGGCACATCGAGGCGCTCATGGTGGCGCTGAACGCCGACACCGGTGAAGAGATCTGGCGAACCCAAGGCCGACGCCTCGGCCCGATCGGCGCCGACGGCGCGGGTTATTCGTCGGCGATCGTCTCCGAAGCGGCAGGCACCCGTCAATACGTGCAACTCGTCGGACGCGGCTTGATCGGCGTCGAGGCCGCGACCGGCAAATTATTGTGGGGCTACAACCGGGTCGCGAGCGATATTGCCAACATCGCGACGCCGGTTGTTCAGGGCGATTACGTTCTGGCCTCCGCCGGTTATGGCACCGGCTCCGCGCTCGTCAAGATCCGACGGGACGGTGAGACCTTCCACGCTGACGAGGTCTACTTTCTGGAAGCCAACGTCATGCAAAACCACCATGGTGGCTTGATCTTGCATGAGGGTACCGTCTACACCGGCACCGGTCACAACAAGGGATTCCCGCTCGCCGTCGACTTCATGACCGGTAAGGTCACCTGGGGACCGGAGCGTAATGCCGGCCAAGACTCCGCAGCCATCGCCTATGCCGACGGCCGGTTGTACTTCCGCTACCGCGACGGACGAATGATCCTGATCGAAGCGAACCCCAAAGCCTACGTCGAGCGCGGCTCCTTCATGATCCCCGACGTCGAGATGCAAAGCTGGTCGCAGCCGGTCATTTCTGGCGGCCAACTTCTGTTGCGGGAGCAGGATCATCTCTACTGTTATGACCTCCGGATGCCGGCCGCCAGTTCCCGTTAGTCGAGTCTCTCGAGATGGAATACCCGCAACACGATCGGCGTTATTGAGGGTGGCCTCCGCCACCTCTCACTCTTCGAGTTTTAGGAGTCACCATGAGCCTCGCTCTGCAACAGCCACTCTCGCTAGCCCGACCCGCGATCGATCTCGCGGCTCCCACCGACATCGAAACTGCAACCTTCGCCCTCGGGTGATTCTGGGGGCCTGACTCCCGGTTCGGGAGTCTGCGCGGCGTTGTCCGCACCCGCGTCGGTTATGCCGGCGGAACTACGTTGGATCCGACGTATCACCAGATCGGTGATCACGCCGAAACCCTCGAGATCGATTTTGATCCGACCCAGATCTCGTACGACGAATTGCTGGAGATCTTCTGGACCAGCCACAGTCCAACCCGCCAAGTCTGGAAGCGGCAATACATGTCCGCGATTTTCACCCATGGCGGCACCCAGCACGACAAGGCTTTGGCGACCCGCGACGCTGCCCGCGAGAAACTAGGTGAGGTCCACACCGAGATCGCCCCCGCCGGCCCGTTCTACTTGGCCGAAGATTACCACCAGAAGTACATGTTGAGCCGCGCCGGCAACCTGCGCTTTGAGCTCGAGGCGATTTACCCGCGGATCGAAGATCTGGTGAAATCCACCGCAGCCGCACGCATCAACGGCTTCGTGGCCGGCCACGGTCAACTCGACGACCTGCACGCCGAGATCAACGACTACGGCCTGTCAGCGGACTCGACTCGCCTCCTGCTGAAGCTCGCCGAGCAAAAACAGCGCCATCGCGGCTGATACGGCAGAAATCCCCCACCCCATCAACCCTCCAATGCCTGCAACAAATCAGCTTTCAGATCATCGACATGCTCGAGCCCAATCGACACTCGCAGAAGATTCTGCGGCGTTGTCGAAGTTGGGCCTTCGCTCGATGCCCGGTGCTCGATCAGACTTTCGACGCCACCCAGGCTGGTAGCATTGGTGAAGATCCGCACCCGCGACGCGACCGCAACCGCCTGCTCGCGTCCACCGCGCACCGACAGCGACAACATGCCACCGTAGGCGCTCATCTGGCGGCGGGCGATGTCGTGGCCGGGATGTTCGGGCAGCCCGGGGTAATACACCGCCTCCAGGGCCGGATGATCTGCCAAGGCTTTGGCGACCGCCAGGGCGTTTGACGCATGACGCTCCACCCGGCAAGCCATTGAGCGTAAGCCGCGCAGCACCAGCCAGGCATTGAACGGTGAACCCGCCGCCCCGAGTACCGAGCGGACCTCAAACAGCTCGTCGTACGACGACGCCCGCTCCTTCAGCACCAGCGCTCCCCCCAGCACATCGCTGTGACCACCCATATATTTGGTCGTTGAATGCATCACGATGTCGGCGCCGAGCTCGAGCGGGCGCTGCAGGATCGGTGTGGCGAAAGTATTGTCGACCACCAACCTGGCGCCGTGATCATGGGCGATCTCGGCCAGCGCCACCAGGTCGACGATCCTAAGCAAAGGATTCGACGGTGTCTCCGCCCAAATCAGCCGGGTGTCCGGGGTCAGCGCGGCACGCACTGCATCGAGGTCCGTCATATCTACCGCCGTCACCGATCCACCCCAACGCGGCACAAATTCGTGCCCAATCTTGCGCACGCCATGGTAAACGTCCCGGGGCAACACGACGTGGGAGCCGGACGGCAACGATTGTAGAACCGCCGCGCTCGCTCCCAACCCGGAGGCGAAGAACAGTGCCGCCGCCCCGCCCTCGGCGGCAGTCAAGGCTTCTTCCAACCGGCTCTGGGTGGGATTGGACTCGCGGATGTAGAGGTGATCGTGCAGCGGCTCGCTGTTATCGGGCGCGTGCTCAAAAATAGTCGAAAGATGGATCGGCGGCGCCACCGCGCCGGTGGATGGGTCGACGTCGGCGCCACTGTGGATCAGAAGAGTTTCGAGCTTCAAGGGAGATCCTCCGAGGGTTTGCGATGCCGCCAAGTATAGGCTTCTTGGCGCGCGGCGACTCTTGGCACCTGCAACCCTGCTTTCGATTCCCCACAGGGTATCGTCCAGCCCACGACTCTGAGATCGCTACCCTGGGAGACATCAACGTCACTGCGTTACAATGCGGCCACCCAAAGGAGATCTCAATGACTGCAACGCAACCTCGCCAGGGTAGTACCTTCGGCATGACAATCGGATTGATGGCTGTCGTCGGCGGCTTATGGCTGCTGCTCAACTCCATGGAAGTTGGCGTCCCAAGGTTCAAAGACCTGTGGCCGATTCTGTTCATCGCCGCTGGAATAGGATCTCTGATCGACTACTTCTTCCTCCTGCGTCGACCGAGCTCGGCGGGGTGGGCGATGGCTTGGATCGGTTTCGGCGCCCTCGCTTTTGCACTCACCTTCGACTTCACCAGTCTCGCCAAAATTCTCGACTGGCTGCCGAGCTTCCCCACCATCATCGGTCTGTCGCTGCTCGCCACCTGGCTTGCCGACAAGCGCCAGAACGACAATCTGATGATTGCCGGAGGAGTCCTCATCGTTCTCGGTCTCATGGGTTATGGCGCCCGCTTCGACTGGCTCAAACACATCCTGCCGTCCGCGCAGATGCTCTGGGCCTTCATCTTGCTGGCCGGCGGTGGCTACCTGGTGTGGCGCACGGTGATCAAAACAAAAAGCTGAGTCGAGCCGCAAAAAAAAGAGCTGGCGGTGTAGAAGTTCAAGAAATATCCAGCGATTGTGACGGTGCAATCGCTGTGTTTACGTTATGAGGAGTATGTGACGAACTGCGCCTGGAAGGTGCTTGCGCCTAGTCCGTTATATAGCCTACGATCTATATAAGCAGACTCGTCTTCACCACGCTCCCACCTGCACCGGATCTCGCGGTCCGGCGCCCAACTCCCAGCGAGGAGTCGATGAAAAAAGTCGCCGGTACCGCCGCCATCCTTTGCCTCACCCTGGCAAGCATCGCCGCTGCCCAGGGATTCCCCAACGTCGCGCAAACACCCGGCGCCATCCTCAGTGGTCTCAACGCACCCCAGCAAGGCCGGCTGGCGATCATCGCGTACCACAACGGCTTGCTGTTCACCGTGCCCGAACAGCCCTCGAGTCAGCCGGGTTCCGATTTTCAGGTGCGGACCTGGGATATTTCGGATCCGACGAATCCCGCAATCCTCGACAGCTTGGGTATCACACCCCAGCCGATCAACGCCCACGGCTATTTCAAGAGCGGCGACTACCTGGTGATTGGACCCAATTGGCCACCGGAGGCGCCGTGGTCGTTTCGCGCCAACGGAGCGGGTACCGTCGAGCGCACCGAGTTCCCAGGTCTGATGGGTCCCGGGGTACGCGGGCAACTATTCCAACCTTGGTACGTCGGCGATACCTACTGGAGCTACAACGAGGTATCCGGCAATGCCTTCATCGAGTTCGAGGGCAACCGGTTATCCGAATGGGATCATCTCGGCCTGACCGGTGTCATCGGGCATCCCTTTCTGCTCGGCGACTTGCTGATCTTCGCCTCGGATCAAAGCCGCACCGGCGTCGCGACCTACAACGTCAGTGATCCGACCAACCCGGTGCTGCTCGACGTGCTGACCACCGGTGGCCCCGGTGGCTACTGGCCGGAGCTGTGGGGCGGTGACGGCAAGCTCTACATTGTTTTTCCTTACCGCACCGGCGGCAACGGTTTTCGTATCGTCGACGCCACCGACCCGACCGACCTGCTTTTCGTCACCGATCGTGCCCTCCCCGGTGAGGAATCGATGTACATCCAATTCCAAGACGAATTCGCCTTCATGGGGGATCACAAGGTCGACATGCGGACTTTCGAGTCGGTGCTCCACCTGGACGGCGCCAACACCGTGCGCCCCAACGATGGCGGCACCGGTATCAGCACCAGCCAGTTCGCCTTGCCCCTCGGCAACCTGTTGGTGACCGGCGGCGTCGGTCCCAACCAAGGGATGGCGATCTGGGCCCACCAGGCGGCGCCCGACACCCGCGGACCGTCGGTCGGTTATCACATCCCACGTGCCGGCCGATCCAACTACCCGCTGGGCGCACCGATCAGCGTGTTGATTCACGAGACCCTCGACACGCCGACGATCGTCAATGGCACAACGTTCATCGTACAACCCCTGGGTGGGTCACCGATCAACGGCCGCCTGATTTATGCCTTCGACGACATCTTGACCTTCACCCCGGACGCCCCGCTGCAGGCCGACACCACCTACGAGGTCCTGCTGCCTGCTGGCGGTATCCGAGACGTGGTCGGCAACGGCATCGAAGGTTACTCCTTCACCTTCTCCACCGGTTCGAGCGTCGGCGGCAACACACCCCCCAGCGTCCAGAGTTTCACCGCCTCGAGTTACCCGGTACCGCCGGGGCAATCCGTCACCCTGTCGGCCAGCGCCACCGATCCTAATGCCGATCCGATCGAGTACCGCTTCGACTTCGGCGACGGCTCACCGAGCACCGCCTGGTCGAGCACGGCAACCGCGCCCCACATTTATGCCGACGCCGGCCACTACCAGGCCACTGTCCAGGCCCGGGACGACTCGGGCTCACTGTCCAGCCGTACGCTGACGGTGACGGTGCTGACGCCGCCGGCAGGTCCCCTCCCCACCCACAGCGCACCGCTCACCTGTGACACCACCGGACGCCGGATCTGGGCAGTGAATCCAGACAATAACTCGGTGACCGCCATCGACGCCGACACCCTCGCCGTCGTTCTCGAGGCGCCCGTCTGCGCCGACCCGCGCAGCCTTGGCCGCACCGCTCAGGGAGAGATCTGGGTCACCTGCCATGACGACGATCGCGTCCGTGTGCTCGACGCCAGCGGTGGCTTCATCACCGATCTTCTCACCGGCTACGGCAGCGCTCCCGTCGGTCTCGCCGTCTCTCCAGACGGCCAGACCGTCTACGTCACTTTACAAGGCAGTGGCGAGCTGCGTCGCTTCGCTGCCGCCAGTCGGCAGCAGACCGGCAATCTATCCCTCGGACCCACCCCCCGCGCTATCGCGGTCAGCGGCGACGGTTCGCGGGTGCTGGTGACCCGGTTGATGTCACCCCTGAATCACGCCGAAGTGTGGGAGGTCGACCCTAGCAGCTTCACCCTTGCCCGTACTTTACGCTTGAACAAATTCGGTGGCGAGAACCATCGTGACAGCACCGCCAGTGGTCGCGGTGTCGCCAATTACCTGGTTGGCATCACCATCTCCCCCGATGGCCAGAGTGCCTGGGTCAGCTCCAACAAACCGAACTCGGAGCGCGGGCTGTTTTTCGCTGACGACCTCGACCAAGACAACACCGTCCGCAACGTCCTGTCGCAGGTCAACCTCACGACCAACACCCTCACCGGAGCGGTTGACCTCGACAACAGCGACTCCGCCGCCGCCGCCGGCTTCTCACCCCTCGGTGACTATGTATTTGTGGCGCTGCAAGGCAACGACGAGGTTGTTGTGCTCGATGCGCTCGCCACTGATCCGGCGAGTGGCCTCGTCAGTCTCGTCACCCGGCTCGGCAGCGGGGCAGCGCCCCGGGGGGTGTGCGCCGACCCGGTCACCAACCGTGTTTTCATCAAGAACTTCATGAGTCGCGGCGTCACCGCATTCGAAACCGACGATCTCTTCCGCTTCGGCGACAAAAGCGTCGCCTCCAACACGATTTCCACCGTCGCCAACGAGAGCCTCTCCCCCACCGTCCTCAACGGCAAACGCATCTTCTACCACGCCAGCGATCCTCGGATGAGCGCCGAAGGTTATCTGAGCTGCGCCTCATGCCATCTCGACGGTGCCCACGATGGCCGAACCTGGGACTTCAACGGCCGAGGTGAAGGTTTCCGCAATACCACCACTTTACGCGGACGCAGCGGTATGGGGCACGGCAATGTCCACTGGACCGCCAACTTCGACGAGATCCAGGACTTCGAGAACGACATCCGCGGCCCTTTCGGTGGTGCCGGCTTCATGACTGATGCTGACTTCAACGCCACCAGCGACACCCTGGGGCCACCCAAAACCGGACTCAGCACCGACCTCGACGCCCTCGCCGCCTACGTCGCCTCGCTGGCGGGCGAGTCGTTGCCGCGTAGCCCGTTCCGCGGCAGTGATGGCCTCCTCACCGCCGACGCCAGGGCCGGACGCACGGTATTCCAGAGCGCTGGCTGTGCCGGATGCCATGCCGGCGCGAGCTTCACCGACAGCACCCTGGGCGGCGCCACCCTGCACGATGTCGGCACGCTGCGCACCAGCTCGGGCGGGCGCCTCGGCGGCCCGCTGCCCGGCATCGACACCCCGACCCTGCTCGGAGTTTGGAACACCGCGCCGTACTTTCACGACGGCTCAGCGCCAACGCTGGAGGATGTCTTCCGGGTGGCGGGGGGTGAGATCTTGCAAGCCGAGGACGGCACCGTCTCCGGTGGCGCCACCATCACCACCGAATACGTTGACCTCAACAACGACGACACCGTCCACAACCGCGCCTATGTAGGGCTCAACAACACCGGCGCCCGAGTCACCTTCAGCAACATCGACGGCGGCGCGGGTGGCACCGGCGCGGTCGAGATCCGCTACAGCTCCTGGAACGCCCAAGACATCCAAGTCAGTCTCAACGGCGTGGCCCAAACGATGACCCTCAGTGATCCTGGCAACGATCCCCGTTGGCGCCACACCAACTGGCTCCAACTGCGGGTCGAAGACGTCACCTTCACCCCGGGAGCGACCAACACCCTCGCGGTTTTCACGGGCAACGAGTTCCCCAATGTCAGCATCGACGACATCGTCATCTCGACCCCCGCGTTGTTGGCTACCGCCCAGCCTCACCGCACGGTACTGTCGCTCTCGGCTACTGAACAGGCCAATCTGCTCGCCTACCTACGTCAGCTCGATGGTCGCTCCGAGGATGGCGCCGCACCGCTGATCTTTGTGGATGGCTTCGAGTCGGGTGACACGTCAGCCTGGTCGGTTCCGTAGCGGCTCCGCGTAGCGGCAGCTCAAAGATAACCCAGGGCCTCCAAGCGTTGGCGGTCTGCCGCGCTCAGAGGCTCAGCCCCGGCGGCGACCTCGGCAACCGGCGAATCGAGCCTCTGCTCGATCTGCGACCGACGCGGGTCGTCCTGCGGGCAAGTCGTGTCGACCCAGGCGCGATCGAGGTAGTTGGCACAATGTTCACCGTCGCGCCACCAAACATGGCGAAAGTCGCGGGATTGGAAGCCGACCAGATGGGGTGCGATCCGCATCGGCCCGCGCAGCGGATGCACCAGACTCTCGTGCTCCTCGATGACCACAACATCGAGCTCACCGCGCTCCGGAATGCTCGTGGGACCCAGAATGAAACCGTCCGACGGCGGCGGAGTGATGCCAGCGGTCGCTAGAATCGTAGGAAATACATCGACGATCGAGGCCAGATCGGCGACCCGCCCGGCCTCTTGTTGACGCGGCCATTTGACGATCAGCGGCGCGTCGACCAGTTCGGGGTCGAGTCGTTTGCCGTGGCCGTGGAAGCCATACTCGCCGAGCAGTTGACCGTGATCCGCGGTGATCACGACCATCGACCGGTCGAACAGCCCGTCACGCCGCAAGCGATCGAACAGCCGACCGAGCTGGGAGTCCATGAACGCGACCTCGGAGAGGTAAACTGAGCGGAGATAGGCCAGTACGTCGTCGGGAATCGGGTTGAGGCCGGCGGTGAGCTCTTGCCACTGCCCAGCCTTGCCCTCGATCGTCGCCCCCCAGGCGTCCGGGTCGTCGAGCGCCTGGCGTAAACGATCGACCCCAGTGATGGCTTTCGATTCTTCCGGTGCCTGGTACGGCCCGTGAGCGTCGAAGTAGTTGAGAAATAGGAAAACCGGCCGATCGTCCCATTCGTCGAGCACCTCTTCGGCGAGGTCGGTCATGCGATCACCCCGGGTTTCGGAGCGATCCGGATCGCGATATTGATGGAACCCTTGGCCGAGGCCAAAACGATGGGCGGTCAGCGGACCTCCGGAGACCCCAGCGGTGTAATAACCTTCGCCGCGCAGAATCTGGGCCAGGGTGGCGATATTGGAGGGCAGCTTGTCCACCGACACACCCGCCCGGTGCCGCGACGGATACAAACCCGTGAACATGGAACCATGGGAGGGCAGCGTCCATGACGATGTTGCCAAAGCCTGCTCGAACACCGTCGCCCGCTCGGCGAAGGTCGCGAGTGCCGGCGTAACTTGCGACGGGGCGCCATAGGGAGCGAGGGCGTCCCGGCGGGTGGTATCGAGCGACAGTAGGATAATCGATGGCCGTCGGTCCGGTGGCCCGGTCACCATCGGCGCACCCCACAGGAACGGTCCTCCCGCTGTGACCTCAAAAGTCAATCGGTTGCGACCTTCGCTCAGCGGAATACGAAATCGCTGGCGTCCCGGACCGTCCAGCGTCTGCTCGAACTGGTCGCTGCCGTTGCTGACCGCAAACCGTGCTGGATCGTTGCCGAGGTTCTCCGCCATCACCCGCAGCATCGCCGCCTCGTCCCGGTGGACGGTCATCTCCACGGTTCGTGGCTCGAGGAACAGGAAACCGGAGCGCTTCTCCTGATCGTGGCCGGTAGCGCCAAACTCCAGGAAACTGGCCAGCTGACGGTAGGTGGCGAGCTCCTCGCGCACCAGCGGCACATCACGCTCGGCGCTGCTTACGCTCATGGCAGCGAAGACATTGTCAATCGTATCCGGTCCATAAAGCGGCCCAGAGCGCCGACGCAACCGTAACTCATGGGTCCCGGCCGTCAGACGTTCGGGCGGAATCTCGAGGGTGATTCCTTCCGCTTCCATCACCATCGGCACCTCGGCCAAAGGCTCTCCGTCCCAATAGGGCTGAAACCAAAAACCTTCACTCTCGGTCGCCGGCCGCACCCTCACCGTCACCGGACTCTCAGGCGTCTGATGAACGTACCACCACAGCGACGCCTGAGTGCGAAACGTCCACCCCTGCTTCACCTCCGAGTAGTCCCAGCGTCGGCCCGGCACCACGGCAAATTGATGATCGGTAAAAACCCGGCCGTAGAGCAGGGAGAGGTCTTTCGGCAGGTTGGAAGACTGCGTTCCGCAGCCTACACTGGCGGCGAAGGTCACGAGCAACAGGAGTTGGATCCATTTCATCGTCTATGTGAACCGTTACGCCGCTTGCTGGCGAGTAAATACCAGGCGATCGTTGGCTGAGAGGTCGGGATTGAAGCCGTAACCCTCTTCGGCAAACTCCTTCAACCCCGCCGGATCCTCGACGCGATGGCGCACAATAAAACGAGCCATCAAGCCACGGGCGCGCTTGGCGAAAAAGCTGATCGTCCGCGGTTTGCCATCGCGAATCTCCTTGAAGTCAGCGTGGACCAGGGGGGCCTCGAGACGCTTCTTGGGCACCGCCTTGAAATACTCGTTCGAGGCCAGGTTGAGCACCGTCGTGGATCGCTCCGCAGCCTCGGCATTCAAGGCATCAACCAGACGGTTACCCCAAAAATTGTAGAGATTCTTTCCCCGGGTATTGGATAGCCGGGTGCCCATCTCGAGGCGGTAGGGCTGCATCAGGTCGAGGGGGCGCAACAGGCCATATAGCCCCGACAAGATGCGCAGGCGGTCTTGGGCCCACTGCAGATCTCGACGCGACAAGCTCCCAGCGTCGAGTCCCTTGTAGACGTCCCCTTGGAACGCCAAGACGCAAGGTTTGGCATTCTCGGGAGTGAACGGAAAGCTCATCTCCTGGAAGCGTTGACGGTTGAGCTCGGCGAGGGGCTCACTCAGATCCATCAAGCGGCGGAGCGACCGTACGCTCAGCTTCTTACAGCGCTTCATGAGCACCGCGATGTCTTTCTCGAAACGGGGCACAGTGGTGGCGAGGTCCGCGGGAGCGGCCGAGAGATCGAGTGTTTTGGCGGGCGAAAGCAAAGTCAGCACGGTTCACTCCTAAGGGCATTGGTAACGGTAGGCTCGCGCAGATTATCAGAAGCCACAGCCGGGGTTCCGTGCCAAAATGCCTACCGCACCATGCCCGAGGAACGTCCAGCCAAGGCGACAAAGGCGACGGCGTCGAGCGCGACGCCGCGGTTCATTCCAAGATCTCGACGTTTTGCTGGACCAGAGCCTCATCGACCGGACCGTTTTCCTCATCCAATCGATCAAGGAGATCACTCAACAGCCGGCGCCGTGCCTGCAAAGCAGCAATGAAGCTGTCGAGCTCCTGACGCCAGGAGTTATAGCGGTAGTAGGGGTCGTCGTGCTCTTGCCCTAGAGTCTGGTAGAGCAGCAACTCGGGCTCCTCGGGTAGGCTGAGTGGCTCGGGCAAGGACAATCCCAGATCACGCAGTCGAAGCGATGCACATGCCACTAGGCAAGCTTCGGCAGAGTACACACCGGCCGTCAGGTCGCGGAGCCCGGTCGCGATTCTCTCGGCCCCGGGCAGCCCATCGAGCGCACCCCCTTCTGTCAGCCTATGCATCGCTGACCTCGAGCGCATCGCGGACCCGACGCTCAAAAGCCGGAATGTCGAGAGCGGGAAAACGGATGAGATCAGGCCGCATCTGCTCGAAAGCCGCAGCAAGCTCCTTGCGCTCCACCAAACCACGCTCCAACATCGATCGAACGTCGCGGGCGTCACGGTCATGGCCGCGGGCGAGCTTCGAGAGCGCCTGAGCGCGGAAATCATAGTGGAAGAAGTCGACCTCACCGTGCCGATCAATGAAGCGCGATCTACTCTGCCAGTCGGGAAGCACCGGCAAAAAATGGTCCGGTGCCGCCAACTCGATGTTGATATCCATTTCCGTTTTGAGCTCAGCGATCGCCTCGAAGACTCCGGGGGGTTCTGGGTCGATCTTGAGATCAATATCCACGGTCGTATCGCGCCAACCTTCGAGCAGCGCCGAGGCGCCGCCGGTGAGATAGATTCGACCAGGCCCCCTGACTCGGCGCCCCAACTCCTGAATCAGTTGGTGGATTCTGGCCGGATCGACGGAGGCTCGCATGGCTTCGATCCTATTCTATTGAGCACAGAACTGTGCGCGTACTCCTGGAACCACGAACGGACCTGAGATCTGCCGTCGAGTCGACCCGCGGGTCGTCAGCAAGCAGAAGTCAGTAGACCGGTTCGGAACTCACAAATCGCTGAAACAGCGTTTCACAGATTCCGCACGCTTGGCGATATCGCGGGTGATCTGAACAAACATCGAGTGCATAGCGTCTCGGCTGAGAGGCTGGAGCTCGTCCGACAGATGATGCGCTTCGGTAGGCAGCCGCTCGGCCATAGCGAGCAAATCTCGACGGACCTGCGGCGGGGCGAGGCCAGCGTCCCGGGCGAAGGTGTCCCAGTGGCGTGGAAGAACCTCGGGGAAGCGGTTCTTGCGGCCGATTTTCATCGCCATCCGGTCGGTATGGTCGCTGTAGATCGTGGTGCACAGGAGATCGTAGGCCGGCGCAAGGGTGATTCCTTTTGGCTTATACAAGAGCGCGAAGTTCTTGCCGTGGGCATCAGCATTGCCGATCAAGTAGTTGAAGAACACGCGGCGAAGCAACTCGAGGCGATCGAGTACCGGGCGGGCACAGGCATTGAGCAGTTCGAAACATTGAGCCAAGGACGGACCACCTTCGCCCTGGTATTTGTGTTCGGGTGGAATCGCTAGCGCTTGGCAGAAATCTTCCTGGTGCATGCGCCGGGGCTCGCTGCCCTCGCCACCGACCCGATCGTATCGTTCGATGATCAGGAAAGGGACGTCCTCCGCACGACCGACCTCGACAGCCGGCACCTCGAGTCCGAGCCGGGCCGCGAGCCGCATGCAGAAGTACTCGTTGGAAACTGTGTCAGCAAACTGCTCAATCGCGGGTTTGAGGATGTGGGTCGTGGGGTGATCACCCCGTGGCAGGTTGAAGACTCCACCCACAAGTACCAGCGCCATCTTGTCTTGGGCACCAGCGAGAGAGAGGCGCATCTCGCCACCGGCATGCAGCGGGCGGCGAGGCAAGTCGCGCAACAACGTCGCCAGCGCAGTGTCGTCGAGGGGCGTGAGATCGCCTTGCCCCGCCGGAGGCGGATCGGTGTCGGGCGGGTAAAACGCGACGGCGCCAGCGCATTCTCCCCCCACCTCTGCCAGCAGCGCAAAGTCGTTGCGCCGGGAAACGCCCAGGTAGCGGGCCAGACGCTCGCGGGCGTGGTCGTCAGGCAACAAACCGGCTAAAAATGGCCGCGCCTGGCGATCGTCGAAGGGCTCCTCTTGCAGCGGCAAGGAGAGCGACAGAGGCTGGGCTCGAGGACGGTTGAGGTAACCACCGTCATAGGTGAAGGTCAGGCGGCCCGAGTCCTCTTGCCGCAAGGTACCCGCGACCTTCCCCTGGAGGTAGACGGTCAGGTCTCTAGCCACTCGCGGGGCTCTCGATCGTCACTCCGAGACCCAACATGTCGAGCACATGCAGCACGCGGCCGATGCCGGCGCTCGCGCGTCCACGCTCGAGCTCACTGATGAAGCGCAGACTGAGGCCGCAAGCTGCTGCAAGGTCGCTCTGGGTCAGGCCGAGGGTCTTGCGCTCGATGCGGATCAGTGTGCCGAGCTCGCTGGTGGAGTGGATGGCGTTGGACATGGGTGGCAATCGGAACCGGTGACTCGAGAGATGGCGAGGGCGATAGTTATCCCGATCGGGATCGTATCATGGGTTCGAGCCAGAACTTCATCGAATGATCCTGATCGGGATAACCCCCGAGAGCTGCCCATACGCGAGCGCCGTGCCTGCAAAGCAACCGAAAACTCACCTACCGTGCGGTTCGAGGCTTGGCCACGTCTTGCCATCACGGACATAACGGTCGAGCCAAGCGCCGGCGGCGTCATCAACTTCCGCGCGGAATTCGGACAAGCCGTGATCGCCGCCTTCGAAGATCATCAGCCGGAATGGATGTTGGATCTCCAACAGAGCTTCGGCCATGCGAAGCGACTGTGACGGGTGCACGCGCCAGTCGCTGGTGCCGTGGAGGATCAGAATCGGCGTCTCTCGGTGCAGCTTCTCTGGCCAACGGATTGCCGAGCGGACGGCCAGGGCCTGCTCGCGGTTCTCGTTCCAGTTCGGGACGAGCTCGGAATAGACATGCTCTTCCATCTTGGGCCGCTTCGCGACCGAAGCGAAGCTGTCCGAGACGCCAGCTCCAATGATCGCCGCGCGGAGACGGTCGGTCCGGGCGAGGGCGAGATAGGTCATCATCCCACCCCGCGACCAACCGTACATGCCGATGCGCGTCGCGTCAGCTCGCGGGAGTCCTTCGAGCAGTGGAATCAGGCTGAGAACGTCTTGAACTTCGGCGCCGCCAAATTCCTCCCGACCTTCGCCGCCGCCGTTTCCGCGATATTGGCTGGCGACGACGACGTAACCGCGGCGAGCAAGCTTTCCGAGCAGCACCGCTGCGCGCAGGTCGGTCAACGCTCCAAACTCTCGGTTGCCGCCGCGGTTGTAGATCACGCAGGGAAGCTTCTCACCCGACTTTGGAACAGCAATATAACCGCGAACTTTCAGTCCACCGCTCTCGTAGGTGATGCGGGAAAGCTCGATGGTCTCGCCGAGCTCTCCCAACAACCCGCGGAGTCGGTCACGGCGAGCCTCGTCGACCCCTTCGAGCAGACCACTGGCCTCGAGCGCCACGGGTTCGTGGGCGAGTAGGTCACCGTCGGCCGCACCCAGGGGCGATAGGGCGAACAGCAGAGTGACGAGTGCGATCGAGATCGTCTTCATGGTACCCGCTCTCCTGTTGGACGATGAGGAGTTATCGTCGCTGAGCCTAGCAGCCTGGGTTGGTCCGCCGCCTTCTGTTCGAGATACGGCATCGAATGCGAGAACCCGCCAAGAGTTTCGCGACATACTCAGCTTTCAGATGGAGCCTTGAAACGAAGGGAGCTCTTGGGAGCTTCGCCTCAACCTCGGCGACCGGAGGTCGGACCACTGCAAGAATCCAATGAAAACAAGGCAGGCTCGCTCTCTTTGCGACCCATCATCACCTTCTTCGCAGCCTGGTTGGGTGGCTCTTGGCTCATCGTTGGCGCCTGGCTCCGGCCGCTGTTGCCGGGCGGGTGGCTCGCCGTCGCCGCGGGGTTCATCGTGGGCGTGATTCCTGTTTGGGCGCTGATCCGCGGCTTCCAGGGCGCCTCTTATCCTTCAGCCATCACCCGACTCCTGGTGCTGCGGCCGTTCTGGTACGCCCTGCTTTTCATGCCGCTGCTCGCCATCGCTACCCTGCTCGGCGCACTTGTGGGTCTGCCCTTTGGGGCACTGGGAGCCGGTGGACGCTGGGCCCTGGCGGTGAGTGCAACTCTGGCAGTCATCACCGCGTTGGTCGGTTGGGTGGGAACCCACCGGCTGTCCGTCAAGCGGCTGGAAGTTCACATGCCACGGCTGCCGGCAGCCTTCGACGGCTTGCGTGTCGTGCAGATTTCCGATCTACACGTCGGCCCGCAGACCTCGCGCCGCTTCTTGCAGCGGATTGCCCGGGCGGTAGAACAGGCGAGCCCTGACCTCATCGTCATCACCGGAGATCAGGTGGATGACTTCGCCTATGACGTCAAATTTTTCAACGCCGCCTTCGGCGACCTGCAGGCCCCCTTGGGAATTTTCGCCATCGCTGGTAACCACGATGTCTACGCCGGCTGGGACGGTGTCCATCGCGGCCTCTCCGAGGCTGGGTTTGTCGTCTTAGTAAACGAATCCGTCGCCGTGGAGCGCAGCGGCCAGCAACTCTGGATCGCCGGCACCGGAGATCCCGCCGGCAAGAGTTGGCCTCGGGGAGGCGGACAAGGCGCCGCTCCCGACATCGATCTGACCCTCGCCGGTATCCCAGAAGGCGAACCGATCCTCGCCTTGGCTCACAATCCCGTTCTATGGCCTGCCCTCGCCGAGCGCGGCGTCGACCTCACCCTCAGTGGCCACACCCATTACGGCCAATTTGCGATTCCGTCCCGGGGTTGGAGCATGGCGTCACCGTTTCTGAAGTTGGCGATGGGATCCCACCAGCAGGGTCGCTCCCTGCTTTACATTCACCCCGGCACCAACTTCTGGGGTATCCCCTTTCGCATCGGAGTTTTCCCCGAGGTCATGGTGCTCACCTTGCGATGTAGCCCAGGCGGAGAATCCAGCATCAGGATTCCTCGCGAGTAAGCCTGAGTCCTGGTCCAGCTCTGACGCCCAGTTGGCTCTGCATCACCAAGACAGGCTCGCCGCTTGGCTTAACGCCGACTCGGGGAAAGATCGGATTCTCGAAGTCGTTCCTTAATGGCTGGGGCGCATTTCGATTCTTCGTCTCGCGCCACTGCCACCCTTCAGGACTCCAAAACTCTCGCCGCAAGTAGCCGCCGGCTTCGATGAAGCTCGCATATTGCAAGTTGGTCACCGGGTAGCGAGCGATCCAGTAGCGTTGTCCTCCAAGTTGACCACACCACTCATCTCTCGTCGCGCACAGCGACCGATGGATCCACCCGCGCTGCCCGCCGGGCTGGCAGAGCGCAAATCAAAACCGCGCTGAACGCCACCGCGAAGGCGGCGCCGACCAGGGTGATCGGATCGCGCGACGCAACACCGTAAAGCTGGCTCTCCAAGTGGCGGACCAGGACCAGGGCGGCGACAATCCCTAGCCCAACCCCTGCCGCAACTGGACCCATGCCTTGCGCCAAAACCTTCCGAACGACGGCAGCGGGTAAGGCGCCCAGCGCCATGCGGACGCCGATCTCGCGTTCACGGCCTGCCACCCAGTGGGCGACCACACCATAAAGCCCGACGGCGCCGAGGATCACCACCAGGACGGCGAAGACGCTGAGTAGCCACGACCATACGCGCCGGTCACCGTAGGAATCTCGGACCAGCTCCTCGCCGGTCGCAACGCCGTGGATCGCGGTTCCCGGTATGGTCGCGGCGACGGTAGCGCGGACACTGTCGACCAGGCTCAAGGGATCGGAACCCAAGCCGCGGATCACCAGCGCCTGACTGCGCTTGGGGCGTCCCCAGGCGATGTAAACTTCGGGCTTCACCTCACGGGTGAGGCTCGCGCTGCGGACGTCACCTACCACCCCAACCACCGTACCGCGATCACCGGTTTGCCACTCGACCCAGCGCCCGATCGGGTCGCGGTGAGGCCAATAACGCCGCGCCATCGTCTCGTTGATCACAACCGCGTTGGCCGTCTCCCAGCCTTCCCCGGGGTCGAAGAAGCGGCCGGCGACCAGCGGGATCGCCATCGCCTCGCGGAAGCCGGCGGAGACCGCTCGGGCATCCACCACTACATCTGGCCGGGCGGCCTTGTCACGATCTTCGACGTAAAGCTCGAAGTTGCCATCGTTGTCGACCAGCGGCAGGCCAAAACCCGAAGCGCCAGCGCGGACGACGCCGGGTAGCGCCTCGAGCCGCGTCAGTAGCTCCTCCATCATCGGTTGACGCGACCCTTCGTCACCTTCCGGTAATTCGAGCCGCGCAGTCAGCAGCCCCTGGGGCTCAAAACCGGGACGAATGTGCTGTAGGTGGTTCACGGTCTGCAGGCAGAGCGCCGCGCCAACCACCGCGACAACGGCGAGGGCCGCTTCGGCGGCCACCAACAATCGGCGCAGACGGCGACCACCGCGATCTTCCGAGCCGCGTCCACGCAGCGCTTCGACGGAGGTTCGCGCCAAGGTAAAGGCCGGCGCAAACCCGCTGACGACCGCGGCGACCAGCACCGCCAAGCAGGCCGCCCCCAGCGTCCGCAAGTCGACGCCAACGTCGCTCGCCCGCGGCAGATGGTCGGCGAGGAGCGCCGAAGCCACCCCCAGGGCGAAGTGGGCGAACAGCAGACCGAGAGCTCCGCCAGCAGTGGCCAACACCAGGCTCTCCACCAGGAAGCTGCGAGCCAGCCACCAGGTCCTGGCACCGAGGGCGCGGCGCACTGCGGCGGACCGGCGTCGCGCTGCAACCTCCGCCAGCATCAGATTGGTCGCCGTACCGCACGCCGTCAGCAACACCAACAGACTGACCGCAAAAGCCACCCACAGGGGCCGTTCGATGTCGTCCAAGATCCACCAGCGCACCGGATGCATCTCGGCGGTCCAGCCTTCGTTGGTGGTCGGCGAGTCGGCGGCAAGCCGGGCTGCGATCGCCTGCACCTGGCGATCTGCGGTCGCCTCGTCGACGTCGTCGCGCAGCCGCCCGAGCACAGAAAAGCCCCGCAGTGGCTGACGCAAAGCCTCCGCCTCGTCGACCTCGAGCAAGGTCCATAAATCACGGTAACCCAGAAAGTGGGTTTCGCGACCAGCCGGCATCACACCGATCACCGTGTGCAGTTCACCATCGAGGTCGAGCTGCGCACCGAGAACGTCTTCCGCACCACCAAAGCGGCGCTGCCAGAGACCGTGGCTGAGGATCGCCAGCTGTTGGCGGGCGCGGAGGTCTTCGGCGGTGAAGCGGCGCCCGAGCGTGGGCTCGACCTCGAGGGTGGCGAAGTAGCTTGGCGCCACCGTGGTGATGGCGATCCGCTCGCCGCTACCGGCCTCGTTGAGTGTCGCCATCCGACCCTTGAAAGCGGTCATGGCGGCGAAGGCATCAGCCTGCCGCCACCCCATGTAGTTGTGATAAGCCACCCCATAATGTCCACCCTGACCAGTACGAGTGGAGACCACGTAGAGCAAACGCTCGGGGTCGGGAGTCGGAAAGGGAGCCAGCAGCACGGCATCTACCAAGCTAGCGAGCGCCAGGGTGGCGCCCATACCAAGGGCAAGAGTGACAACAAGGGTCGCGGCGGCGAGCGGCCGACGACCGATAGCACGCAATGCGTCGCGAAGGTCTCGATGGAGCAATCGACTCATGAGCGAGTACTTCGGGAAACTACCTACACTACAGGTTGAAACTAGCAGAGATTCTATAACACGGGCTAAACCAACCGGTTGTCTTCCAAGATCCGAAGGTCTCCTACAACGAAGACGTGCATCACCTCACCGAAAACCTGCATGGCACCCGGGGGGAGTACCTGACATCCGCTTCTCAGCGAGAGAGAAAGCGACAGAGGCTGCGCTCGAGGCAAAACGGCGCGACCAAGGTGAACGTCATGTGACCCAGGTCCTCCTGACGCAGGGTACCCGCCGCTTCTCTACTTCGATCAGCCGCGTGTTTCAGGCATTAGCTCGCCAGTGGCTCGATGACTAGATTCGGTATCCCGACGAAGTCTCTACCGTTGCGAGTCAGTAGCCGAGCACCCATGGTTGCTGCGGTCACACCAATAGCTATATCGGCGGCGCGCTTGCGAGGTGAGCCCAACCGCCTGAACACATCGGCTGCCTCTGACGCTAGTTCCTCAGAAAAAGGGATCACACCATCACCAGAAAAGAGCGAGCGGGCAACTGCCAACTGCTCCGGAGTTCTGGGCCCGCGGGAAAATTCATACCAAGCGACAGAGCTCATCTGAATTTCAGAGTCTGACTCGGCCAACTCAACCAGCCGCCGTCGCTCCCGTCCGGTTTTGGAAAGCGCGAAGACTAGGAAATCGGTGTCGAAATGAACCCTCATCAGAAGCCTTCATCTTCTTCTTTGAGGCGCTGAATCTCTCCTTCGGCATCGTTCCCATCGAACAGCCTGAAGAGGCTCTCCAAGACGCTTCTGCGTTCTCGTCTTCGGCTCTCCGGAACTCCGAACACAGTATCGTGATGTCGAATCACTGCTCGGCGGATCGCTTCAGAAGCAGAACAATCGTATCGCTGCGCCAAGTGGCGGGCAGCCTGCCTCGTTTCTTCGTCAAGAAGTAGTGTTGTTCGATGCGCCATATCATATGTATACCACAACTATCTCCCCGCTTGACCATGCCAAGACGCGCATGGCACAACTCTCTGCTCGGCACTCTCTGCTCGGCCTCGGCTCGGCTGCTCGAGGCAGCCCATGAAGCCCCACGGCGCCGGTGTCCCACTGCGCCGGTGTCCCACCGCAAACGTGCCTTGAACCACTCTCGCACCCCCAGCGAAGACAGCGCTCACCAGACCGATGAATCTCTTCCTCCAAATCTCGCGAAAATACCCATGAGATCTATGACGACTCAACTCATCTTCATTCCGGAGACCGAGATGTTCAAGCTGTTTCAGACCAACCCAACGAAGAAGCTCGAAAAGCAATACGCACTCAAGCTCGAGGAGGCAAGAGACGCGCAGCGTGCGGGCAAAATCCCGCTGTTCGCCACCTTGACCGCCGAAGCGGAAGAGATCGGCCGGCAGCTCGACGCAGCCAAGCAAGGCTCGTGACAAACCCCGATTTCACGGTTGCCGTCGTCGGCGCCGGCATCTCGGGGCTCACCGTCGCTCATAGCCTCCGGGCCTGCAATCTCGAAGTGACGGTGTTCGACAAGGCTCGCGGCCCGGGTGGTAGGGCGTCGACGCGGCGCCACGACAGACCGCACGGCATTCAAGGCCAAACGGAACCCCTCAGCTTCGACCACGGAGCTCAGTACTTCACTGCCCGCGACCCGCGATTCCGACGCTACGTCGAGTCCTGGGTAGGCGATGGCGTGGCCGCGCGCTGGGACGGCCGGATCGCTGTCGTCGACCGCGGCCGAGTGACGTTCAAGGAGGGGGGCCCGGTGCGCTTCGTTGGGGTACCAGGGATGAGCGCCATCGCGCGCCACCTCACCCTCGACTTGGACATCGCCTATGGAACCCGAGTCGCGACGATCGAACGGCACGACGAGCGTTGGCGTCTGGCGAGCACCGACGGCGGCGCTCTCGGCGACTTCGGCGCCGTTGTCGTATCGACCCCGCCGGCCCAGGCCGAGCCGCTACTGGCCGGCGCCCCGGACCTCGGGGCGCGTGCCGCCGCCGTCACCTTGCGTCCCTGCTGGGCGATGATGGTGGTCTTCGACCAGGCCCTCGAGCTATCGTTCGACGGTGCCTTCGTCGAGAGCTCTCCACTGTCGTGGATCGCCCGCAACGGCTCCAAGCCGGGCCGACCGAAGGCTGAATGCTGGGTGCTCCATGGCTCGCCCGAGTGGTCGACCCGGCACCTGGAGGACCACGACGAAGACGTCGGCGACGCGCTCCTCACCGCCTTCTTCGCCGCCACCGGCCGCGAGCCCCGGGTCCCGCTCTTCGCCCGCACCCACCGCTGGAGATATTCGATCGCCGAGAATCCTCTGGACACCGGCTGCCTGTGGGACGCCGGCCTGCGGATCGGCGTCTGCGGCGACTGGTGCTCCGGCTCACGGGTCGAGGGCGCCTTCCTGAGCGGCCAAGCGCTCGCTAGTCGCGTTCTGGCGCTGCGGGACTAGAGTCCTTCGCTAAACCGCAATTCCTTCGCTACACCGCAATATCATGCGCCTCGCCGGCCCCCCGCGGCACCCGGATGCGCTCCACCAGCTGCTGGATCTCGATGGGCGGCGCCGCCGTCAACCGCGAGATCACTATCGCCAACACAAAGTTGAGCAACATACCGAGGGTGCCGATGCCTTCCGGCGAGATCCCCCACCACCAATGTTCGGCGGTATTGAGCTCGGGCCGCAGAAACTTGAAGTAGATGATGTAGCTGGCGGTAAACGTAATACCGGCAACCATGCCGGTAACCGCTCCCTCGCGATTCATGCGTTTGGAAAAGATACCGAGGATGATGGCAGGAAAAAACGACGCTGCCGCCAAGCCAAACGCAAAAGCGACAACTTGGGCGACGAAACCGGGTGGGTTGATGCCGAAATAACCGGCGACCACCACCGCTAGGCCGGCCGCCACCCGCGCCGCAATCAACTCTCTCTTCTCGCTGATGTTCGGCAGCAGCCCCCTCTTGAGTAGGTCGTGGGCGACTGAGGTCGAGATCACGAGTAACAGTCCCGCAGCGGTCGACAACGCCGCGGCCAGACCACCAGCAGCCACCAGCCCCACCACCCAATTCGGCAGACGGGCGATCTCGGGGTTGGCCAACACCATGATGTCGCGATCGATCACCAACTCGTTGGGGATGTCCGACGCCGGTCCGCGGTATTGGATCTTGCCGTCGCCATTCTTGTCTTCGAAGCGAATGAGGCCAGTCTCCTCCCAATTGCTGAACCAAGTCGGAACCTCGCTGTAGGGCAGGTCGGACACTGTTGTCAGCAAGTTGGTGCGGGCGAAGGCGGCCACTGTCGGCGCAGTGGTGTAAAGCAGAGCGATGAACAACAACGCCCAACCAGCGGAGCTGCGAGCGGCCGCGACCCGCGGCACGGTGTAAAAGCGGACGATCACATGCGGCAGACCCGCGGTGCCGACCATGAGCGCGGCAGTGATAAAAAACACATCGAGAGTCGACTTGTGGCCCGCGGTGTAGGTACCGAAGCCAAACTCCTGGCTCAGCCCGTCGAGTTTGTCGAGCAGATACACGCCGGAGCCGTCCGCCAACTGGTCGCCGAAGCCGATCTGCGGAATCACGTTGCCGGTCATCAGCAGCGAGATGAACACCGCCGGCACCAGATAGGCGAAGATCAGAACACAGTATTGCGCCACCTGGGTGTAGGTGATGCCTTTCATACCGCCGAGCACGGCGTAGAAGAAGACGATACCCATGCCGATCAGCACCCCCTTCGCCACATCAACTCCCAGGAAGCGCGAGAAGACGATACCAACCCCACGCATCTGCCCGGCAACGTAGGTGAAGGAGACGAAGAGGGCGCAGACGACCGCGACGAAGCGGGCGGTCTGTGAATAATAACGATCCCCTACGAAGTCGGGCACGGTGTATTTGCCGAACTTGCGCAGGTAGGGCGCGAGTAACAAAGCGAGCAACACGTAGCCGCCGGTCCAACCCATGAGATACACCGAGCCGTCGCGTCCCATGAAGGAGATCAAACCCGCCATCGAGATGAACGACGCCGCCGACATCCAATCGGCGGCGGTCGCCATACCGTTGAGTAACGGCGGTACCTGCCCGCCAGCGACATAGAACTCCCCCGTCGACCGCGCCCGCGCCCAGATTGCGACGCCGATGTAGAGGGCAAAGGACAGCCCCACCATCACGAAGGTCCAGGCCTCGACGTTCATCGACCGCGCTCCGGTCCACCGTCTGCTGGCTCGTCGACGTCGAAACGCCGGTCGAGACGGTTCATCAACTTGACGTAAACGAGGATCAGGATCACGAAGACGTAGATTGAGCCCTGCTGCGCAAACCAGAAGCCGAGACCAAAACCAAACACTCGAATCGAGTCGAGCTGATCGACAAATAGGATGCCGGCCCCGTAGGAGACCACAAACCAGATCGACAGCAGAATGGCGAGGTACCGCAGATTGTGCTGCCAGTAGCGTTGCAACCGATCGTCGCTGGTGCTCATCGGGCCGTCCTTTCGCGCAGAGTTTGGGGCCGACGCATCATACCGCGTCTGCCGCCACGATCTGGCGATGGCGGCGGCTACCGCTGCCTCAGCCGAATCTCGAGGCTCGCGCTGTGGCCGTCGTAGCTGAAGCGGGCCTTTTCGAAAGACGGTGGACCGAAGGCCGCCTGGGCGCCGTTCGAGAAACCGTAGGGCTCTTTGGGAATACCGAGCCTGCCCTTGTCGAGGGTCCGGTTACCGTTCAGGTCCTGATACACAGCCACCGCATACTCTCCTGGCGCCAGATCGTCGACGCGCCACTCGCGAGCTTCCGTGTCAACGGGCAAAACGACAGAGCGTAGCGCTGGTGTGCGCTTGTCGTAGGCTTCGGCCGAGTCGAAGAGGGCGATCAACACGTCACCCTCGGAAGCCACAAGATTGCGAATCTCGATCGTCAGACCGGCCGGCGGCGGCTCTTGGGCGCGGCCGCTTGCCGTCAAGCCTAGCAGCAGCGAAGTCACCAGCAATAAAATCTTCATGTTCTCAGACCACTTTTCCTACCGAAGGTGGCTGCCAGGCATGCAGGACGGAACGGAGCCGGCGAGACGCCGGCGCTCCCAGCAGGTGGCGACCAGGCATGCAGGACGGAACGGAGCCGGCGAGACGCCGGCGCTCCCAGCAGGTGGCGGCCAGGCATGCAGGACAGAACGGACGGGAGCCGGCGAGACGACGGTGCTCCCAACAGGTGGCTTCTTCGCGTCCTGCCAAGTTGGGATCAAGGCACATGGGCGCGACCCTTCCAGACGGTCACCAGGCTGTGCCGCGCCCGCCACCAGGCGGTCCATTGGATGGCCACCACCAACAAAACCCCGAGGGGATGCAGCACCGCGCCCAACCATGATTGCCGGAAACGGGCGGTCAACAGCAGTCGGGTTCCGAAGGCCAGAACGATGGCGGCGGCCGCATAACCTACCGTCGGCGGCGACCCGACCCCAGCGGCGACCGCCAGGATAATCGGTGGCAGCGTCTGACCGCCGAGCAATAGTAGCGTCCAAGGTCCGATCGCCGCTGGCGCCGCCATACCTTCGGTTGCGTTCTTGGCGAAGCCGTCGAAGACTTCGCGGGCGTTGCGGTACATGCGGCATTCGGCGACGGAAGTGGCGTCGGCGAGGTCGGTACCGAATCCCGCCCGCCGAAACACCCGCGGCAACGCGATCCCGTCGTGACGCGAGCCGCGGATGGCGCCATGACCGCCCGTCGCGCGGTAGGCCTGGCGCCGCGCCACAAACAGCTGGCCACAGCCGGCGGCGAAGGCCGGGTGCTTCGACCAGCGCATGCCCGGCATCGGCAGAAAGCCAAGCAACACGAAGTGGATCAACGGCACCACCAATTTCTCCGCCAGGGTTTGGGTTTGCTGCCACGGAATACCGCTCACCAGCTCGACGCTGCGGTGCTCGAGTTGATCCACCATCCGCCGCAGGCCGTCCGGCGCTAGACGCACATCGGCATCAACGAACGCCAGCAGCGGCTGGGTCGCGACCCCCGCCAGCGCTGCACAGGCGTGTTGCTTACCGTTCCAGCCGGCCGGCAGCGGCGGCGCCGTCTCCAGGCGCAAGCGTGCATCGTGCTCGGCCAGGGCGCGCACGATGGTGGCCGTCGCGTCACCCGAGTGGTCGTCCATGACTACCACTTCGAGGTCGACACCCTCGCTCGCCAGTGCGGCTTCGACACAAGCACCGATCGAACGCTCTTCGTCGCGCGCCGGAATCAGAACCGAGACCGCCGGACGCCCCCCCTCTCTAGACTTCCCCGGAGCCCGATAGATCCGCGGAGCACGATAAAACAGCAGGTTGATCACCACCAAGGTGGCCGGGATCGCGGCGAGGACCAACGCGGTCAACGCCAATAGCTCGAGGATCACGACGCACCATCCCCATGGGCGGCGTCGAAATGCCGGCCTTGCATCAGGGCCTTGCCCCGGCGCCACAAATCGTAGACGCCGCCGACCCCCACACCACCCGTCTGCAGGGTGACGAAGCGCTCGGTATCGCGGCTGCTGGCGTCACTCGCGAGGGCCTCGAGAGCTTCCACAAGACGCTCCTCGAGAAAGCTGGTCCAGTCGCGGGTCGAGCGCACGGGCTGACGCGCCAGGCAGATGGGCCGGCCAAAGCGCGACAGCGCCTCGGGCCGGCGCTCGTTCCAGAACGGATACTCGAGCGCCAACGGCACGATCCAGCCGGCGTCGAGCCGCCGCGCCAGATGTGCGACCCCCGGAAGGATGTGGACCGGACGCTGCCGCGGATCGGTGAATTGGCCCTCGGCCGTCATCCAAAGACTCGCCCTGGGCTGAGCCAGGGCGGCCAGGGAGGTACGCAGGAAAGCCGCTGCCCCGCGCCGCGAGCGGTCGACACCGAAAACACCGAGCTTCTTGAAGAAGCGGTACTTCTCGAGCGCCGCAGAGTCCATCGGGCCGTAAACCCGGAGCTCGGGATGCAGATAGGAGGCCAGGAGCCCAAAGTGGATCGGGTCCCACCATGAGGGATGGTTGGAGTAGACGATCAGCGGCAGTGGGTCGAGCGGCGGCAGTGGGTTGAGCGGCGGCAGTGATTCGAGCGGCGGCGAGCCGAGGCCGGAGGTCCTGACGGCGGTGAAGTTTCGCGCGAAGTAGCTGCGTAAGTAGCGAACGAAGAGCCGGTAGCCGAACGGCGAGAAGTCGGGAGCCGCCGCTGGGGTCGCCGTCGCCGCCGTCTTACGGACACTCATCAGGCCGCTCTCGATCGTTCACTGCCGGCCTCTACTTGCTGCGCCTCTGAATTTCTCCCGATCGCGCCCCGGTCCTGGTCGAGCGAATCGGCGGCGATCCAGCCCGACATCAGGACCATTGGCATTCCCGGCCCGGGATGTGCCGAACCGCCGGCCAGGTAGAGCCCGGCGACGTGGCGACTGCGGTTGCCCGGCTTGAACGCCCCCATGAAACGACCGTGGCTGGCGAGGCCGTAGATCGCGCCGTTGAGCACGTGGTAACGGTCATGAATGTCCTGCGGGGTCAGCACCTGCTCGAAAACAATGCGCTGCTCGAGGTCTTCCAGGCCGGCGGTGCTGCTGAGTTTGTCGAGGATCGCCTGGCGGTAGGCGGGCAGCATCTGCGACCAGTCATGACCGGGCCTCAAATAGGGTGTGTGAACCAACACGTAGAGCGCCTCGCCGCCCGGCGGCGCCACCTCGGGCTCAGTCCGCGCCGGCGCCGCCACATAACAGCTGGGATCAGGAGCCGGCTCGCCCTTGCGGTAAATGTACTCGAACTCTTGTTTCGGGTCGGCGGAGAAAACGAAGTTGTGGTGCAGCAAGTGGTCGTAGGCGCGGTCCAGCCCAAGGTATAACACCACCCCCGAGCACGCCGGAGCATAGGATCTCCCGGCGGCAAAACGCTTCGCCGCACGGCCACCGAGGAGCTCCCGGTAGGTCCGCACCGAGTCCATATTGGAGACCGCTGCGGACAGCGCCACACGCTCTCCGTGCTCGGTTTCCACCCCGACAACCCGATCCTCTTCGGTCAGGATGCGACTCACCCCGCAGCCGGTGCGAATCTCGACCCCGAGGCTCCTCGCCAGCTTCTCGAGGCTCGCCGGCACCGCGCCGGTGCCGCCCCGCGGGTACCAGACGCCGCCGTCGAGCTGCATGTGGGCGATGCCGCACAACACTGCTGGCGACTGGTACGGCGAGGAGCCAACATATTGGGTGAAATGGTCGAGCATCTGTGCCACCCGCGGGTCGCGGATACGGCGACGGATGGTGCCGGCCACGGTCTGGCCCATACGCAGACGCAGCACGTCGAGTAGGGTCGAGACATTGAACGAGCCTCTGAGATCGAGAGTGTCCCGAATGCTCTCCACCGATTTCCAGAAGAAGAAACGCTCGGAGATCTCGTGCAACTGCTGCGACAGGCGGATGAGATCGCGGTAGCCGGCGCCATCACGGTTGCTGGCGCCGTCGTGGCCACCGGTGGCGCCATCGAGAACGCTGGCCATCTCTTCGACGTCCTCTTTCAAGTCGAGCACCCCGCCGTCTTCGAAGAAACAGCGCCACTGGGGATCGAGCCGCACCAAATCGAGCTCACTCTCGAGGTCCCGGTCCGCCTCCGCAAAGATGCGCCGCAACACTCGCGGCACGGTGAGGATGGTTGGCCCCATGTCGAACCGGAAACCCTCCTCTTCGAGCACCGCGGCCTTGCCGCCAAGCCACGGATTCTTCTCGAACAGAGTGACGCGATGACCGCGCGCCGCCAGGGTACAGGCCGCCGCCAGGCCACCCAGGCCGCCGCCGATCACGCCTATCGGATGGGAGTCGTTGCGAGACAGGGTCTTGATCTGCATGGTGTTCACCTCTCTGAACGGCCCGGCGGCGCGATGCGAGTCCGGGTTGAAACGACGGCTCTGGCTATCTCGAGAACGGCCTGGAAACGGTGGTACATAGACTTCCCGTGCGCCACCTGGACGAAGGCCGAAAGCAGCCTCTCCTGGTTGGCGTCCGGGGGATCGAAATGAGGGCGGAAACGTCCGCGGCGCAAGATCATCGCCTTGACCTGGGTCAACTCCAGCAACCCCTCGGCGCCGCGGGTGATGCCGAAGCCGCTGGCTCTCCGGCCGCCAAACGGCACCCGAGGGTCGGCGGTGGGAACAATCAGATCGTTGATCACCACCACCCCGGCCGCCACCCGCTCGGCCAAGGCACGGGCGCCACGAGGCTCGCCGAAAACCGTCGCGCCAAGCTCGAACCGGCAGCGCCGGGCGAGCTCGAGGGCTTGGTCGTCGCCGTCAACGGCCACCAACGACAGCACCGGGGCGGCCACGTCCGCCCGCAAGATCTCCATCTCCGGCCGGACGTCGGCGAGGACCAAGGGTGCGAGACGCGAATCTTGCCAAGGCCTGTCTTCCGGCAGCGTGCCACAGACCCGCCGGGCACCGCCCGCCAGCGCCGCCCGCGCCAGGCGGAGAAGCTCCAGCGCGGAGTCTTGCGCTACCGGCATCGGCGCCACCGAGCCGAGCTCCTCGACGAGGCGACGTTCGAGCTCTTCGTGCCGACGGCGGGCGACGAAGACCCGGCGTGGGGCGATACAAGTGAAACTGGCATTGAAGGTCAGACCAAAGCGCAGCGCCCGGGCGACGAGATCAAGGTCGGCGTCCTCGCGGACGAACACCGCTTCACAACCCGAGAGCTCCATCACCGCCGGAGTGGCTGAGGCGGCGAGTTGGCCAAGCACCGCTCGGCCGGATTCCGTTGATCCGGTCAACAGCACCTTGTCCACCCCGGCGTTGATCGCCGACTGTGCCGCCGCTGGCGTCTCGTCAAGCACCGTCAGCAGATTTTCCGGCAGGCCGGCGTCGCAGAACAGCCGGGCTAGCTCCGCCGCAGCCTCGGCGCCGCCGTGGCCCGGCTTCCACAGCACCGCGTTGCCGGCCACCAGGGCCTGAGCGGCCTGCACTCCCGGCAGCAGCAAGGGATAGTTGCTCGGGGCGACGATCAACACCACGCCAAACGGCTCACGGTGCAGCTCTACCTGCGAGCCACCGAGCCAAAAGGGGCGTCCTCGGCGACCGAGCCGACGCACTGCTAACAAGGTTTCGGCCTCACGCTCGAGGAAGCGGCAGGCGTCGGCCAGGGGCAGGATCTCGGCGGCCAGGGTCTCGGCCCGTGAGGTCCGCTGCGGCAGCTTCACCGCCGCGGCGAGCTCTGCCGTCTGCTCGGCGATCCGGTGCCGGGCATCGCGAATGATCCGCAGGCGTCGAGAAACCGGCACCCGGCTCCACGCGGCCTGAGCCCGGCGGCTGGCATCCAGGTTGATCGTGCTCTCTCGCGGAGGCAAGGTCCGTGGTGTTGTCGCGGCAGACATGTTCAACCCTCAGGCGACCCGGGAGTAGGTTCCCACCGGCCGCGGCGCCGCCATGGCCACGTCTTCCCAGGCCGGTTCGATGCGGAAGTCTTCGGCCATCAGCCGCGTGGTGATACGCGCCGACTCCAAGATCACCGGCAGGCCGCTCCCCGGGTGAGTGCCGCCGCCGGTCAAATAGACGCCGTCCAAATCCTCGAAGCGGTTGCGCGGCCGCAGGTGGAGCATCTGATCGAGCGAGTGGGCGAGGTTGAAGGTGGCGCCACGGTAGATGTGGAGGTCCGACTCCCAGTCCATCGGGGTCACCACTTTCTCGAAGCGGATCCGGCGGTCGACGTCCTCCAAGCCCACCTGGGCGAGCTGGCGCAGGACCGTCTGGCGAAATTGGCTGCTCTCGCGGCGCCAGTCGACGTTGGGATGTTGGTGGGTCACCGGCACCAGCACGTACAGCGAGGTCATCCCGGGCGGCGCCATCGACGGGTCCGTGACCACCGGGTTGTGAACGTAGAAGGAAGGCTCGTCACTGAGTCGGTGATGCTTCTCGATGTCCTCGAGGTGGGCGCGGTAGTCGTCGGCCAGCCAGATCGTGTGGTGGGCGAGGTCGTCGCTGGATCCCTCGAGTCCCAGGTACATCATGTAGGTTGAGCACGAGTAGCGCTTCTTGGCTAGCTTGCGGTCGGTCCAACGCCGCCGCAGGCGATCCGGCACCAAGTGAGTCATGGCGTGGGCGAAGTCGGCGTTGATCACCAGGGCATCACACCCATAAACGTCGGTTGGGGTTTTGACTGCAACCGCTTTCTGGCCTTCGAAGAGGATGCGCTGCACCGGCTCGTTCAAACGGATACGCACCCCGAGATCCCGAGCCACCCGCGCCATGGCCTGGGTGACAGAGCCGCAACCACCGCGCGGATGGAAGACTCCGTGTTCATACTCCAGGAACGAGAGGATGGTGAACAGGCTGGGGCAGTTGAAGGGCGACATCCCCAGATACTTGCTTTGGAAGCTGAAGGCCAGCCGGACGCGCGGATCGGAGAAGAAGCGGCCGAGGTCTTGGTCGACACTCGACAGCGGCCGCAGCAGAGGCAGCAGCTCAGCAAAAGGCAGACGCAACACATCGCGCAGGCCGTTGAACGCCGACGAGAGCACCGGTCCGAAAGCGGTGAGTTTGCGCCGATTGTCATCGAGATAACGTTCCAGGTTGTTGGCATCATCCGGCGAGATGCGCGCGATCTCACGGCGCATGCGCGGTACGTCGGAGGTAGCTTCGAGCTGTTGTCCGTCACCGCCGAAGATCAGCCGGTAGTTGGGATCGAGCCGGATCAGATCCACCTCACGGGACAGCGAGCGGCCGCACATGCGAAAGATCTCGCGCAGGATCTGCGGATACAGAAAGAACGTTGGCCCAAGGTCGAAGCGGAAGCCGTCAGCTTCGATGGTTGAGGTCCGGCCGCCAACACAATCGCGCCGTTCGAGCACCGTGACGTCAAAGCCGGCCTTGGCCAACAACATGGCGCTCGCGAGCCCCCCAGGACCGGCGCCGATCACGATCACTTTCCGAGTTGAGGAAGTGTTGCTCATCGCGTCTAGGGCCCTCCGATGTTGGTAGAAAGAAAAAGTCTTCTGCCAGCATCAACGTCTGGCCTTAACACCTTTCGCCACCGTCCCAGATTCGGATTAGCTCGAATCAGAAAGACAGAATTCAACCCGCTCGGCGCTTGCCGTGCTCAGCTTTTGCTGTGGAAGGCCAAGCTCGCCCTCGGGGTGCGGCAGAGAGCCCCACCCAGAATTGTCCCGAGCCCGACGATGCCGCTGGGTAGAGCTAGGTAGCGGGACCAAGAGTTGGGGGCCGCTGCCCTAGAAGAAGCCTCATACCGGGAGCGCTGGCGTCTCGCCGGCACGGTCGAAGCAACGACACAACAAAAGAGCAACTCCAGCAAACGACCGACTCCTAACCCGCCTCGCCGCCTCGGCGGCTCCCGGTTCACCGGGGGCCGCCCGGGCCCTTGCTCCCACCCACGGATCACCCTACCCCACCTTGCTTTCCGCCCGACCCTTCCCTCGCCAGCTCGATCAACACAGTCTCTCCCACATGCCGGCCCATCGCCCAGCCCGACATCCGATGTCGACACGGTCCCGACGGCTAGCCCCCAAAAACTGACGCTGTCAGCGCAGTTTGTCAGCCGTCCAATAGCTTGACATCAGCTGTCAACGAGTTTGTCGGCCGGCAATTTCGCCCGATTTTGCACGGGGACTGAGTCAGCATCGCCCGGCATCGAGCGCTTGGATCCCGGATCTTCCATCCGTCAGCTCTCTCTTCCAAGCAGAAATTTGTCTCGAGAGATGCTGAGGGCGTATCGTTCATGACATTCCGCCGCTTCGACACCATCGAAACAGGAGGCCCCATGGAAACCGTCATCTTCAACCACGATGCCGCCATCGACGAGTACATGGCCGTGTTGCTGCTCACCACGATGCAGAACGTCGACTTCAAAGGCATCGTCATCACGAACGCCGACTGCATCGACGTTCCGGCCATGCAAACCGGCTGGAAGCTTCAGAGCTACATCGATCGCACCGACATCCCGCTCTCGCTGAGCGCAGCCCGCGGCTGGAATCCTTTTCCCTGGCAGTACCGCAGCGATTGCATCACCATGGGCGACCTCGCGATGTTGCAGGCCCTCGCCCCGCATCCTCGCTGGCCGCCGTTCCCCGATGGCGACAAATGGTTGCGGAAGGCTCTCCGCGAAGCTCCGGAGCCCGTCACGATGTTGGTCAACTGCCCGATGACGACCCTGGCCAACGTCCTCCGCGGCCGGCGCGGCGACTCTTACCTGAAGAAGATCAAACGGTTGATCTGGATGGGTGGAGCGATCAACGTCGCAGGTAATCTCGACCCCACCACGCTTCCCGCCGAAGTCGCGAATCCGTACGCCGAATGGAACGTTTTCTGGGACCCCTTCGCCGCCGAGTGGATCTTTCGCAACACCACCCCGGACGACTTCGAGATCACCCTCTTCCCTCTCGACATCACCAACCAGGCAGCCATCACGACAGACTTCATGAGCCAGCTGCTCATTCAGGGCAAAAACTACCGGTATTCCGACCTCGCCTATCAGAGCTACAACATCGTCGCCACGGAGTCTTTCTACGACATGTGGGACGTGGTGACCACCTGCTACATCCCCCACCCCGAGTTCTTCTCGACCCCCTCACAAATGGAGCTCGAAGTCATCACCACCGGTCCGAGCCAAGGCGCGATCGTACAGCGCGACGGAGGGCGGCCGGTCAACGTTGTACTGAACTTCAGCGACCAAGGAAAGGCGGATTTCTACGACTACGTCCTGCAGCAGTTCAAGCGAAATTAAGGGACACGCACAGGTCGCCGGCGGCCGATCGCCGCTGGCATGGGCCGCCTTGGGCGACGGAGGTGCTAGCAACCTCGGTGGGGCGACCGCTGTTTATCGATCGGCTCGACTGCGATATCCTCACAGCGAAAAAATAGCCAAGAAAGGACCAGAACCATGGCTCTCTACTGGAGACTTCGCCGCCTGAAGTCGAGCCACTCGGCTCATGTCGCTGACCGACTGCTCGACCTCCGGGCCGGGCTTCGCCAGCAGGTTACCAACAAGGACAACGTCGGCGAATTGAAGGTCGCCACCTGGAACCTGATGCACTTCGGAGCAGGAGGGGGATACAAGCGCAGCACCGAGTCGCTGCAATATATCGCCGAGATCATCAACCATTTCGATCTGGTGTCGATCCAAGAGGTCAAACGTGACCTCAAGCAGCTCAAGACTCTGCTCAATGACTTCCTCGGGGATGATTGGGATTACCTTGTCTCAGACACCACCGAAGGGGATGCCGGCAATGACGAACGCATGGCGGTCCTCTATCGCAGGGGTCGGGTGAGATTCAGTCGTGTCGCAGGCGAGATCGTACTGCCGCCGATCAAGAGCGCAACGGGTGTCCAACATCCTCGCCAGTTGGCCCGCACGCCATATTACCTGGGCTTCCAGGCGGGTTGGTTCAAGTTCAAGCTCTGCTCGGTGCATATCCACTACGGCGCCAAAGACGGTCAAGACAAGGCGCTCCGCATCGAGGAAATCGACCAGCTCGCGAAGCAGCTCAAGAAGCGGAGCGACGATGAACGCAAGCGAGAGATAAGATTCGCCAAGGACAGAGGATGGGACACGACACCGAGTGCTTCCAACTTCATCCTGCTGGGTGATTTCAACATCCACGAAGGCAGCATGTCCAAGACGGCGCTGACCGACAATGGATTCGAGATTCCGGACGACATCGACAGATTGCCCACCAACACCGGGAAAAGCCGGGAGCCATTCGACCAGATCGCGGTGCGCATCAAGGACACGCGTTTCAAGCAGGGAGCTGGGGGTGTCTTCGACTACCGCGACTTCGTTTATCGCGACGGCGACAGCGACTTCTACCGGACTCTCAGCAAGACTCATGTGGAAAAGCTGAAGGAGCGGGAAAAGACCCTGAAGGCCAAGCCGAAAACCCAGTTGGAGCAGGCGCGGAAGAAACGAGAAAAAGCGAAGTTGGAGTCGAATCCGGCGAAAGCGAAGAAGCTGACCGACGCAGCAGACAAGCTGGAAGCGGACTCGAAGGAACTGGCGGAGCTGATGAAAGACAAAACCTTTCTAGAGAACTACCTGGCCCAAGACATCAACGATTACTTCAAACAGTATTATCGTAAGAATCAGATCTCAGACCATCTGCTGCTCTGGACGTCGTTCAAGATCGACTATGCAGATGACTATCTGAGAGAGTTGGCCTCGAACGGTTCCTAGTTCCCTATTCCCGAACGTAAAACTCAACGCGCAAATCTATCCCTCTCGTAATGAGCCGAATAGATCGCAATTCCATAACCAACTAAAGGAATAAAGGAACACTTCATGTCCTACAATAAAGATCCCAACGCCGTACCAGGATGGGTTGGCGGATTCGCAGAGTCAAATCCCGCGTTTGCCTATCCAGATCCAGACCTTTCCTCACTGCCACTGCTGGACAACATGGCAAACATTCCGAAAATCCAACGCCAGCAGCAAGTCTACTGGCCCGAGTTTAGTTGGGAGACCATTCAAGGAAACTCCGCGTCTAGATGTTTTTCTAGGTTTGCCCACGACATTTCCAGTGGTGGTTACGACGACACTGGGAGGATCTGGTCCATTATATGCCCCCAACAAGGTGCTTGCGTCGATAATGTAGGTTGCCTGAATGTTGAAGTGACCGTCACTGGACAGAGGGGTTGGATCGACGAGACAAACCGGACGCTAGCTGCTGATCTGTCGGTCGAAGGTACCATTTGGTTTAGCCCAAGCGCCCACCAAAACTGGTTCGTGCGGAAAGCGTGGGACCTATTCAAGAACGAGTCGCTCCCCTTTCCCTCGGACAAGGCAAACGCAATCAAAGTCACCACCCATAAGTTCGGAGACCCTGATCACCCGGCATTCCCGCTTCGGACCGGCCAAAGCACGCTATTTGAAGCTCCTGACTTTGCCAAGCACTCGGAAGCATGGTCCGTTGCAAATTTGGGAGTGCAGATCGGCCCAATCAAGAAGATCAATCATCCCGCCGTTGATGCCTTCAACGAGCAAGTTTTGGATATCTTCAATATCGGCGCTGGCAACATGCTCCAGGCTGACAACTTGCTGACTTGGAACGTCTGGCTCACAGCACCCGAGTACGTCAACACGGTGGCGTGGACAACCCACGCCGAGAGGTGGCGGTTATCCATCGATGTAGATCATGGAAAAAGCCCGGATGGTTCTGTATCCAGCCCGGTGAGATACGCCGACGGCACACTCTTTGAACCCGCCAAGAAGCCAGTCGAGGAGCTGGAAGATATTCTTAAGATGATCAAAGAGCTGCTGTAGGCCGGGGCTGCATCCAAGGAACACGAGTAGGCCGACTCATCGAAGCGCTTTCAGTGTCTCGACCAAACCGGCGAGACGCCAGTGCTCCCAGCAGGTGGCTTCCTCGAGTCCCGTCAGCAGGAGGCGAAGCCACGGTGGGCTTGATCACTGAGCGAGGGGTTTTCTACCCCTCGCAGAGTTAGCCTGTGCTTGGAAATGAAGCGCCGATGGGCGTTGACGCTGAATCTGACCCAGCTAGCCTATTCGCCCATGACGGAAGACCAGGCACTCAGATCACCCGTTTCGAAACCGTCATGGAAGATGTCCGGTGGACCGAGGACGGGCGGCTCGCCGTAGAAGATATCGATACCCCCCGTGTCATCAGCACCGAAGAGAGGCATCCCGACGACGAGGTCGGTGGCTCCGTTGGTGTCGAAGTCGGCGGCGAGGAGTCGCTCGCCGAAGCCATCGCCGGGCAAGGTGTCGGCATGGGAAATCTCTTGACCGCCTCCGAGCTCGATCACCAGTCCGGTGGAATCCCCGCGGAGGATCCACGCCAGACCAGCGTTAGTGATCCCGCCGGGGTCGGTTAGCGGCGCACTCACCGCAAGATCCGGGTGCCCGTCGCCGTCGAAGTCGCCCACCGCGACCTCGCTGCCGAAACTTGTACCGTGCTCGGTCGGGCTACCGGTCACGATCGCCTGGGTCAGGAACACGGTGCCCCCTGTGTCGAGGTTGCCATTGACCACTCCTGGCACGATATAGGCGAGACCTTCGTCCCCCAGCAAGAGATCAGCGAGCTCGACTCCGATCACGAGCTCGGCGGCTCCGTCGCCGTCGAAGTCGCCAGTAGCGAGCGAGCTCCCCAACAAATCATCCTCCTTGGGGAGCCCCCACAGACCGGGCGTCCCGCGGTGGATCTTCTGTGCGTCGGTCGCGGTCAGGCCGTCCTCGCTCCCCCATAGGACGAAGACCACGCCCGCGTGGTCGACGCCCTGAACGTTGCGATAGGGCGCCGCCACTGCTAGATCTTCGGTGCCGTCGCCATCGAAGTCGCCTGCCACCAGTGTCTCACCGAATCGATCGTCCCCAGCGGGCACCCAACTGAAACTCGTCAGGTCGAAGATCGTTCCGGACACGCCACCTCCAGGCGACGCATCGAGACCGGCAGCCGAGCCATAGAGCACGCCAACACAGCCGGCTTGGTGAACCGTCGGAGCGCCTGGCGGCTCGAAGTCACAGGAACTCGATCCCAGCGCGAGATCGTCGACACCATCACCGTCGAAGTCGCCTGAGTTCAGGGTCGAACCGAAGCGATTGCCGGTGACCGGCTCTCCCGGCAGGCCGAACGTGCCACGGCGAATCGTCAGATGGCCCTGGTGAGTTAGTCCCACCCCGCTGCCCCACAAAACGTAGACAATTCCCGCATTGTCGACCGCAAGGCCGTTGACCACCGGATCGCCATTGGGGACCGAAATCGCAAGATCTTCGATGAGGTCGTCGTTGAAGTCGCCGGTGGCCATCGAGAATCCGAAGAAAGCGTCTTCCTCGAGGTCGCCGGTCAGCAGTCCCAGGCTTTCATTCCAGACCTCGGCGCCCAGGACGGGATCGAGTCCTGCCTGAGAGCCTCGGATCACGGTGACCTGGCCTACCTGCGCAACACCATTGATGTCTTCTTGCCGAGTCTGGACAACGAGGTCGGGATACCCATCACCATCGAAGTCACCAGCTGCCAGAGCCGCGCCGAATAGATCGTCGGGCTCATTGGCGTCGGGAACGGCGGACGTGTCTTGATCGAGGAACTCAGGGCTACCGGCCCCGAACTGGGCCAAAACGAGCGTAGGAGAGACGGCGAAGGCCAACAGAGCAACAACGAAGAAGCGCCGCACGGTGGCCTGCATATGGGTCGAGTAGGCGATTGCCTGCGTATGGGTCGAGTAGAGCATGGTCGGACTCCTTTTCTCAGTGGGGTGTCTAGTCGTGTAGTCGACAGATCCCCGAGAAGTCCGACATCGAAGAACGTTGGAGGATCGTCCTCTCGAGCGGACGCCCTTAACACCTCCAACGGCCAGGCGAAGCCCATTCCTCTGCATTTAGCAGGGTATATGCTGGCACAGCAATTGCTGTTGTTACTTTCGACGACAGGAAACCGCCACCGATAGCATCAGCACACACATCCAGCCTATTTCCGGGAGTCCCCCATGAGGCAGAGCCCCGAGATGAAACATAGTCTCATCATGAAACACAGCCGCGACATGAAACACAGCCGAAACATGAAACACAGTCGCAACATCCTTTGTTGCCTGGCTCTTCTCTTATTCTGCGCACCGGTGGCCTTCGCTCAAACGAATGAGTCCGAAGACCCCGCCTTTGGCGAAATCATCGACGTCCGCGTCATCAACCTCGAAGTGGTGGTGACCGAGGGCAAAGACCGTGTCCATGGCTTACAAGCCGAGGACTTCCGCGTCCGGGTCGACGGTCAGGAGATTCCGATCGAGTACTTCACCGAGGTCCAGGGCGGACAAGCCACCTCGGGAACAACCCTCGCTGACGCTTCCACGATCCCGGCTCTAGCCCCGGGCGAAACCGTCGGTACGCGTTACCTGGTGTTCATCGACGAGGCGTTCAGCCTGCGCAGCCATCGCAACCGCGTGCTGCGCAACCTGAAGGAGCAGCTCCCCCACCTGGGGCCTCTAGACCATATGGCGATTGTCGCCTACAACGGCCGGCAGCTCGAGATGCTGTCGAGTTGGAGTTCGTCGCAACCCGCCCTGGCTCGCGTGCTCGAGGCTGCCAAGACGCGACCGACCTACGGCCTCCACCGCCGAGCTGCGCGGGGCTATGATCTCGGACGGTACGCCTTTTCCAGCCGCCGCTCCGGCGACTTCTTCTTTGACCGCGATCCGTTCTACAACCGCTACGGCTCGGGGTTTCCTGACCTCCATTCCATCGCGCGACGCGGCTCCAAGACCTTTAACGACACCGCAAAAGTGGTGGAAGCCGCCAACTCGGTCTTGCGCGCCTTCGCCAAACCGCAGGGACGCAAAGTCATGATGCTGCTCTCCGGTGGCTGGCCAACCTCGTCCGGCGGTGGCTTCTCCTCGGCCGTCAACTACAGCGACGGCGGCACCGATCGGTCGGTGTTGCGCTCGCTAATCGACACCGCCAATCGTCTCGGCTACACCCTTTACCCGGTGGACGTCAAAGGTATTGAGAGTCACTTCGGGGGCGCCCAATACGCAACCCTGAACCAATCCAACTTTGCCGCCAACTTCGGTCGTAACCAGGAATTCGTCGAAGAAAGCACGCTGCTTCACCTGGCTGAGGAGACCGGTGGCCGGGCATTGATCGACGGCGCCAGCTTCAACGCTCTGCAACGGGTGGCTGAGGACACCCGCTCCTACTACTGGATCGGGTTCACCCCAACGTGGCAAGAAAACGATCGACGCCATCGCGTCAAGGTCGACGTCGAGCGCAAAGGCCTCAAAGTCCGCGCTCGCAACAGCTTCTCGGATCTGTCGCGTCAAACCGAAGTGTCGATGTTGATCGAGAGCGCCCAGACCTTCAACCTGCCGATCCCCGGCGAGACCGCCCGCCTCGAGATCTCCACCGGCGAGCCCGAGAAAAGTGGCTACCGCAAGGTGATTGTGCCCCTGAAGCTGTCGGTGCCCCTCGAAGAGGTCACTCTGCTGCCGATCCAGGGCGGCTTCGGCGCCCTCCTCGAGTTACGGGTCGCGGCCACCGATGATCGCGGCAACAAAGCCGACATCCCGGTCATTCCCCTCGAGCTACGCGGCGACTCAGCGGATGACGTTGATGTCGCTAATCTCGAGGTCATGCTCAAGCTGCGAAAGCGTCCTCACCAACTGCTGATTTCGCTCCACGACCCAACGTCGGGCAACCTCATCTCGAGACGCTTCAATCTCACGCTGTAAGCGGAGAGCCGGCTCAGCCGACGTAACGAATTACCTTGGTGCCTGCGATGTGATCGTGAATACAGCGTCGATCATCCCGGAGAATGTAGATGATGTCGATCAGTGTCGCGAAGTTTCCGATGATCGGAATCATCGTCACCACGGTGATCGGCGCGTACCTCAAGAGTAGGATCTTCCAAACCGGCAACAGCGAGTTGTCCTCGATCGAGACAATCTGCGTCTGTGCCAGCACCTTGCCCAAAGTCTGCCCACGGGTCGCCAGGGTGTAGCCGTGAATCAAACAGAAAAACAAGAGGCCGAGAACTCCAACTTGCACCAGCACCATGGTGGGCACCGTCCCAGCGACAATCTGATCCCAGATGTCCAACGACCCATAGAGCGCTAGGGCCGAACCTAGACCAAACAGGCCGTCGACCATCGCGCCCCAGAAACGGGCTGAGAGCGGCGCCAGCTCAACTTCACCATCGTGCTCCATCCCCAGCGATGCTTGGGGAGGTTTGTAGGGATCATCCATATCGGCCAGCCTGTGCTCCTGTCGGGAGAGGTCGAAGGTCACGAATCATCTAACGCCAGCCATCTCGAAAAGCCGACGCGACGCGGACGATATCATGGGTCCTATGGCACAGGTCCTACCGGCCCTAGGACGACCGAGGGATCCTAGACTACAAGACGTCGAGGATCAGACCGTAGAGCAGCTCGGCGCCGTGCCTCGAGAGATGATCTCCATCCCGATAGAGCAGCTCATTATCCCTGATCGGATTGCAGACGCCTCCTGGGCACACAGCATCCACCAGGTCGACATAGCGGACCCCATCCGAAGGGTGACTGGCCGCGAACTGCCTCAAAATCTCCCCGATTCCTGGATCGGCCGCAACTTCGAACCTCGGAGGCAAGGTCAGCCCAAGGTGCAGTCTTCTCGCATACGCTGCCCGGGGATTAAATCCCAGATCAGGTGGATCACCTAAAATCACAACTCGCTTACCCGCCGCCAACAAATCGTCAACGGTTCGGGCAAGCCCGCGCATAAAAACCATTGGATTGTCTTTGATGGTGGAGCGCACGGATTCAGAGTCCAGAATCACGTAGTTTTTGTGCCGATAGCTATGGCCATGATAGGGAACTTTCCAATAGCTGGCCAAGAACACGGTCTCGATCGTCGGATTCTCTAACACAGCGTCTATCGCGGCGTCGATGAACTCGAGGCACTTCCGTGCCTTCGGCTTGAACACGCCCCGCAACGGCTCACACCCCGGGTTGGTCAGTTGAATCATCGAGACGCCTTCGACAGCCGCTGCCTTTTCTAGAGCGGGCCTCAGAGCATCGCCATGGGAGTCGCCGATAATTGCATACTGTGGGGTTACGTCTTCAGCGCCAAAGACACAGTATTCTTTGTTTAGGATCGTTGCGGTCTTTATGAAATGGCACGGTCGATCATCGTGTAGATAGTTCTCTTCGCGGGCAGCATTCTTGACTTCATCACTGAGCCTGAAGGCCAACCCGTTCGACAAGTGAATACCCACAGCGAATAGCGCCACCAGGGCTCCCCCAACCCCTGCCGCCACAAACATCTGAGCCGCGCTCGGCGCCAGACGCTTTTTCCGAAACGGTTGCTCAACCAAGAAGTAGGAAACGACGGATAGACCTAAGGACATCGCTAGCACTAAATATCCGCTGAACCAAGGAGGTTCCAGCATGTTGACATAGACGACAACCGGCCAATGCCACAAGTATAAAGAGTACGAAATCAAACCTACCGCAACGGGAAGAGGCGACGCCAGGACTCGACTCACCCAACCACCTTCATCACGCATTCCTGCATAGATGATCAGCGCCGCGCCTAGGGATGGCGCCAGCGCATTGACGCCCGGGAACACCGCCGCCTCATCCAGCAAAAAGATTGTGCCAATGATCAACAGCAAGCCAGTGCCCGAAGCTAGATTTCTTCCCAATTTGGTCTCTGGAGGGGGCACCCATTCAAAAGCCATCAAAGAGCCGAGTAACAACTGCCAAGCTCGTGTCGGCAACATGTAGAAGGTGAAGGCCGCTTTGAACGACACGAGATAAACATTGAGAACAAACGACACGGCTGCCAGGCTGAACAGTATCGCCATCACATGACGTTTACCGAACTTCTTGTACAAGAGAACGAGAAGAATCGGGTATAGCAGATAAAACTGTTCCTCCAACCCCAGCGACCAGGTATGAAGCAACGGGGTGGCCTCGGCCTCAATAGCAAAATATCCAGTTGAAGCCCAGTAGAAAATATTCGGCACAAAGAGGACAGCAGCCAGAGCAGACAGTCCAAGGTCAATGTACTCATCCGGCATCAGCAGCCAGGCCGCGGCGCCCATCGTCGCGAGTAGAACGACGATCAATGCAGGTAGTATCCTTCGGGCGCGGCGTTCGTAGAAACCAACGAGGGAGAATTCCTGCTTCTCGATCTGCCGAACAATGATCGACGTAATCAGGAATCCCGAAATCACAAAGAAGATATCGACCCCTACGAAGCCGCCAGAGAAGGTGGAGAACTTCGCGTGATAAAGGACAATCGGCAGGACGGCCAAGGCCCTCAGGCCGTCGATATCGCGCCGATACTTCATGCCGGGGACGTCATGCCGGGGACCTCATGCCGGGGACCCTAGCAACAAGCCCCTGGAATCGCAACAACCCTAAAAGTTTCCCGGCACGAACGGTCTTTGTATCACCTCCCCGAAGCTATCAATACCAAAAGGCCATCACCTCCGAAAGCTATCATTACACGCTGGCACAGACACGGGGCTCCGCTCGACCATCAGGCGCCGACGCCTCGGGGCTCTCTGCTCCGACAGGGCACAACCAGCCATGGCGATCAGGCGTTGAGCCATCGAAGAGTCCGAAGAAGGCGCTCTGCAGAGCACAAGTGACGGGACCTGGACACTGTTCTCCTAAGGCGATGCCGTCAACCTGGCGGACCGGAGTAATCTCGGCCGCGGTGCCGGTCAGGAACACCTCGTCGGCGACGTAAACGCGCTCGCGAGCGATGGTTTCCTCCGTCACTTCGAGTCCAAGGTCACGGGCCAGCACCATCACGGTGTCTCGGGTCACACCACGCAACACCGACGCCGACTGCGGCGGCGTTTCGAGCACTCCGTTTTCGACCAGGAACACGTTCTCTCCAGCGCCTTCACTCAGTTGCCCGTGGGCGTTGAGTGCAAGTCCCTCACCATAACCGTTACGGCGCGCTTCGTCGGCGATCAGCTGGGCGTTGAGGTAGTGACCACTGGCCTTGGCCATCAACGGCGTGGACTGGCTCGACGGACGAATCCACGACGAGAACGCGGCATCAACACCATGTTTCAGGGCGTCCTTCCCGAGGTAGGCTCCCCACTCGATGGCGGCAATCGCCACCTCAACCGGAGTGTCGACCGGCGACACCGACAGTCCACCGAGGCCACGGTAGGCGATCGGCCGCAGGTAGGCGTTGGTCAGCCCATTGGCGCGCACCACTTCGCAACACGCCGCTTCCAACTCAGCGGCGCTGAAGGGCATCGGTATCCGGTAAATACGGGCGGACTGTAACCATCGTCGGACGTGATCCTCGAGTCGAAAGATCACCGGGCCGTTCGGAGTCGAATAAGCGCGGATGCCTTCGAAGACGGCGGAGCCGTAGTGCAAGCCATGGGCGAGCACGTGCACGGTCGCTTGCTGCCAGGGGACCAGCGCACCGTTGTGCCAAATCGATTCGGTCGGTTGAAGGCTCACGACGTCCTCCGATCGATCCCAGCGTCTTGGTCCACGCCACCGCACGTCTGGGACTGCACCGCGAGCACTCGGCAGTCACCGAGGTTCGAGAGATGGCGCGACAGCACTTCGACGTCACGATCGCCGGAGACCGTGAGCTCGACCGCTAGACCACGATCGGCGTCACCGGAACGGACCGCTTGCAGGGCATCGATGTTAAAACCCCGGCGGCGCACCACAGAGAGCAGACGCTCGAGGGCGCTGGCGCCGGGGGAAAGGTCAAAGGTGAGCAGTCCGGACATGTCTAAATCTCCTATGGGGTAGCCGTCACAGCCTGGGATTCTTCGATCATCTGAGAGTTGTTGGCGCCGGCTGGGACCAGCGGCCAGACATTGGCCTGGCGGTCGATGCGGACGTGCAGCAACATCGGCCCGCGAGATTCGAGCAACAGTTCCAACGCTCCATCAACCTGCTGAGTGCGCTCGATCTCGAGTCCCGGAATGCCAAAGGCGCGCGCGACGTCGGCGAAGTTGGGGTTGTCCGAAAGATCAACCTCGCTCTCGCGGTTGCTGAAGAAACACTCTTGCCATTGGCGCACCATGCCGAGGGCAGAGTTGTCCAAGACCACAATCTTGACCGGCAAGTTGTAGCGTCGGATGGTCGCCAGCTCCTGAATGTTCATCATGATCGAGCCATCACCGGTGACGTTGATCACCGTCGCTCGAGGGTGGGCAATCTGGACCCCGATGGCAGCGGGCAGGCCGAACCCCATGGTGCCGAGACCGCCGCTGGTGAGGTGCTGCCGGGGATGCTCGAATCGCCAATGCTGCGCCACCCACATCTGGTGCTGGCCCACGTCACACACCACAAACGAGCCGGTCGGCGCCTGCTGGGAAAGCTGCCGCAGCATGCCCGGGGCATAAACCTCCTCGAACGGCGCGTCGTAACGCCACTGCCAACGGTCTATCCAATCCTGGCAGCGCTGGCGCCAAGGCTCGATGGCAAGGGAGCGCCCTAGAGCGCCGAGCGCCAGGCGCAGATCACCACGAACCGCGGCGTGCGGCACTCGCAGCTTGCCGAGCTCGGCGGCGTCGATGTCGAGATGGATGACCCTGGCCTGGGGCGCGAATTCACTCAACTTACCGGTAGCGCGGTCATCGAAGCGGACGCCGATGGCGACCAGCAAATCGCACTCCTGAACCGCATGGTTGGCGGCGCGGGTACCATGCATGCCAAGCATGCCGAGAAACAACGGATGCTCGCTCGGCACCCCGCCCAGGCCATGTAAGGTGTGAACAACGGGGATCCCCGTGATTTCGACGAAGCTGCGCAGCGCGTCGACGGCGGAACCTTTCTCCACCCCGCCGCCGGCATAAATCACCGGTCGCTGGCTGGTCATCAACAGCTCAGCTGCTTTCGCCAAGACGGCGGCGTCTAGAGGCTCCGGATCCTCTGCCGACGGGGGTGCTTCTGGATGGCCTGTCTTTGGATGGCGTGTCCTTAGATGACGTGTCTTTGCCTGGCGTCTCTGCGGCTGGCCTGTCACCTCAGCCAAGGCGACGTCTTTTGGCAAATCGATCACCACCGGCCCGGGACGCCCCTGGCGGGCGGTGGCGAAGGCCTGGTGCACTACCTGAGGCAGGCTCTCGGGCTCGGAGACCAAATAACTGTGTTTGACGATCGGCAGCGTGATGCCCAACATGTCAACTTCCTGGAACGCGTCGGTGCCGATCAAGGCGCGCGGCACCTGGCCGGTGATCGCCACCAACGGCACCGAGTCGAGATAGGCATCGGCGATGCCGGTGACCAGGTTGGTGGCTCCGGGCCCCGAAGTCGCCATACACACCCCAACATCACCGGTCGATCGTGCGAAACCTTGAGCAGCGAAGGCTGCGCCCTGCTCGTGGCGGGTCAGATAGTGCCGGATCGGTGAGTCGAGAAGGGCGTCGTAAACCGGCATGATCGCGCCGCCAGGATAGCCCCAGATCTGCTCCACACCTTCGGCTTCCAAGCAGCGCAGCAGCAGCTCAGCGCCGTTCATGCCGCCGCATCCTCGGGCTGGCGCAGCCATGCCAGGCGCGAGCGCAGCTTGCGGCCAACGTCTTCGATCGGATGAGCCAAGCGGGCCTGCTTCAGGGCGTGGTAACGGTCGCCGCCATCAGCATGTTCGTCACGCCATTCGGTTGCGAAGCTGCCATCCTGAATCTGGCCCAGGATCTGCCGCATACGCTGGCGGGCACCCTCGTCGACCACCCGCGGACCGCGGGTAAGATCACCGTAACTGGCGGTATCGCTGACGAATCGGTGCATCCGCTCGAGCCCACCCTCGTATAGCAAGTCGACGATCAGCTTGAGCTCGTGCAGGCATTCGAAGTAGGCTACCTTCGGGGAGTAGCCCGCCTCGACCAAGGTCTCCCAGCCGGCGGTCACCAACTCGGTCGCGCCACCGCAGAGCACGGCTTGCTCGCCAAAAAGATCGGTCTCGGTCTCTTCCTTGAACGAGGTCTCGAGCAGCCCCGCCCGAGCGCCGCCGATCGCCGAACCATATCTACGGGCGAGGTCCGACGCTCGGCCGCTGACATCTTGGTGCACCGCCACCAGGCAGGGCACACCGCGGCCGATTTCGTATTGTTCCCGCACCAGATTGCCCGGCCCCTTGGGCGCCACCATCACAACGTCGAGATCCGACGGCGGCGCAATGGCCTTGAAATGGACATTGAAGCCATGGCTGAACAGCAAGGCGGAGCCGGAGACCAGACGCGGCCGAATGCAAGTCTCGAATAGTTCGGGTTGGGCCATGTCCGGCACCAACAGCGCCACCAAGTCGGCATCCGAAACCGCCGTCTCAACGTCGAGCGGCAACCAGCCATCGTTCTCGGCTCGTGTCCAGCTCGCGCCGCCGCGCCGCAGACCAACCACAACGTTGACGCCGCTGTCCCGCAGATTCAGCGCCTGAGCTCGGCCTTGACTGCCGTAACCCACCACCGCAACGCGGCAGCCAGCGAGGCTGTCAAGTCGTCCATCGGAATCACTGCTGGATGAATTATCGCCGGATGAAACTTCGCCGTATGAATTATCGCCAGTCGTCGTCTGTGTCATTTCAATCTCCATGAGGTGTGGGGTCTGAATCTGGTTGAAGCACTGGCAGCGGACAGGTCGTGGCGCCGTCAGAGGCTGAAGCGACAGTGGCGGCGTAACGCGCCAAAACACCGCTGGTACAGCGTGCTGGCAGCGGCGACCATTGGGCTTGACGGGCGGTCAGATCGGCGTCGACATCGAGACGTCGCTCCTCGATGTCGATACGGATCACGTCGCCATCGCGAATCAGGGCAATCGGGCCGCCGTTCATCGCTTCCGGGGTCACATGGCCGATCATCATGCCGTGGGTAGCGCCGGAGAAACGACCATCGGTAACCAGCGCCACCGAGTCGCTGAGGCCGGCGCCGACCAGAGCGGCCGTCACCGCCAGCATCTCTCGCATGCCGGGGCCGCCGCTTGGCCCCTCGTATCGGATGACCACCACGTCTCCGGCTTGAACAACTCCCTCGCCGACGGCACGGAAACAGTCGTCTTCACTGTCGAAGACCCGAGCCGGGCCGGCGAAAACGGTCAGCTCGTCGTCCGGTATCTTGAGCACACAGCCTTCGGGGGCTAACGAGCCGCGTAAGATCTCGAGGTGGCCTCGACGATGTAGTGGACGGGACGGTGAACGTAGGACGCACTGACCCTCGGTCTCGATCGCTTGCTCAGCGATCTGCGTCAGCGTTTCGCCGGTGATCGTCGGCGTGTCGTGGAGCCGGCCGAGCTCAGCAAGGCGACGCGCCACCAGCCGATAACCGCCTGCCGTGTGGAGATCCATCGCAGTGTACTGACCAAGCGGTTTGAGGTCCGCCAACACCGGCAGCGACCGACTGATCCTGCCTATGTCTTCGAGGCCAAAGTTGATACCGGCCTCGCGAGCGATAGCGATCAAGTGCAGAACCACATTGGTTGAACCGCCAGTCAACACCACCGCCGCCGTCGCGTTCTCGAGCGACTCCCGGGTAATGAGCTGATGCGACGATAGCCCGCCACGGGTCGCTTGCATGATCAAGGCTCCGCAATCGTGGGCTGCCCGTGGCCGCGCCGGGTCGAGGGCCGGCAGCCCATTGGTCATCGGCGAGAGTCCCAAGAAGACCGCCGCAGTCGCCATGCTGTTGGCGGTGAACTGTCCGCCACAGGCGCCAGCCGCCGGACAAGCCGCACGCTCGATCGCCGTGAGCTCGGCGCCGTCGATTTCACCCCGCGCCTCTCGACCGACGGCTTCGAAAACATCCTGGATGGTGATCGCGTGCCCACGTTGCAGCCCCGGTGCGATCGAGCCACCGTAGAGCATGACCGACGGTAAGTCCAAACGAGCCAACGCCTGCAGGGTGCCGGCCACCGTTTTGTCACAACCAGACAACGCCACGACGCCGTCGAAGCTGTGCCCAAGGACTACCAATTCGATCGAATCCGCGATGGTCTCCCGGCTGACCAAGGAAGCCCGCATGCCATCGGTGCCCATTGAAATACCGTCGGACACCACGATGGTGTTGAACTCCAAGGGTACGCCCCCCGACTCGCGAATCCCCCGTTTGACCCGCTCTGCCAAACCCCGAAGGTGGAGGTTACATGGAGTGACTTCGGACCAAGTATTGGCAACCGCGATCATCGGCCGATCGAAGTCGCCGTCGGTGAAACCCACCGCTCGCAACATAGAGCGGGCCGGAGCACGTGCCGGCCCCTTGTTGATGGTGTGACTCTTCATGATTTACCTCGGACAACTTTTCAAAACGGATCTCCAACAAAATTCTCCATTAACATTTCTGTCACGAACACAGATGTAATATTCACAAAGACAAACGGCCCGCAACTTGCGTTGCGGGCCGTCTTCTCTTCGCGCTCTCGGCGCATTCAGAAGACGACTCGCGCATCTCCAATAAGGACAACAACGAGAATAATGACAAGTGACACGACGAGAGCGTCAACACCGGCCTCCCGAGATCTCACAGACCGGTGCCCCAAGGCAGCCGAAGTCTCTAACGCAGCACGTGAAGCTTGCGCCACAGAGGTAGCTCGAAGACTGGCCTGGAAGTTTCTTTCAGTATCTGTCATTGCAGTCATCTTTCAGATCTTGTTCATCACCGAAGACTGTTCGCAGCTAAAATCTTCGCCATCAATGATCAAATCATAATTCGATGAACCTACGAAGTCCATCGAATTAACATCGGATTAAAGCTACCTCACATCTGACGAACCGAACATCTGCCGCGGTCTCTATCGAATGTCCACTCAATATTTTCCCAAAGAACACCATCTCGACACGTCCATCTCAGCACGGTCATCGCAACACGTTCACCGTAGCCGCGTCTTAAATGCCCGCACTTTCGAATCTGATAAAGCGACAGGTTGAGGACGGGGCTCAGAGCTCGAAAATATCGGCAAGGGACGGCGAGTCTCTTCGAGAATCATCGAGGTCTCGAGTTGTTCAATTTCCGCCCGAGCCGAGAGGACTTCTAGGATCAATTGCCTGAGGTGCTCGGCATCGCGAACCGCCACATGGATCAGGAAATCGTTGGCGCCGGTGACGTGAAAGAGCGTCACAACCTCTTCGCAGCCGAGGGCATGCTCCCGAAAAGTCTCGTAGTTTTCCTTGGTATGGCCGTTGAGTTTGGCCGAAATGATCGCTTGGAATCCGATACCAACAGCTTTCGGATCTACCGTCGCGCAAAACTTTTCGAGCACCCCCGAATCCTTCAGCCGCCGCGCACGCTCCAAACAGCTCGATGGCGAAAGGTGCACTTTGGCAGCCAGCTCCTTGTTGGAAAGCCTGGCGTTTTCTTGTAATGCCCTAACGATCTTGTAGTCGATATCATCGAGTGGTTTCTTCATGGCCAACTCCGCGAGCAAAATGCTCAGTGTTGTATCTTAGCTTGGCTGTATCTTGGCTTGACTGTGAGGCCGGAGACGTGATCGCTGCGACGTGATGGATGATCAACTCGGTGAGCTCGTCGGTGGAGACGGCGACATCGTCGACCCCAGCGAGATCCGCGGTGCGATAGCCGGCGGCGAGGGCCGCTGCGACCGCGGATTCGATGCTCCGCGCCTCGGCCTCACGATCGAGGCTGTAGCGTAACAACAGGGCCGCGCTCAGGATGGCGCCAAGGGGGTTGGCGATGCCAGCACCCGCGATGTCGGGGGCCGAGCCATGGACCGGTTCGTACAGCCCCCGGGACCCATCGCCGAGCGACGCCGACGGTAACGTTCCGAGGGAGCCGGCGAGCACCGAGGCTTCGTCACTCAACACGTCACCGAAGAGGTTGGGCGTCAGCAAAACGTCGAACGCTGCCGGTTCGCGAACCAATTGCATCGCGCAATTGTCCACCAAGATATGCTGCAACGTGACGTCGGGATACTGCTCCGCAACCTGATCAACGGTGCGCCGCCACAGCCGCATCGACGCCAACACATTGGCTTTGTCGACGGAAGTGACTTTGCCGGATCGACGACGGGCAGCTTGAAAGGCGACATGGGCCACCCGCTCCACCTCGGCAACTGAATAGACCATTGTGTCAAAAGCGTTGTCGAAAGCGTCATCACCGTCACCCTGCTCACGACGTGGGCCGAAGTAGATGCCACCGGTGAGCTCGCGGACGAATAACAGATCAACATCACGCAGCAACTCGGGTTTCAGAGGAGCCGCCGCCGCCAACTCTGGCAACACCGTCACCGGCCGCAGGTTGGCAAATAATTCGAAGTGCTTACGCAGGCGCAGCAGCCCGGCCTCGGGGCGGTCTGCGGCCGGCAACGAAGACCACTGCGGGCCACCGACCGCGCCGAGCAACATGGCATCACTCTCTTCACACAGCCGTAAAGTCGCTGGCGGCAGCGGGTCGCCGACGGTGTCGATGGCGTTGCCGCCGATCGCCGCCTCGACCAACTCGAGATCAAAATCGGCAGCCCCAGCCACCGTCTCCAGCACTCGGTGGGCGGCCGCAATCACCTCGGGACCGATGCCATCCCCCGGCAGCAGCACAATGCGAAATCGGCTCATGAGGCCTCTACCTCCGGTTGCCGGGTGTCGGTCCACGGTGGGTGGTGCGACTCGTACTCGGCGATCTGCGAATCCTGACGCAATAGATAACCCAGTTGATCGATGCCTTCGAGCAGGCATCGACGCGCGAAAGGATCGATGTCGAAACGGATCTTTACGCCGTCCGGTAGGGTCAGCGTCGAGGTCTCGAGATCGATCGCGATCTCTGACTCTGGATCTTGCTCGACGAGCTCAACCAGCTGGCGCTGCAATGGCCGTTCGATCGCCACTGTCAGCAGGCCATTACGCAAGGCATTGATGCGGAAGATGTCGGCAAAGGACGGGCTCAAGACAGCACGGAAGCCGTAATCCAGCAGTGCCCACGGTGCGTGCTCGCGGGAGCTGCCACAACCGAAGTTCTCGCCCGCCAACAAGACTCGAGCACCGCGGAACACCTCGCGATGGAGCACACACTCCGGATCGCGTCGCCACTCGGCGAACAGTCCATCGGCCAAACCCTCGCGGCCGATCACCTTGAGATAATCGGCGGGTATGATCTGGTCGGTATCGACGTCATCGATCAACAACGGCACCACACGACTGCGCAACGATTGGAAACGAGGGGCCATTACCGTCTTCTCAGACATTACAGCATCTCCCGAGGGTCGGCGACGTGTCCCGCCACTGCACTGGCAGCGGCGGTCAGGGGACTCGCCAGGATGGTGCGACCGCCAGCCCCCTGGCGTCCTTCGAAGTTGCGATTGGTGGTGCTGACGGCAAGCTGGCCGGGAGCCAACCGGTCACCGTTCATCGCCAGGCACATTGAGCAGCCGGCCTCGCGCCACTGGGCTCCGGCAGCCAGAAAAACCTCGTGTAGCCCCCGTTCTTCGGCCTGCCGACGCACCGCCTGTGACCCTGGCACCACCAGCATCTCCACCCCCGCTGCCACTTGACGCCCCTGCAGGAGGCGGGCGGCAGCCTCGAGATCACTGAGCCGGGAGTTAGTACAGCTGCCGACGAATACCACATCAACGGCACGCCCGAGCAGTGCCTCGCCAGGCTGAACCGCCATGTAGTCCCAGGCCTTCTCCACCGTTGGAAGGCTCTTGGGATCAAAACTCGACGCCAACGGCACGGTGCCCGACACCGGCATCGACATGCCAGGATTTGTCCCCCAGGTGATCATCGGCTCGATGGCCGACGCGTCCAGGACGATCCGACGATCGAAGACAGCTCCCGGATCGGTGTGCAGCGCCCGCCAACTGTCGATCGCTTCCTCCCAGGCCTGCGGTGCGTAGGATCGCCCGTCCAAATAGGCAAACGTAGTCTCGTCCGGCGCGATGAGGCCGGCCCGCGCTCCTGCCTCGATCGACATGTTGCACACTGTCATCCGACCTTCCATATCGAGATCACGGATCGCCTGACCGGTGTACTCAATGACATGACCGGCGCCGCCGTCGATTCCGGTTTGGCCGATGATACTCAGGATCAGATCCTTGGCCGTCGCCCCCTTCTGCAAGCTGCCCTCGACGTGAACCTCGAGGGTCCGAGGACGTTGCTGGAGCAGACATTGGGTGGCCAACACATGGGTCACCTCACTGCTGCCGATACCGAAGGCCAAAGCGCCAAAGGCGCCATGGGTGCTGGTGTGACTATCCCCACAGACTATGGTCATTCCGGGCTGGGTCAGTCCGAGCTCCGGACCGATGACATGGACAATCCCTTGGCGCTCGTCGCCAAGGGCGAAGAGAGGAATACCATGACGCGTACAGTTGGTCTCGAGCCGGTCGAGCTGATCGGCGCCACGGGGATCGATCACCCGCAGCCCGCTGCGACCGACTCCGGGCAGCGTTGGCGTCGAATGGTCCATGGTGGCGACGGCACGGCCCGGGCAGCGCACTTCGAGGCCGCGACGCTCGAGTTCGGCGAACGCCTGGGGGGAGGTCACCTCGTGCAGGAGATGCAGATCGACGTAAAGCGTCGACGGTATCCCCGCCTCTGCCGGCTCGGTCACCAGGTGTCGGCGCCATATCTTGTCAAATAGCGTCGACGGTGCGGCCGCCGCATCATCCAACATTGGATCGGGTTCTGGCATCATTACTAGATCTCACGCGGTGCCAAGGGTACCCGTCACGGAATGCCGACAGTGTAGTCGGAATCGAAGGGCTCTTCGGCAAAGGGCTCGTAGGGAGGATAAGTGATCAGCTGCGGCGTGGCAGATGATGACGACTCGACACTTGCAGCCGGGGAAGTGACGTTGGACGCTGAGGCCGCGGTCAACATCCTGTTGATCGCTGCCAAATAGGCTTTGGCGCTGGCGACGATGACATCGGTGTCCGCACCGTAGCCGGCGAAGGTGGCCACCTCACTGTGGCCGTTATTGGACACCGAGCCACTCTTGGCCGCGTAACCGTTGTTGGACGCATGACCGTTGTTGGAAGCATGGCCATTGTTGGATAAATGAACCGCACCATTGCCATTGCGTTCTTGGCTACCGGGCAAGATCCGAACCGACACCTCGCCGAGGGCGTCGATACCAGCGGTGACGTTGCGGATCCTAAAATCGATCAGCTCGTTGGGGGCCTCGGTGATCTTCTGGATCGCCCTGAAGACCGCATCCACCGAGCCCGAGCCGACGGCGGCCCCCACCCGTTCGTTACCCCGTCGGCCGATCAGCCTCACGGTGGCGGTGGTGGCGGCCGGAGAGCCGCAAACCACTTGCAGATGGCCGAGCCGAAAGTGCTCTTCGGAAACTCCAACTTCGGCCCGGGTCAAGGCCATGAGATCGGCATCGGTGATCGTCTTCTTGCGATCCGCCAACTCTTTGAAGTGACGGAAGGCCTCGACGAGTTTCGCCTCATCGAGCTCAACGCCGAGCTCACTCAAGCGTGCGCGGAACGCATGGCGGCCACTGTGTTTACCCAGCACCAGTTCGCTACGCTCCAGGCCCACCGACTCCGGTGTCATGATCTCGTAGGTCCGTTCGTCCTTCAACATGCCGTCCTGATGAATGCCTGCCTCGTGGGCGAAGGCATTACGTCCGACCACCGCCTTGTTGGGCGCCACGGAGAAGCCGGTGAAGCGGCTCACCATTCGGCTGATCGGGGTGAGCTGCCGGGTCTCGACGCCGGTCTCCAAACCGAGCTCGGGGCGACGGGTCACGAGCGCCATCACGATCTCTTCCAGGCTGGTGTTCCCGGCCCGCTCACCGATGCCGTTGACCGTAACCTCGACCTGCCGCGCCCCGGCTTCGAGTCCGGCGAGCGCGTTGGCGGTCGCCAACCCGAGATCGTCATGACAGTGGGCGGACCACACGATACCTGCGTCCTCCGTCTCTTGAATCAACCGCGCCAGCAGCGCCCCATACTCGTTCGGCAAGGCGTAACCCACAGTATCCGGAATGTTCAGGGTTGTCGCTCCGGCTTCGATCGCTATCTTGGCGACTTGCAAAAGAAATCCGGGGTCCGACCGGGTGGCGTCTTCCGGACTGAACTGGACGTCATCACAGAGACTGCGGGCAAAACCCACCATCTCACGGACACGATCGATCACCTGGTCGCGACTCAACCCCAGCTTACACTCCATGTGCAGGTCGGAGGTTGCGATGATGGTGTGAATACGGGGCCGGTGGGCCAGTCTCACTGCTTCCCAAGCGCATTCGATGTCACCACGACAGGCTCGGGCCAAGCCGGCAATGATCGGCCCGGTGGTCGATCCTACCTGCTCCGCGATGCCCTGCACCGCTGCCAGATCATCCGGACTGGCAGCTGGAAAACCTGCTTCGATCACATCCACCCCGAGGGCTGCAATACGGCGAGCAAGGATCAGCTTCTCGTCACTGGTGAGGCTGGCGCCGGGAGATTGTTCACCGTCGCGCAGCGTCGTATCGAAGACTCGGACATAGGGATCGGTTCTATCTCGAACCATGGTTTTCCTCGTTTTCCAGTTGACCATAATGAAAAAGCCCCCGGCGGTTGACCGGGGGCTTCGTGACTTTGCTCGTATTCAAACTGAGCGCGCTACGTTGCCCCTGGGTTGCAAATGACCATAAGAACCAGGCTGCCAAGACTGAGGCTGATAAGAGCGAGGCTGCTAACTACAAGACGGCTAGGTGCAAGCCGCCCAAGCTCAACCCGCCGGGCGTTAGATACACCACGACCCAACACCGCACCCGATGGATGCTGCTCGGTGGCACTCTTGATAGCGACGTGCTGTTTGACGATGTTCTCGATGTTCAAATCACAGGACTCACAGGACTCCAACGGGGCGCTCCAACGTGGGGCTCCAAGCGTGAACAAAGACTATGCCCGTGACCGGACCAAGTCCACCGAATGATTCGCGCATCTTACCTGCCGGCCGGCAGGTAAGCCGAATTTAAACGGTCGTTGAGGGTCACCATACAAAAGAATGTTCGGTACGGCCTGTTTCGGGGCAAGAGAGCGTCGGACTAGGCGACCCTCAGTGGAGTCTCGACGGACGTCCTGTCAGAACATGGTCGGCCAACTGGCCAGCAGCCGACGACTGCGACCGCCGTCCCCGGCCGGGCCGCGAGCGCGCCGCAAAGCTTTGATCAGCTCGATACGTGTGTCGCGGGGATCGATCACGTCGTCGATCAGGTTGAGTCCAGCGGCCTCCCAAGGCGCGTTCTGGCTCTGCATGTGGGTAATCAGCTGCTGACGGGCAGCGTCGGGATCTTCGACCTCTTGCAGCTTACGACCGTGGACGACGTTGACCGCCACCGCCGGCGACATGAAGGAGACTTCACCGATCGGCCACGACAACAGGGCGTCGGCTCCCATGTGGGCCCCAACCATGTTGCAGTGCGCCATGCCGTAGGACTTGCGAACGATGACCGAAACCCGGGGAACGGTGCTGTGATGTAAAGCCTCGAGAAAGGTCATGATGCGCAGTGGCATCTTGCCTTGCTCGGCGAGTTTGCTGACGAAGAAGCCCGGAGTGTCGTGGAGGAAGACCAATGGGATGTGGAACGCGTCGCAGAGACAGATGAAGGCGGTCGCCTTTTCGCAAGCTCCCGGTCCCATGGCGCCAACACTAGAGCGCGGATTGTTGGCCAGGAAACCGACACTGTGGCCGTCGAGTCG
>JAJCXQ010000424.1 GCA_029263355.1 Acidobacteriota bacterium | reverse complement strand
TGATCGAGCATCGCCGACGCCACCTCGAACCGCCCCCGGCCGACCTGATCGAGGGCCTGATCGAGCTCGGACAACGATACACAGAGACTGGCCTCGATGTCTTCGATCACCTGAGTGAACATGGGTATCTCGTTGTCCTGTACCCGCAGTCGCAGCAGCTCCAGGATCTCTGACGCCTGGCGGCAGAGCAGCCAGGGGCGACGACGGGTGGGCCCGAGCTTCTCCAGGCGATGGCGGATGACCTCGTCCTTCACCAGCCGTTGCAGCCGCGGTCGCGCCTGGCCGAGCTGCCGGTAGAGGCGCTGCGCGAGGTCATTGCGCCGGGCTTGGCGCCGACGCTGGCGGGCGCGAAGCTGGTGGTAAACCTCGTCCGCCGACAGCATGGCGCGCATGTGCTGCATGATGCGTCGACCCATGTCGACGAAGGTCCCTCCAATGCGGGTGCTGGCGTCCACTGCGGGAGCACCAACCATGCGACGCATCGCCTCGCTGGCCACGTCGGCACAGGCGAAGGCCGCCCACACGATCGGTAGGGCGCGCTCGGCTCGGTTGTGGATTCGTTTTGATCTCATGGGGCTCTCTCCTCGGGTTATTTCCTCTATTATAGAGAATATTATTCGAGGATAGGCCGGGTTGGCGCTTCATCGCCAAGCAACGGATCGGCGAATACCCCCAACGCAGGACTCGAAGAAGCCACCTGCGGAGGCGAAGCCGTAGGTACTTTATGACTGAGCGAGGGGTTTCTCGGTCATACGATAAAAGTGATGCACCGGACCGTGCCCGGCGCCGAGGGGGAACGCCGCCGCGATCGCTCCCTGCAGATAGTCGATGGCTCCACCGACCGCCGAGCGCATACCATTTCCAGTCGCCAGTCGGGCGGCGATGGCTGACGACAACGTGCAACCCGTGCCATGGGTCGAGGTTGTCACCTGTCGGCGGTGACGATAACGCTGGACGCCAGCGGCGTCGAGCAAGAGATCCATGACCTCGAGGCCGTGGCCGTGGCCACCCTTGATCAAAACCGCGGCACCGTCCCTTGTCAGCTGACGGGCCGCAGCCAAACACTCCCACTCGCTGCCGGTCGCCAAGCCGGTCAGACGCTCGGCCTCCGGTAGGTTGGGTGTCACCAAAGTAGCGAGAGGAAGGAGCTGTTCCCGCAACGCCGCGACCGCGTCGTCTCTCAACAACGCGTCGCCACTTTTGGCCACCATCACCGGGTCGAGGACCACCATCTCGGGTTGATGAACGGCCAACCTCGACGCCACCGCGGCAACAATCTCTGCCGACCCCAACATGCCGATCTTGACCGCATCGACGCCAATATCGTCGAAAACCGCGTCGATCTGGGCTGCGACGACCGCCGGTGAAACTTCTTCGATGGCGGTGACCTCACGGGTGTTCTGGGCGGTGATCGCCGTCACCACCGACATGCCGTAAACCCCATGAGCGGCAAACGTCTTGAGGTCCGCCTGGATGCCGGCGCCGCCCCCGGAGTCGGAGCCGGCGATGGTCAGCACCCGCGGCGGTGTCACCTGTGTCAAGGCAATGCTTCCACCTGCCGACGACGCCACGCGATCACCAGGGTTGTGAGCACGATCAAGACACTGATCAACTGTGCGATCGTAAAATCGCCCAAGAATCGATCATCTTTAACGCGCACGAACTCGACTAAGAAACGTTCCGCGGCCAACATGGCGCTGACCGCCAAAAAGAGCATTCCAGGCACCATGTCTCGACCCTGGTTGCGACCGCGCCGCATCAGCCAGAGGGCGATTCCCCAGATCAACAGCCCGGCGGCGGTTTCGTAGAGCTGAGTTGGGTGGACCGCCACCCAACCGTCGGCGCCTACCAGCTCCGGTGGTGTTTCAACCCCAAAACTTCGCCGCAGATTGTCCGCGGTGGTGGGCGGCAGCCCGACCTTGAAAACCGTCGCCCACGGCAAGTCCGATGCCCGCCCATAGTCGTCTCCGACCAAGAAACAACCGATACGACCGACACCGTAACCCAGCGCCAGCCCAGGCGCTGTCGCGTCGAACGTCCGGGCGATCGGTAGCTGGCGACGGCGCAGGGTCCACAACAACGCCAGAAAGCCACCGATGAACCCCCCGTACCAAACGATCCCGGCACGGTCGAACAGTAGATGCCAGTCGTTGGAGAGGATCGCGTAATAAACCTTGCCCCCCAGAATGCCGAAGAACCCGGCGGCGAAAATAATTGCGCTGGCGTCTTCGTCATCGCCGATCTGGTAGAACTGCATCGCCTTACGCAACTGCCAGTAGGCGACCGACAGGCTGGCCACCAACATGACGCCGAATGGGCTGATTGAAAAATTCCCGATGTGGAATAGCTCTTCGATCATAGGAAACCTAGAGGCCGCGCTCGAGCGACTCGGGGACGCGACGACATCCTTGTTGAATTGAGTCGTTGGACTGGAGGGCAGGGAATGTCGGGATGAGACTCTGCCTAGAAGACTTGGGCTGGAAGACCTGGGCTAGAATCACCGACCCACAGCGTGGTTACGCCGCCTCGAAGCGGCGTCCCTCAAATCCTAGCATGCCTCACGGTTCAAACCGGTCTTCATGATCCGCTGGTGAGCACCGTCTTGGATCCGTTCGAGCTCAAACGGATCTCCTTCGAGCTGACGCATCGTGGCGAGGGCCATCGACAAGGTCGCAGCATCCGCTTCATCTAAACGCAACTCGAGGGCGCGAAGATTATCGTCGAGACGCGCGGCGTTGCGGGCTCCGACGATGATCGCCGCAACTTGCGCTCGATCGAGAATCCATCGCGCAGCAACATTGGAGATGCTGACGCGGTGCTTTTTAGCCACCTCCGCCAAGGCGTCCAATAGGTTCTGAAAGGCCCTCCAGCCGCCGGCCTCTTCGATGATCAGTCGATATTTGGTCAGCGACCGGTTGCCAGAGTCGAAGGACTCGGGCGCTCCGTGGTACCTCTCCGCGAAGAAGCCTCCCGCCAGACTGCCATAACACAGCAACTGGATGCCGTGATCGACGCAGAAATCGACCATCCCGCGCTCCGGACGTTGGTCGAGGAGCGAATACTGCACCTGCACCGTCGCCAGATCGACACCGGCGTCAACGATCGCCTGCAAGCGTGGAACGTCAAAGTTGGTGACGCCCAATAAGCGGATCTTACCGGTGTGCTGCATCTCCGAGAGCCAGCCAGCAGCCTCGACGTAGCCCGGAATCCGGTAGTCCCACCAGTGAAACTGCACCAGATCCAGCTGTTCGAGGCCAAGCCTTTGCAGGGAACGGTCGACGATCGCCTCGACATCACGTCGCCTCAGACGTGGCAAGTCGGCCAGATCCGGCACACACTTGGTGTGGATCTGGACGCCGTCGAGGTATGGATCCTCGCGCCGTTCTTTGTAACGCCGCAGAAAGGCGCCGAAGAGCTCTTCGACTCCAGTGTAGATATCGGCGCAATCAAA
>JAJCXQ010000423.1 GCA_029263355.1 Acidobacteriota bacterium | reverse complement strand
CCCCCTGCATTCTGCTGAGGCGCTTTTCGGAGGCAGCACCGCTAAGTGCCCCACGGTTTTTTATGCTCCCCATAACGTAGCGTGCGGAGGAGCGACAAGCATCCTTCAGTGCAAAGAGTATATTTTCGATCGGAAAGCAAGGTTCTTGGGGCTCAAAGCCATCGAGACCGTATGTTTCCGTTCGGATGCTCCCGCTGGTCCATCTTCCATTGTTCCTCGACCCCCGACCTCGCCGTGCCCCGTCTACCGCCAGCCGTCGAGATCGACTAAGTCGAATCCCGGCTCGATTAGACGGGCAAGGTGACGGCGCCAGGGCGAGGTCTTACCGTTCAGTGTTCACCTGTTCACTTCTCCGAGGGCCACGTTAAGTCGAAGACTAGCGGCCGGATGACAATCTCGGGATGTTGAACCTGGAACTCCTCGGCCTGTGCCTCAAGCGTCGTCAACAACGAGCGGGGCAAGTCTTCCTTGTTCGGAGGATCGATCGTCGTATCGTGCCAAGTGCCGAGAGTCCCGTTCCAGCCAACGAGGAATACCCCGTACTTGCGGCGCTCAGCGAGCAAGTAGTTCTTCCCAAGCTGATCCCTGAGCCCTGTAGAGATGCCTCTCTCCCGGCCATTATTATCAGACCACTTGACTTCGATGATGACTACGGCATCCTCCGAAGAGTTGAGCGCGGGGGCTTGCACCTTGATGTCCAGCTTGCGGCGATGCCTCACCTCGCATTCACGATCTAGAGTCTTGCCTGGAAGCCGCTCCTTCAGTCTTCTGCGAACATAGAGCTGAAGCGCCTCTTCGTGGCGTCTCCTAGAGCCACCTCCGATTTCCTCCGGCCGGTAGAGCATAGCGAGGTCTTCGCTAGCGTCTTCGTTAATTCGTTGGAGATCTTCGACTACAACATCCAGCAAGTCTCGACCATCGCGGATAAGCCGATAGTCTGCATCAATCAGCGCACGGACGACCCTCTCGGCCGAAGGGTGTCTTGGATCGGGGGGCAGATCCTCTGGATAATCCTCAAAGAGCTCACGTGCCTTGCGATCAGCCATGCGCCAGCGGTACCACTCCTCAAAGCTCGGGAATGCAGCACTCAGCTCGTTGAGACGCTCTCGATCCGAGGACTCCTCTCGATCGAAAAGCAACTCAAAGAGCCGGTAACGAAGCCGTCTCAACTCATGATCGGGCGTTAGTGAAAAAGCTCTTCCGGAAAGATCAGGATCATCTTCAGGTGGGTAGGCTCGAAGCAGCATCTCTTCCAGCTCGGCAATGCGTTCAGTAGGCCAAACACTCAAGTCCACAGCGAAATGACTGAGACTTCGGCCATGTAACGCAGACAAACGCGTCAGAAGCTCCTTGCCCAGGATCTCAAAACCCTCTTTGATCAACGGCCACGCTGCGTCTGGAGCGAGAGCTAGAAGAATGTCCAAAGCCTTGCTTCCGATATCCGCCTCAGGAGGCACGAGCATGAAGCCCTTGTGGACTCCAAGAAGTCTCTCGATGCTTTGATCTGCGACGAAGTCATGCGCGAGAGGCACGGCTCTTTCTGCCGCGCGTATTGCAAGGAGGTCAAGAAGGGTGACTCTAGTCTCGGTTAGTGTTTCCTCGCTCTCGACAACTTCGGCCACCCAGTCGCTGATCCGTTTCGTCCAAAGCTCCTGCGGGAGATCCCGAAGCAGTGCCGAATAGTGTCTATCCTGCGCAAGTTCACGCTTAATGGCAGCCAGCACGATCTCTTCTGTAACCTCTCGGTCAACGCGCACGCATGAAAGAAGGAGTTCGTGTTTGACTCCGTCGAAGATGCCGACCAGACCAGCAGGTAGCCACTTGGTGATTCTCGCGCTGGTCAGCTCGAACGAGGACGGCCTTTCCCGGAGAAGCTTCACAAAGGCGGAAGCTTCGTGGAGAATCGCCCCAGGGAAGCTCCGGCCGGGTGGAATTGGCGTCGGCTTGGTCTCGTCCAGAGCTTCCTGGCACACGTCGAGAATCTTCTCGCGCAACTCGCCGGGCAGATCCGACCACACGCCGATCAGATTGGTCCGTCGGTACTCCGGATCCAGAAAGTTCAACCTTGCGAGTGACCACAGCCGTTGCTGGAAGGTGAGATCAGGAGTGCTGAGAATCTCCTCATCGACCTCTTGCAGAGAGCGTTCCCGGAGTTTCCGCGCCTCTTGCTCTCGCTCCGATTCCTCTTGTTGTTCGTGTGCCCGATTGAGCGCCTCGAGAAATTCCGGGGCGTGCTTTCTCACCAATGCCTGGCAACGGGCGCCCACTTCCTCCGGAATCTCCCCACTACGAGCGAGAGCGAGAAATGCTGACCAGACGAAACTTGCTCTTGAAGCCATGGCCGGGAGCTGTTCTTCGAGCCAGGGAAGATCTTCGACAGTTAGGGCGTTCCGCATCCAGTAAGGGTTAGCGTGGGAGCCTTCGCGGTCTCGTTCTACATAGGCCTTAAACAAGAGCCGCCTGGCCTCGGGAGAACCGTGAAAAGCCCTCTTAAGAACCGGAAATAGATCATGATCTGAACACGTCAGACTGAAGGGGATCAGGGTTTTTAAGACCTCTGGCTCAACCGGCCGTTGCTCTGCGATGGTTCTTGCCGCCGCGGCAAGTATCTCCCGTCGCGGAGATTTTGGCGGGAAGCCCCCTCGGTAGCGATTTAACTGTTCGATTTTTTCTGGCGAAATGCTCCTGGAGATCGCTATAGCATCTGCTAGTTTTTCGGACGTCAAGCATCTTGCGATTTCTCTAGGAAGTACTTGTGTAGCGCCAATGATGAAGTCGTCGGGGTCGACCTCTGGTACATGCTTGGAGGCCTTGTGGGCTCCCCAGATCCCGGTCCGAAGCAAGGCGGAGATTAGAATTGAAACGGTATCTTTGTCGATGCGGGTAGTTGGCTTTGCAGCTTCGATGAAGGGAATGAGGCTTCGGAGGATCTCCTCATTACCTATACTTCGAAGATACGCTGCGCTCCAGGATCGGACTTCTGGATCGTCTGTCGTATCACGGATAATTTCAGCGGCGAGGTCAGCGGGCTCGCGGGCACCGATAGCACTTGCGATCTTCAAGAGAAGCTGTCGCACTGATGGGGGGCTGGCTTTCTCGCTGAGCCTTCTCGCCACATCCGCGCCGACGCCTGGTAAGCGAAGCCGCGCGAATTTTTCTCGGGCTCCGGAGCCGCCATCCCACTCGCCATCTATCGCGAGCCGCTCCAGCCTGTCCAGAATCGCTATCGCTTGATCGAGGCTCGGTGGCGCTGCATCGGATGGAAGGATGTCGGCTACCTCGGCCAACCATTCCCTGACCTCAGGTCTCGTTGTGGTCTTGCGGAGGAAGACTGCTAGGTCGCGGAAGGACCGCGGAACGGGCAGGCCTTGGTTCTCGTCGGAACGTAGCAGGAGCTTTAGCCTTTCGAGGCTAAGATCGCTGACACCAAAAGCACACATCCATTCCCGGACATTTCGGCGGACGAAGCGGAAGCCTGACGGCGTGCGCGAAAACATGCCACTGTTGAGTGCTTCACGGGCGGCTCCGCGGGATAACGAAGTCCCAAGAGGAATTAGATCTTGAAGTGTAACCGTGGGTGCCGTCGAGCTCTGGCTCTCCCAGACTATCTCTTCGATACCGCTAAAGGTCAAGGCGGCTGCTAGATGGCCGGTTGCGCGGAACCACTCTTCTGGTTCATGGCGTCTCGCCGGTGGTCTTAGGCCGTTGGGCTCTGCGAGAAAGCTACGCATCAATCCTCGCCAGATGTCTTGCTCGGAGGCGTCAGCGTCTTCTTTTTGAGTTTTCAGATACTCGAGTGCAGCCGGATAGCCGGCAAGGTGCTGGAGTTTGCGATTCTCAATAGTATTCAAGGTCCGTTCGCGATGATGTTTGGTAATAATAGCTTCAGCGTTTCTCCTATCAAGCGCGAGCAATTCAACCACGTGATGTTGCTGGCCGTAGATTTCTTTCAAGGCGGCGAAAACTTCCTTCGGAAGCTCCGCGCTCCGGGCGAACAAGATTAGCCGAAGACTCTGACGTGTTCGAGAATCGAGCCGCCGAAGAAGTTCAAGCAGCCAGTTCAACAAGCCAGGCGCGCGGTCGCGCGCCTCATCCAAAGCATCCACAAGCCAACAAGCATCCCGATTCTTGCTGGCGCTCCATTCGGGCCACCAAGGTGGTTTGACCTGGCTTCCGGGGAGATGCTGGTCAAGCAGCGAGAGATGGACCCATTTGCCGAAATTAAGATGATTGAGTTTTCCGTCGGTTTCGCGAAGGTATGCGTCGATTGCTCTTGCTACAGTGGTCTTGCCGAGCCACGGTGGAGCGACGACTAGCGTTGCCTGGGCATCAAAGAGACCCTCGAAGGTGAAGGTGCCGTCTGACGGCACAAGAAAACCATACTGATCCCATTTGTAGAGATCGGAGCTGGCGGAGCTCCACCCCGCAAAGTGGCGTGTCGGACCGGTCGGCGGTGAGGCGGCAAACATGGCGTTGATTTCTAGGTAGCACCAAGGTAGTGAGTATCTCAGCGGGCATAATTGTCTGGGATCGGCCGTCGAGGTCAGAGCAAGTCAGGGAAGTGCGTCTGAGTCTCACCCACGTCGGTCGGCCCTTCTTTTCAATATTCTAGCTGCATTACCGACGGTAGGGCCGCCGCCGCCAGGTGGTCAACCATCGCCTACTCCTTCAACCCCGCCAACTCCTCCTCCAACACCCGCATCCTCCCCTCGATCCCCTCAAACCTCTCCACACACTCCACCGAAAACTCGATCAACCCACCCAGCACCTGCCCCAAACCGCGCCGTCCGCTCATCCCGTCACCGCGACCCATCCCCAGCCGCCGCTCCCCGCTCTCTTCCCCCTCCTCCGAAGCCGAGGGCGCCTCCCCGACGAGCAACCCCCTGCAGCTTCCGGCGGTCGTCCGTCCGCTGCCTTCGACATGCAGACAAGGGGAGCATAAAAAAGTGTGGGGCAATCCGGGTGGCGGACCATCACCCCGCGTTTAGGCTACGGCGCTTTTCGGAGACAGCCCCGCCAGGTGCCCGACGGTTTTTTATGCTCCCCCCCTACAGCGACTATTCGATTACTTAATTCGTTGGAGCAGCAGCTGGTTGTAGGTCGAATCCTCGGAAGATTTGGCCGTTCCCAGATGGCGCCAACCAAATCGGCGCGCATAAGCTATGAATTCTCCGGCCACATAGCGCGTTGACGTGGCCAGGGTTATATCTTTGTCATTAGGGCCACCGAAAGGAGTTGAGAAAACGGCCGTCCTAGAAGAGGGTACGTCGCTGTGAGGATTGCGACTACCAGATACTGTCACATTGACCAGGGGCTCAGGAGAGTGAGGATCCCAGCCAGTCTTCCCCATGAGCGGTGTCAAGAGGAGCGCATCTAGCTCCTTGCTCCGGTACTGGGTCGACATGCGGTTGGCCATCTGGTCTTCTGACTCTCCATCGTCGATCGTATCTACTCCCACGACAAGTAGATCTCCCACCTTTGAGGGCCCCTTGATCGACCGAAAGAAGTCTATCTCAGCGGGCACATTCCCGATGGTGCCGCCAAGAAGGGCCCAAACCACAGAACCCCAATTCTCCTGGCGGAAGAACTGCTCGTCCAACTTCAGAAAGTCGCAGACCCTGTACGCTGGCTCGATTCTACTGGCAAGCTTCTTCCGGGCGATACGCCGCTGAAGCACCTTGGCGGATTCCCCGATCATATAAATACTGATGTCTGTGAGTATAAGCTCAAGCCTATTCACGGCCCGCAAGAGACTTTGGGCCAGTATCCAGTCCTTCTCAGGCGAACCACCTCCGCCGAGAATGACCGCAACACTATGACGACCGTCTTCAATGGCATCCAACCAGAATTGGCTTAAGACAAGCTCTTCAAGCGAAAGTAGGCAGTCGAGATACATGCGGTAGTTTTCTGAATCTACCAACTCGGCCCAGGCCACAGCAGCTTCCGGAACTGTATAGAACTGGGCATGCTGAATGCGCCCGTTCTGCATGCCTGTCTGCGGCCCCTCGAAGCTTACAGTTTCGCTACAGCCGACGGTGTACTCCCGAAAGACAGCAGCGTCGTCTAGCTCGCCAGCCAACTTGGTCTGGTACTTCTTGCGAAGCTGGTCCTTGGTCTCTTCGTCAAGGTCGGCCCGCGGGTCTTCTAGGAGCTGGCCAACGGCGATATTTACCTCAGCATCGGATGGCGGGAAATGGGAGATAAACTCCTCGATCGTACAGGACCAGAGTGTGGGGGCTCGGACGTTTAGGTTATGAGTTTTGATTATCCATTTCCAGAACTCTAGTGAGCTAGGTGAAGTCGGGCTACTTCTGTTCCATCTACGAAATGTGTCGTAGCATTTTTCAGCAACGTCCATCTTCTCGTGCCTACTGACGCGAGTGCCGACGACGTTGATAACGAGGCTCTTGTCGTTTGCCTCGTCATACACGGCCCGCAGGAACGATCTTTTGGCGGCCCAGTCACGGATTCCTTCCTTCGGGGCCATCGTGGAGCGCGCCATGCTGTTCCTCCTCTAGGTAAACACTTACTGTGACGAGCCCCCGCCCATCTTTGTTGGGCGACTAAGAATGTAGTTGACCAAGAGGCCCACAAGAATGCCAATCGCTGACTCGTTCATAGTAGTCGAGAGACCGACAAGCTTCCAGGCTAGGGCAACAGCGAAACCAGCGAAGATCGAGACAGTGATGGATGAGGCCGAGTGCCGCCAGTGAAGAACCTTGATTGCGACGGCGGGCGCTAGTCCGGCCGCCATCAGGGACACTGAGGTGATCGCCAAGTCGAATACCGACGCCCTGTCTGCCAGTACCAAAGAGGCGAACATTGTAACTCCACCAAGGCCGAGGACTATCAGCCAGAGGGGAGTGCGTCCCCGAAGATGCTCTCCAAGCAAGCCGCGGGCCGCTTGTGCCATCGCCATCAGCAGACTGTTGGCAGTACTGGCAATGGCGCCGAAGATGTCACCGACGATGAGCCCGACCAAGATTGGCGGTAGCGCAACGCTAACAAACACCGTGAGGCCCTTCTCCGGATCCGAAATTCCAGGCATTACTCCGCGAAGGAGTACGCCGAAGATGGTCATTGTGGCCCAGGTACACTGCACATAGCCAATGTAGATCCAGCGAGCCGCCCGAGTTTCTTCCGGGCTGCTTGCGGCAAGGTATCTGCTTGTGACTTGTGGCTGCCCTAGTCCAAAGCCGAGTGAAGCTGCGGCATAACCGAGGACGAAGGCCAACGCAGAAGCAGCGGATCCTGCTCCCAAAATACTCAAGAAGCCCTCTCCTGCCTGGCTGATGTTCTCGGCGAATTTCTCTGTGTCGCTCAGCGCGACCCACGAAACGGCGCCCAGAGCCACGACTGTACCAAGCATGCGAGTTGCTGCTTGAAAGGTGTCCGCGTACACCGAACCCCGAAAGCGCCCCAACGAGGTGTACGCGATAATGAGTATCGCGAAACCGAGAAGCGACGCCTGGGCCGAGAATCCGAAGGCACCCTCCAGGAATTTCTGACCTGCTATCCACTGCGCCATCGTGTATCCACCAAGACAAAGCACGACGATGCCGGTTGTGGCGATCGTGAGTGGATGAAATCGGCCAGTCGGGAGTCCGTGAGAAATCAGGTCCGATAGGGTCGTAGCATTCGCCCGTGCGCCGTATTCATTGATGCGATGTGGGAAGTATCGCCAGAACAGCAGGTCGCCAAGGAACCACCCCAGGGGGAGCAACAACCAGTAGATGCCGTACGTGTAGCCGAGGCCCACAGCACCTGTGACCACAAAGCCACTGTTCGCCGTGGCACCTGCGCTTAGTCCGACGAACCAACGGTTCAGACTCTGCTGCGCCAAGTGTAGCTCTGCATCGCGGCTGGAGCTACGTCGCCCCCTGTATGCAGCTACGAAGGTACCAATGAGGACGAGACAAAACGCGACGAGCGCGCCGGGATGCCATCCATTTTCCATGCTCTAGCTCCTGTAAATATCGACCTGTACTTGCATGACTTGCCGATCCTCCCTTGTCTCTGCAAGACAGGCAATGGACGCGGACGGCACTCAGCGGAAAGCCTGTGAAAGTCTGGGCAGTAACTGCCAGCACGGGTTCCGCCGCTCTCCGCCTCAATCTCTCGACCACGGGCTGCCGAGAGCCTAGGCTGACTGCACACGTTAAGTTCTGTGGGCGGCCAGGTTCACGGGAAAAGGAGGATCGAATTCAGCAACCCAATCAAGGGGTCGGGTCACTGGGCCTTAGACACGCAAATTCGTTTAATACCCAACATGAAGAAGATAACGATTAGCTACACAAATACCGGGGAGTCGCCCAGCTGGGTAACCGTGGCCCTCGCGGTGATCGGGATTCTGGCGACGGTGGCCTACGGCGTCGGGTGGCTTTGAGGCTCGGCGGTTCTCTGCCGGGTGCGCCTGGTGGCTGTGCAACCGTGGTGGCTCATCACCCGACCTGAAGACGGGACGGCGATGCACCTCGAGTCGTGGTGGATGAGTCCAACGAGGCCGTTGTCGGCGCCCGTGTCTTCGTCGTGGGCTTCGAGGAAGACGCGACCGCCACCGTACTGAGCGGCAGTTTTGTCTTGAATGCTCATGCCGCCACCGGGGAACGCGTGCGTCTACGTGCCGAGAAGGCCCAGTGACAAGGAAGCTGTCATATGGGGCCAAATCGACAGAAGTGAACATATAGTCGATCCCTCACCCAAGTAGAAGGGATCCATGCATGCGGCAGATTTGGACCGAGGCAGACCTCGAGGAGCATTGGGAGCTGTCGGGCGCCGAGAAAGCGCTGGTCGAGCCCGTCAACAAAGATCTCCGGCTCGGATTCGCGATTCAGCTGAAGCATCTGGAACTGATTGGCCGATTTCCTCGGCATCGAGGAGAGGTTCCTACCGCGGTCACGAAGTTTCTCGCGGAACAGCTCGGCGTCGATTTCGAGCATAGCCTGTCGCGTTACCCGTGGTCGGCTGGTCGTACGCTCAAGCGCCACCGCTCGATCGCGCGGGAGCATCTTGGCTTCCGTCCGGCGTCCCGCGGCGACTCGCCGACTCTGAAGGAGTATCTCTTGGAGGTGGTCACGCCGAACGAACCACGGCCATCGGCGGTTCGCGAGGAGGCGCTGGTGTGGTTCCGGACGGAAAGAATCGAGCCTCCGAGCGCCTCTCACATCGATCGGATCGTCGCGTCCGCGCTGCGCGAGGAGGAAGAGCGGGTCTTCGATCGTATCGCTGCCGCGATCGATGAACCGACGCGGCAGAACCTCGATACGATGCTTGAGCCGGACGAACAAGGTGGCTCGACCGCCTTCGCGACGCTCCGCGCCGAGCCGGGACGCCCCGGCGTCGATGCGATCCACCAACATGCGGACCGGCTCGAGACCTTGAGAGAACTCGACCTTCCGGACCGTGTTCTCTGCACGCTACCTTCAGCAGTCGTGAAAACGTACCGGGCTCGCGCTGGGACCGAGCCTTCCAGCGGACTGCGCGAGCGGACCGATCGAACGCGCTGGGCTCTGCTCGCCGCGTACCTATGGTGTCGCCGGCGCGAGGTGATCGACGAGCTCGTCGACCTCCTGCTGCGAGTGACCCACGGGATGGCCGTACGTGCTGAGCGCAAGGTGCTGCTCGAGAACTTTAGGAAGGACTCCAAGGTACGAGGCAAGCGCACCCTTTGCCACGATCTCTTCGTCTCCCTGCTAGAGAACCTGGACAATCCAGTCCGGGACGCGATCTCTGACGTCACAACGGAAGAGACCCTGCGACGATTGATCGCAGAGTACGAGGCGGCTGGCCCAGCGTTCCGGTACGAGATCCACAGCGTGGTCCGTTCGTCGTACAAGGGACACTACCGCCGCGCGCTGCCTCGAATCCTCGCGACGCTGGAGTTCCGCTCGAACAACACTGCCCACCAACCCCTCATCGATGCGATCGAAGTCATCCGATCGCACCTTGGATCGAAAAAGCAGTACTACAGCGTGGACGAAGTCCCAGTCGCCGATGTGATCCGTTCTGGAATGCAGGATCTCCTTGTCGAAGAAGGACCGGATGGCGAGTATCGGGTCAACCGAATCAACTACGAGATCGCTGTCCTCGAGGAGCTCAGGAAGCAACTTCGGTGCAAAGAAGTGTGGGTTGTCGGCGCCGACCGGCATAGGAACCCGGACGAAGATCTACCAGGCGACTTCGACGAGCGTCGCGCTGCCTGTTACGACGTCTTGTCGCTGCCGACCTCTCCAGCCGAGTTCGTCGCACGCGTGAAGGGTCGGCTGAGGGCCGCGCTCGTGTCCTTGAACACGACGATCCCGAAAAACAGGCTCGTCAAGATTGCGAACGTCCCGCAAGGAAGGATCGGGATCTCACCGCTGGAGGCGCAACCAGAGCCAGAACAGCTGGAGCGATTGAAGACGGAGATCCAGGCTCGGTGGTCGAACACAAGCCTGCTTGACGTGCTCAAGGAGACGGACCTGCGTGTCGGTTTCACAAAGTGCCTGAAGACCGCCGCGAGCCGCCAGCATCTCGATCCTGTTGAAGTCCAGCGTCGGCTTCTACTTTGCCTCTTCGGCCTAGGAACGAACACGGGGTTGAAACGCATCAGCTCCAGTCCACTCGGGGTCTCTTACCGTGAGCTGCGCTACGTCCGGCAGCGCCACCTCCACAAGGAGACGCTACGAGAAGCAATCATCCAGGTTGTCAACGCGACATTCGCCGCGCGAGAGCCCTCGATCTGGGGAGACGGCACGACGTCTTGCGCGTCGGACTCGAAACAATTCGGTGCGTGGGACCAGAATCTGATGACCGAGTGGCACGTCCGCTACGGCGGCCGCGGTGTGATGATCTACTGGCATGTAGACAGAAAGTCGACCTGCATTTACTCCCAGCTCAAGCGCTGTTCGTCCTCGGAGGTCGCGTCGATGGTTGAAGGCGTCCTCCGTCACTGCACCGAGATGTCGGTGGAACGCCAGTACGTCGATAGCCACGGACAGAGCGAAGTCGCTTTCGCGTTGACGCACTTCCTCGGCTTCGACCTTCTACCTCGGCTCAAAGCGATCGCGAAGCAGAAGCTCTACCTGCCGGAGAAGGGGATGGTGTCGGAGTTGGCGAATCTTGGCCCCGTACTTCGGCGGCCGATCCGTTGGGACCTGATCGAACAGCAGTACGACGAGATGGTCAAGTACGCGACCGCTCTCCGGGAGGGGACGGCTGACGCCGAGTCGATCCTCCGACGCTTCACTCGGAACAACGTGAAGCACCCGACGTATCGAGCCTTGATCGAGCTCGGCAAGGCGATGAAGACGATCTTCCTGTGTCGATACCTCGAATCGGAGGACCTCCGTCGAGAGATCCACGAGGGCCTGAACGTCGTCGAGAACTGGAACAGCGCCAACTCGTTCATCTACTTCGGGAAGGGCGGCGAGTTTGCCTCCAATCGGTTCGACGATCAGCAGATCTCGGCGTTGGCTCTCCACCTTCTGCAGGCGTGCTTGGTCTACGTCAACACGCTGATGATCCAGAGCGTCCTCGAGACACCGGACTGGGACGGGCGACTCGGTGAGCGGGATCGTCGCGCGCTCAGCCCGTTGCTCTACCACCACGTCAATCCCTATGGGACCTTCGAGCTCGACCTTGACGAACGAATCCCGCTGGCAGCCTAGACTCTTTACAAGACCCGCTTTCTAACAAAAGTGAGCCCCGCCACCTATAGTCTCTACCAAGGATTCGAGACGCTACGGTCTGAACACCCTAGACCTCAATTTGGCCCCATATGACAGCTTCCTTGTCACCGGGCCAATCAGTGCCGCTGCTCTCTGTAATTAGGTAGCGATAATGGTGGGTTATCCAAACGTGACGATGGTCGATGGTCTCAACCCAACTTCATAACTTTTCGGTTCGCTCGAATGGCTTTCGCTTGGTCTTCCATGACTTTCGCCTCGTCCTTGCGATCCGTGGATCGGAGGAGCGCGGCGTAGTTGTCTAAGCCCGTGGCGAGCGACGGGTGTTCGGGTCCCAGCGCCTTCTCATTGATCTCGAGGGATCGCTGGTACAACGGCTCGGCCTGGGCGGTGCGCCCCTGGTCGCTGTACAGGATAGCCAGGTTGTTGAGGCTGGTGGCGAGCGACGGGTGTTCGGGTCCCAGTGCCTTCTTCTGGATATCGATGGATCGCTGGTACAGCGGTTCGGCCTCGGCGGTGCGCCCCAGGTCGCTGTACAGGGCCGCTAGGTTGTTAAGGCTGGTGGCGAGCGACGGGTGTTCGGGTCCCAGCGCCTTCTTCTGGATATCGATGGAGCGCTGGTACAGCGACTCAGCCTCGGCGTTGCGCCCCTGGTCGCTATACAGGAGAGCCAGGTTGTTGAGGCTGGTGGCGAGCGACGGGTGCTCGGGCCCTAGCGCCTTCTCCGTGATATCGATGTCGCGCTGGTACAGCGGCTCGGCCTCGGCGTTGCGCCCCTGGTCGCTGTACAGGGTCGCCAGGTTGTTGAGGCTGGTGGCGAGCGACGGGTGTTCGGGCCCCAGCGCCTTCTCCGTGATATCGATGGATCGCTGGAACAGCGGCTCAGCCTCGGCGTAGCGCCCCTGGTCGCGGTATAGGGTCGCCAGGTTGTCGAGGCTGGTGGCGAGCGACGAGTGTTCGGGTCCCAGCGTCTTCTTCTTGATATCGATGTCGCGCTGGTACAGCGGCTCGGCATTGGCGTAGCGCCCCTGGGAGCTGTACAGGAGAGCCAGGTTGTTGAGGCTGCTGGCGAGCTCCGGGTGTTCGGGTCCCAGCGCCTTCTCCTGGATCTCGATGGATCGCTGGTACAGCGGCTCGGCTTCTGAGAATCGCGCTCGATTCTTAGCGTAACGCCCGGCTTGGCCGAGCAGGATTCCAGCAGCTGCGGATTCCAGACTGTACTGATCGATCCAGCGAGCGGCTATTCTCCAGTGAGGAACGAGGCCATCACAACGCGACCAGACTGCGAACTCCGGACCGGGGTACGCCAGCCTCAAACCCTCTACCGCGCATTCAGCCCATCTGCGTCGGACCTCCTTCGCCAGGGCATCCTTGACGACCGCTTGGACCATTCGGTGGACGCCGAACGCCCGACCCTCCAAATCCCGCTCGATCAGCGAATAGCGGCTCAGCGGCTCCAGGAGCTCATCGATCAACACCGGATCTGCCGCGGCGCCTTCCAGGGCTGCGGACAAGGCCGGACCCAGTTTCTCAGCACCGCCGATTATTAGTTCGATCGGTATTCGATCAGGGGCGAGAAACGCACTCAGCTGCAGAAGTTCGGCCGCTGCTTGCGAGGCAGCTGCGACCTCGTCGAAATTCAGCGACCAAGTCGTCGCTACCGGTTCACGCCCGTCCCGCAGCTGCCCTTTGCCCAGCAGCTGCAAGCGGCGGCGTTGGTAGCTCGCCAGGTAATCCACAAAACGCGTGTGATGACCGCTGATATAGGCGCCTGCCTGCTCCAGCCCTAGCGGCAGGTAGCCCAGCTCTTCGGCCAAGGTGGCGGCGGCTTCCTTCTCCTCAGCCGGCGGATCAGTGCGGCGGGTACGCTCCAGAAGAAAGTTGATCGCTTCCGCCGGCGACATCACTGGGACTTTGAGCGGATCCATCTCGAGAAGGTCGAAGTTGTCGGCCCGCGACGTCACCAGGAGGTGCCCACGAGGCGCGATCGGCAGAAAGCGCGTCAGGACGCTCGGGGTGTCCGCATTGTCGAGCACCCAGAGCCAAGACGGGTTCTCCGCCATCCATCGCCTAACGGCTTGGATCGCCAGCTCCTGTTCTTCCGCATCTCTTTCCGGTAGCTCCAGGACCCTGGCAATGTCGACCATCCCGGCGATGAGCTCCGCTTCGGACTCCGCGCGTGCCCACAACACCGCCTTGTAATCATCGCGGTAGCGATACGCGAACTCGACGGCCGTCTGCGTCTTACCGATCCCACCCAGGCCGCTGATCGCCTGGCCGAGCGCCGCGCAGCATTTTCGGTTCAATGCCTGGTGGAGTTGTTCCAGGACGTCATCGCGGCCGGTGAAGAAGCGGTTGCGCTGGTGGGGAACATTCCACCGGGACGGCAGACCAGCCGGATACTGTTTCTCGCGATGGCGTTTCTGTTTCGGGAATGCCGGCGCTGTATCGGGCTTGTGCGGACCACGCAGACCGTTGAGGAGGTGCAAGCGTGCTCGATCTTCCTCCAGGTTGACCAGGTCGATGTACACGATCTGTCCCAGCAAGCCTTCGACATCAAAGGGCTCGACCCTGACCGGCACCAACTTGCCAGCCACGCCGGCGGGGTCCTGGGCGAACGCAGCCGCCCATTCCGCGAAACCGAATGCCGATTTTTCGTAGTCTGGCGAAAGAACGGCGATCGTTCGATCCGCTTCCTTGACCGCCCGGCTCATTTGTTGAACAAAGTTCGAGCCAGGGCGGAAGTGCCACGCTTGCAGGATGCTCTCGTAACCAGCATCTTCGAGCTGCCAGGCGATCCACTCGGCCCACGCCCGATCAGCCTGTGTGTAGGAAACGAAAACCTTGACCGGGTCCGCTTGCAAGTTGATCTCCCTCCTTGAGAGTCCAGTCTACCGCCCCGGCAGGAGTTATTCATCGCTTCCAGCCTGTTCCAGTCTCTAGGCGCTATCGAAACTCGTCTCGAGCGGTGCATTTCGAGAGGATCATTTCAAGGCAGGTTTTCGAGAACGCAAAGTTCTGATGTTGTCGTTGCCGAGCGAGAGGTCTGCATCCCTTCTCAAAAAGGGCCGTTTTTGAGAACGACTCCCGCTAAGCCTGACTTCAGCTTCCGGAAGTCCCTTT
>JAJCXQ010000422.1 GCA_029263355.1 Acidobacteriota bacterium | reverse complement strand
CGCCGCCCGAGCAGGCCAGGCCACTCGTTGAGGCGGTCATGGCTGACCTCGCGTCCCGCGGCTTCTCGGTAGCCGGCGGGCGCTTTGGGGCCAGCATGAAGGTTGAACTGGTCAATGATGGCCCAGTGACCTTCATCCTCGAGGCCCGCGAGGGGCGCGTTCTGTGAGCCTGGCCGCAGGAGCGTTTCTCTGAGACGGGAGCGCCTATGATAAGGCTTCAACGAGACGAAACCAGGAGACGTGCTCCTCGACTCAGAGGCTCTTGAGGTCTTTGCCAGGCTTGAAGCGCACCGTCTTGCCGGGCGTGATCGCGACCTCGACGCCGGTCTTGGGATTACGCCCAACACCCTTCTTACGGTCGCGCACCTGAAAGACGCCAAAACCACGAAGCTCGATGCGCTTGCCGTCGCGCAGCGCTTCTTTCATGGTGCGAAATATCGTATCGACCGCAACCGCGGCTTTGACCCGCGGAACGTCGGAAACTTCAGCTACCCGGTTGACGATGTCAGCCTTGATCATATTACGTAAGCCAGTATGTGTCAGAGTTTAGCAATGCATTTGCGAGGTGTCAACGGAACTCACAGGCCATCCTGAAGCCTCTTGGACGAGGGGACATGAAGGGCCGGAGAGCACTCCAGAATTCATCGGTTTTAAGAGTCGGTGATCCTCTGCTCGAGCTTGCGCCGTAGGATACACAACTCGAAGGCAATCGAGGCCTTGTCCATCAATTGTTTGATCTCTTCGAGATCGATCCCTTGCAGACCGCGAGTACCGTGGTCGACATAGACGATAGAAATGAGCCGACCGCGGAGTCGGATCGGCAACATCACACATTGTTGTGGTAGATCGCCGCCCCAACATCTCGCCAGCTCCTGGTGGGCGAGTAATGGCGCGAGCGGTCCAAGAAAAAATTCGGCGCCTTTGACCAGGGCCAGAAATGCCGACGGTTGGTCGAGTCGGATCTCTACCGCACGGAATGCGGCGGGGTCAACGCCCCCTCCATGCTGCAACCACCCACGGATGCGGTTGTTCTTGACGACGAACATTGCGCAGCGACTGAAACTTTGACCGAGGTAACGCAGAATGACCTGGCCGATCGCTTTTTGGTTCGACTGTCCCGCTAGCAGGCGTTCGACGTCGCTGAGCGTCAAAGTCTCGGGCTCTGGCCGCGTTCCGCCGTTGGTCGCCGCCGCCGAGTTGTCGACCGGCCTGGAATTGAGCGAGGTTGGCCAAGTGATTGCGGTCATCGGCAACTCGGTGGCCGGAGAGGTGGCTGACAGTGGTCCCTCCCGGTAACGCGTCGAACTTCCGGCCGCGGAGCGCATGACGTGGTCTCCGTTGTCGGTCTCTGGCTTCACAGCCCATTCCGTCTCGCTTGCACCCATCAGGATCTTGGCGCTTTCGTCCCACATGTAGCGCGAGCGATTCAAACGGTCGAGGAGATGACCGTAACGCCTTGGGCACTCCACACTGTAGTACTTCTCCAGCGCTTCGAAGATGCGCACTTCGTTGGCGATGTGGGGCTGTACTCGTTTGTTGGTGCAGAATTGGATCTCGTCCAGGCAAGCCAGATTCTTCACGTTGAGGGTGGCGACCTGAACATCGTGTTCGCCGCTGGCGAAGGGAATGGCTTGCCAGCGGGAAGCCACCTTCGAAGGCAGCATCTCCAACACCTCGTGATCGACAGCACGCAACTTGTCGATCCGAGCCGCCGGCACGCTGAGCTGTTCGGACAGTGCCTCGAGCAATTTGTCTTCGGTCAGGACGTCCATCTCCAAAAGGCAGGTGCCAATGCGGCCACCAACGACGCGCTGGCTTTGGATCGCCCGAATCAGTTGCTCACCAGTGATCAAGCCGCGTTCGACGAGCAGCTGGCCGAGCTTTTTGCCTTTTTCGTTCAGGTTCAACATATCGGATCAAGACGTTGGCCGCAGGTGACGTAGATGTCTTCGCATCTCCACCCAGCAGCGCCGCGGGTGGTTTCGATCAAGCAAAAAACTGCTGTCGGAAGCGAGTTATTGAAGGTGGCCTGGCTTTTCGCCTAAGCCACAGGAACTACTGATGATATCCCGTGCGTAGAAATTCTGTAAAGAACGGCCACTGGGCTTAATGGGAAGTTGTAAAGCCTGGTAGCAGGCTGGTATTCTGAACAGGTGAAAGAACTACTGCTCCCACGCCTACCTTCCGCCTCTCCTCACTCGCCTCCGCTGGTTTCTCTAGGTTGTACATTGATGCGAACACTATCGATTCGGGCCCGGTTTGCCGGGACTCTGTTGCCCGGGACCCTGTTGCCCGGGACCCAGTTGCCCAAGACCCTGTTGCCCAAGACCCTGTTGTCTTGGATCTTAGTCTTGCTGCTCACGCTGTTCGTTGCAGGTCCTAGTGTGGCGGCGGACCAGGCTGGCGCCGAGTCGGTCCCGTCTACGCCAGCTAACGATGCCGAGGCCAGCCTTCCCGAGGCTGACCAGACCCAGCAGGCCACCGGCGATGGAGATACTGCAGACGGCAAGCCGAGCGACTCGGCTCGCATCCTGAAAGCTGCATACCAGTTTTCTCGCGGCAAACTTCTCGCAGACGAGGGAAACTTCGACGCGGCGTTGAAGGCCTACCAACAGGCGCTGAAGCTGGATGACTCCGACCCCTATAGCCGTTTGGAAGTCGCCAAATTTCATTCCTATCTGGCGCAGGTTTCGCGCAGTACTCAAAAGAAGCTCGATCACCTCGAAAGTGCAGCCAGCTTGGCCAGCGAAGCACGACAAATGGCTGAGGGAAACCTCGAGATTCTCTCGACCTACGCCCAAGTCAATTTGCGTTTGGGAGAACACCAGTTGGGGGCGCTGGAACTTGCGCAGGGCGCCTATGAGGAACTGCGCGGCAAGACCCAGGGCGACCTACAGGTCTTGATTTCTCTAGGACAGATTTATCTGTGGAAACAGGAAGCGGACAAAGCCGTCGAAGTGCTGGAGGAAGCGGTCAGTTATCTGCCGAATCACCGGATGATCCATACGATGCTGTTGGAAGCATTGATGGAGACCGGCCGCAAGCGGGACGCGGAGGGTATTCTCGAGAAACTGATCAGGATCGAGCCGGATTCTATTGATCACTATTTCCGGTTGGCGGAGCTACGCAACGAGCGTGGTGACCATCAGGCCGCGGCGGAAGGACTCGCAGCAGCCCCTGAAGACCTCCAGGCGAGTCCCCGTTTGCGTCGAATTCTGGCTCAAGAGCTGCACCTTTCTGGCGACAATGAACAAGCCTGGGCAATGCTCGAGAAACTCTGGGAGGAAAACCCAGGCGGCTCGGGATTGCAACGTCTTCGGGTAGCCGTTTTGTCGTCGCTGACCCGGTATGACGAAGCGGTGCAGGAGCTCGAGGCAGTACTGGCAACGGAGAAAGACGAAGCGCGGATCTTGCAGGGTACACTGCATCTGAGCCGTTTGTTGGAGCGAACCGGCCGCGGTGAGACCGCAATCAAAGTGCTGCGGGAGCGGATTCCAGCTTACGAAGCTGGCGGCCAGCTTCAACTCAAGCTGTCGCTCATCGGTGTCCTCGAGCGTCAGAATCTGGCCGACGATGGACTAGAGATGCTGTCGCAGGAGGTCGCAGCGGCTTCGGCGGACCAACTCCCGATGTTGAGTTACGCCCTGAGTGATCTGCTGAGCCGCATGGAACGCACCGAGGAGGCCTTGACGGTACTCGATGAGGCGATCGAGCGGCTGGGCGACAATGTGGAGTCGATTGAGCGTCTGGAGCTGCGCCGGTTATCGCTGATGGCGGGTGCTGAGCTCTGGACCCGCTTGGCCGATGAGGCGCCATCACTTTTCGAAGCGCCGTCTGATGATGTCCGATTGGCGGCACGTTCTCTTCATGTAGAGGCTTTGGCCGGGCTCAATAGGATCGATGACGCTTTGGCAAGCCTGGCCTCGTCAGAAGGCGATTTTAGCGCGTCGAGCCAGCAAGCCCGAAGGGCCCAGCTGTTGTTGGACGACGGGCAGGAAGCGGGGGCGCGGGCGATTCTCGAGGAAATCGCCGCGAGCGAAGAAGCCGAGGCGGTTTTCTTGGCCGCACAGATCTACCAAAGGGCTGAGCGCTATTCCGACTCGATACCGTTGCTCGAACGCCTGCTCAAAGACAACAACGATTCGCGTCAGGCCCTTTTTCTGCTCGGAGCAGCGCAAGAACGCTCCGGTCAGCGCCCAGCCGCCATCGCCACCTTTCAAAGACTGCTCGAGATGTCGCCGGACCATACCCCGACGCTGAACTACCTCGGTTATATGTGGGCGGAGAAAAGCGAGAACCTCGATGAAGCGGTCACTCTGATTTTGCGAGCCGTGGCTCAGGAGCCGGATAATGGCGCCTATGTCGATTCCCTCGGTTGGGCCTACTATCAGCTCGGGCGTTACCAGGAGGCGCGGCGGCATCTCGAATGGGCGGCTCGCCTAGTACCGGATGACGCCACCATCTTCGAGCATCTCGGTGATCTCTATTTGGCTCTCGAAGAAATCGAACAGGCGCGGGATTCCTATCGTGCCGCCTTGGATCTGGAAGCCGACAACAGCGAAGAACTGCGTCAAAAACTCCAGGTCCTGGATGAGAAGGGCTCTTAAGCTGTTCAAATCTCATGACGGGGAGATGCGTCGGAAGTCACGGCGGGCGGCGGGATTTCCCGCTTCGATGCACCACGGATTGACGCTGGTCTTGATTTCATGGCTGTGCGCCAGTTGCGCCTCGACGGGCATTCCGTTTCTGCGGCCGGCGCCCACGACCGATGCGCCTTGGCAGATCCAAAGCAATGCGTTCCCCACCCAGCGCCTTTATCGCATCAAGTATCAGGGACCCGAAGGTGAGCTCGGCTTCAAGCTGGTGCTTTATCTCGAGTCAAAGAGTCGGTACCGCCTTTTGGCGACCGATCTTGGGCGAAAGCTGTGGAGCTTGAGCGTCGATGGCGCAGGTGAAGCAGCTTGGATCGACTATCGGCAGAAAGAGTTCTGTCAAGCCACATCATCCTCTGAGTTGCGGTTCGTACCGCTGGCCAATCTTCCGCTGGGTTCTCTACCCAAGCTTCTGCTCGGTCGCCTACCCGCCGAGCCAGCAGCCAATCTGATCCAGGACGCCACACGGGTAACCTTCCTAGATGTCCAAGGACAGCTCTGGAACGCGAGTCTCGCAGGCAGCGAGCTCGAATGGTGGAGTTTGTTGGAGAACGACGAACCGGTGGTGTGGTGGAAGCGTGAGGCGGATGGCAGCAGCGTGTTTGTGGATCGCCGAGGCCAGCAGGAGGTCCGGTGGCGCGAGGTCGTGAGCGAGAGCCTCGAAAGCTCTCTTGCCGCCGTCGTGATTCCGGCCAAATTCAGCCCGGGAAACTGTGACGCCGCCACGGCTCGCTGAACCGCCAGGCTTCTGCGAGCAGCCACTGCGACTGGCATACCGGCGGAGGCCGATCTAGGGTAGGATCGGAGTTTCCACTTCGCGCCCTCAACTGTCTCCAGAGAGCCGGGCTCTCGACCTATTTGCCGGTTTTTGATCGGCCAGACCGATGCTTCAAACGTACTCCAAAAAGAAAGAAGTGCCGCCGGCTCAAGGGCTGCCTCACAGTGAAGAATCCGAGCGTGCGGTGCTGGCGGCAGCGCTGCTCTCGCCACATGTGATTCCGTCGATCAGTGGTCGCTTGACAGCGGACGATTTCTACAGCGAGCGGCATCAGTTGATCTATCAGGCGATGCTCGACCTGCAGGAGGCGGCCAACGAGGTCGATCTCAGAACTCTTCAGGCAAGTCTCGAGCTCAAGGGGTCGTTCGACCTGATTGGCGGGTTCGCATATTTGGCGGGTCTCGATTTGGATCTACCGGATCTGGGGCGAGTCGAGAGATATGTCGAAATCGTCAAGGAACGGTCGGTGCGCCGGCGCCTGGTGCTGGCGTGTCACGAAATCACCAGTGGTTGTTTGCAAGGCGGTCTTGACGCTGCAACCGCGCTCGGGGAGGCCGAGAAGCTAATTTTCGGTCTCGGTGAGGAGGCGACGCAACGTGGTTTTTCGTCGCTGAGCCAGATTTATGAAGATGCCGTCGCGACCCTCGAAGAACGTGCTGGTGGGGTGTTGGGCCTACCGACCGGCTTCTATGATTGGGACCGCATGACCCAGGGTTTGGTCAGTGGCAACCTGATCATCATCGCGGGTCGTCCGGGTATGGGAAAAACCAGTTTTGCGGTCAATGTGGCACAGCACGTTGCGATTCGAGAACACAAGTCGGTGGGTATCTTTTCTTTGGAGATGGGGGAGCAGGAGCTGGTGCTGCGCATCTTGTCTTCGGAATCTGATCTCCCCTTCGGCAATGTGCGCTCGGGAAAGATGTCCAAGGGGCAATGGACGCAGCTTTACGACACCATCCGGCGTACCTCGGGATCACCGCTGTTCATCGATGATTCACCGAACCCTTCACTGCTCGAGATAGCCTCTAAGACTCGACGCCTAAAAGCCGAAAAGGGATTGGACCTGGTGATCATCGACTACCTGCAGCTGATGTCTGCCGGAGGCAAGTACGAGAGTCGGCAGCTCGAGATCTCGGCGATCAGTCGAGGTCTGAAGCAGCTGGCGAAGGACTTGGAGATTCCGGTCATCGCCCTGTCGCAGCTGTCGCGTCAGCCGGAACGTCGCGCTGGCGATCACCGTCCACAGCTGGCGGATTTGCGGGAAAGTGGATCGATCGAGCAAGACGCCGACATGGTGTGCTTCATTTATCGTGATGAGCTTTACAACAAAGACGATCCTGACAACAAGGGGATGGCAGAGCTGATCGTTTCAAAACATCGAAACGGCGAGACCGGTATCGTCGAGATGGTGTTCATGGGCGAGAACACAACTTTTCGGAATCTCGATCGCCACCATGGCGACCAAGACGGTTTTTAAGGCGAGCTGATTCCAGCCCCCTATCCCAGATAGGGAGCTGGCAGGGGTTCAGGCTGCGCTGCCGCGTCAGAGTCGAGGCTCGCGGCCAGAGATACGTCGGAAAGCTTCGATATAACGCTGCAGAGCGCCCTCGAGGACTTCTGGTGGCAAAACCGGCGGAGTCACTTCGTGGTCCCAGCCTTGTTCATCCAGCCAATTCCGAACGTACTGCTTGTCGAAGGAGGGGGGCTCAACACCAGGCTGCCAGGCTGAGCTCTCCCAATAACGGGAAGAGTCAGGTGTCAGTACTTCGTCGATCAGGACCAGTTCGCCATCGATATGACCAAATTCAAATTTGGTGTCGGCTAGGATCAAGTCGTGCTGGGCGGCATGCTCTGTGCCGCGCTGAAAGATCTCGAGGGTCAGATCCTTCAAGCGCCCGGCCAACTCCTCCCCAGCGCCCTCGACCAGCGTCGCGAAGTCAATGTTTTCGTCGTGTCCGGTTTCCGCTTTGGTGGCAGGAGTGAATATCGGCGTTTCGAGACGGTCGGCGCGTTTTAGTCCTTCGGGCAGACGGATGCCGCAAGTTTCGCCGGAGCGGAGATACTCCCGGTAGGCGCTACCCGCGATGTAGCCGCGTGCAACACACTCGAAAGGCACAACCTTGGCCTTGCGGGCGAGGACGGCGCGACCCTCCAGGACATCAGCATGGCGGCGTAGCTCGGCCGGAAAGTCCTGTGGTTCGGTGGCGAGAAGATGGTGTGGAATGAGGTCTGCAAGCTGCTCGAACCAGAAGTTGGTGAGCTGATTGAGGATCTTGCCCTTGCCGGGGATGCCCGGCTGCAAGACGTGATCATAGGCAGAGATGCGATCACAGGCAACGAGCAACAGGGTGTCGCCAAGATCGTAAATATCACGCACCTTACCTCGCTTGGGTCGAGGCAAACCTTCGAGCTCAGTCTGAAACAGCGCTTTTTCCATGAAAGAAGAGTCCATAGTGTTGGTTGAGTAGGTTGACGGCCCGACGCTACGAATCAGCCGGCCGCCGACGGTCGGGGCCGGCGTTGTTGGGCGGCCGAAATACGAGACATGAAAAGACGTTCCAAGGCGCCCAGAAGCTTCTGTGGCGGAATTGTTTTGAGGTGCTGATCTTCCCACATACTGCCATCGACAATCTCGTAAACCGGCATCGGCTCGAGGCCCTTGAACTTGCCGATACCCAGTTTTCGGATCCCGACTCGGACCCGACCGCCAACCTCTTCTTCGCAGTCGACAACAATGTAGCCCCTACCTTGGTCGGTTGCGAAGTGAACTTCGTCGAAATCGTCGAGGCGGGACACGAAGGGCTCGGTTGCCACGATACCCTCGTTGATCAGAGCGCTGTTCTGGTTGACGTAGGCGTAGAACTTGCGTGACTCCTCGATCTTCGACACCAGTTCTTTGTTGGTCTTCATCAACGGTGAGAAGAACTTGTTGACTGCGGACTCTGGGTAGCCCTGGGAGATCAGATAGGTCTTCAGCTCTTCGAGCTCTTGAGTCTTCTTGCCGGTAGAAAGGCGGGAAAGCTCTACCAGTCCATGGCCAAAAAACTCATAACGCGAAGAGCCGCCAGCTGGCGCGCCTTCCAGGGGCATGAGCCGGTACTCGCCATAGTTCATAGCGATCCTCAAGCCACTCTTGAAAGGGAAACCTTGATTGATGAATTCCGGATAAAGCCTCTGAAGATGAATGGCTACAACCAGCATGCGGCGAGCATGGCGACCGGAATAGAAGGCGCCATCACCAAGATACTTCTCGATTCTTAGATCGAGAGACGACGCCAACTTGTTGATCTTGCGCTGAAAGATCGAGGTCATTCGAAAGGCGTCTTCGATGGCCATTTTCTCGACCCGGCCAAGCATCGAAATGGTCGCCGAGAAGTCGGTGATGTCGTAGACCAGACCAAAACGCTCGACGACCGGGTCAACGATCCAGGTGGCGGTAAAGTCGATGGGTCGAGTCGCGGCGGAGGCGGCAAATGTCGGCGATTTTGAGGTCTTGCTGGTCTTGCCGGAAAGCTCTCTGCTGACCAAGGTGCCGCTTTCGAGCTCGAGAGGCACGACCAGCTTACGCAGTGCGTGCAAGATCTCGAATTCCTTGATCTTGCCCAGTAGGCTTTCCCAGACCTGAATCTTGTCAGCCGGCAGGAACTGCGAGGCGCTGTAAGTTGTGTGGCTGCTCAAAAAGCTCACATAGCCGGGACGGCACAACAGTCTCCTGGCTTCAGACCGGATATCGCCGTCGAGTAGGTGATCCACGGCGGCCCGCAGAACTTTGTCTCGCCCGATGCTCTTCTGGTGCCATGCTTCGAGAGCCGAGAGTCGTTTCCTGAGATCACGGCCATCGATCTGCAAGCAGCCGGAAAAATAGCTAGAGAGTTGGCTCAGGTCTGGACCGATGTAGTCTTCGGTGAAAATCAGGACGTTGTCGCGCATCAACGAGAGAATCGGAGGGAATAGAGCATCCTCGTCTTCGTCGAGCTCAGCGGCCATGCTGTGGGCGGTGTCGTAGGCCGTCGTCACAACCTTGTCGATCCACTTGAAGAAGACTTTGTACTTGACCTCGTCGCCGTGGTCGCGTCCAAGGGTCAGATCCTGCCGTCGCAGGTGCTGGGGAATGAGACGCAAGCGCCGCGTCACCTCCAAGGAATGATAGAGCCAGAACACGGCAGCATAGTTCCCCCCATGGCGAGCGAGGGTGACATTCTGCAGCGCAGACGACAGACGGGAACGATACTGTTCCCATTTCTGTGCATAGACGCGAGTATCGAAACCGAGTCGCATGTGGTGACCGAATTGCACCTCACACTCGGCGTCGAGATAACTCCCCAACGCCTTCTCCAAAGCCGCTAGCTGTGGTGACAAGAGAATGGGGAAGCCCTGCAGCGGCGTCGCCGTCTCGACCTGTGGAAAGATCGCTTGTGGCTCGGGTAACACCGAAGAGGCCCGAGGTATGACCCGGCGAATCTCTGCGGCATCATTGAGCAGGAAGTTGTAGCTTCCACGCGTTAGGTGATCGAAGACAGAGTTGAACATCTCGCGTGCTCGCAGTGCTCGAATCAGTTGCAGCCGGACAGTCGAAACGGAGACTCTACGTATAACATAGCCGCGACGATCACGTAAGATCCCAATCGTCTCACAAGCCAGGTGAAGCCATCTTGAAGACCTGCCTGGAAGATCCATCGAAGGCTATGTCGGCAAGACCACCCAAGCAAGTCATGCGGCCGAGGATTGCGAGTTGATCGCGCAAACGTTACCGCCACTTCTTGACGTGGAGCATTTGAGTGTCAGCTTCGGCCCAGGACTGGAGGTTCTCAGGCGAGTCAGCCTGACGATAGGCCGAGGGGAGATCGTGGCGCTGGTAGGGGAGTCCGGCAGCGGCAAGACCCTCACCGCGTTGTCGATCCTTGGCCTGCTGCCTGGCGGCGCCAGGGTCATAGAGGGCCGGATTCAGCTGGATGGCGCTGGTGACATGCTGGCTCTCGACGAGAGGCAGCGGCGCAAGATTCGTGCGCAACGCCTGGCGATGATCTTTCAGGAGCCGATGA
>JAJCXQ010000421.1 GCA_029263355.1 Acidobacteriota bacterium | reverse complement strand
CTGCAACGGGCCGCTGATCTCTTAAACCGGGACCGCTTCGTGCCCGAGGTCCGGACCCTGCATCATCAGAAGGCGTCGTCTGATGCGGAAATCGTCGACGGCGAGCGTTCGGGCATGATCTGCGCTGGCCGGCAGACGAATCTCTACGCGGTCTGTCGACCGGAGAGCGAGTTGGTGGTGGTGCAGCAGATGGTTTCGATCGTCGAAGACGACCGGCCGGGGGTGCTGACGATCGATGCCAGTGGCTGGACGGTCCAAGAGACGCCTCCCGATCTCACTCGACCGCCGATCGAGCTGACACGAAACGGCGGCGAGGATTGGACCTATCGTGAGGAACTGTTGAATCGTAAGCGGTTGGCGATTCTCGGCGGTGGCCACTGTGGCTTGGCGCTAGCGCGGACGATGCAGCGGCTCGGTTATGAGCTTTTTGTCTATGAGACGCGGACCAACGTTTTCGAGTCGCTGAATGTGGAGCTCGCGCGGCCCATCGAAGTCGTTGATGATTTTCGTCAAGCCGGGGCGAGGGTCGACGTTCCCGAGCTCACCTCCGCGATCGTTATGACCACCGATTTCCCAAGTGATGTCAAAGCCCTGGCAGGGGTGTTGCCGCTCCCATTTCCCTTCGTCGGAGTGATGGGCGCGCCAGCCAAGATCTCGAAGATCCTGCAGACCTTGAGCGACGAGGGATTCTCTTCAGCTGACCTCGATCGTATCCACGCTCCGATCGGTATCGGCATCCCTTCCCACACGCCGGAAGAGATCGCGGTCAGTGTCGCGGCCCAGCTCTTAGCGAGTCATCCAGGTGTCGGGCGCCGGCAGGATCTGCCGTAGGTAGAAGTCGACGCCGCGCTTTTGATTCCAATCGCGGGGATAGCCCAAGGACACTTCCTCGAAGCGCACTCCGTCGCGGAAGTGTGTGCCTTTGATGTGGAGGTGGCCGTAGATCACCGTTTCGGCTTGGAATCGGGTGTGCCAGTCTTCGGTTTGCCGGGTACCGCACCAGATCGAGAACCTGGGGATGCGGCGCAGAACTGCCAAGTCTTGGCGCAACGGCCAATGGTTGATCAGGATCGTGCGATCACCGTCTTGAACCGCTTCCCGCAGACGTTTTGCAGTCGAGCGCACGCGCGCATTGCACCATGCTTGGCGTGAAGAGTGGGGCGGCGGGTGAAGGAGATATTCGTCGCTACAGACCACTCCGGACTCGGCGGCCCAGTCGATCGCGTCGTCAGCCGCAACCTCATCGGGACGGAAGGTGTAGTCGTAAAGCAAGAAGATTGGCGCGATCACATAACCCGGCTGGCCTGGCCATCGGGGATAAGGATCCTCGGGGGTGAGCACGCCATAACTGCGGCAGATTTTGACCAGGTGTCGGTATTTGGCTTCGCCGCGGAGGTCGCTCGGATCGTCGGCGAGAGTCCACAGATCATGGTTACCGGGCACCCATAGGATCTTGGCGAAGCGCGGTACCAGCACGTCGAGAGCGAAGCGGAGGTGAGCCGATCGTTCTCCCACATCCCCAGCCACGATCAGCCAATCGTCGGGGTGGTGCTGCATCCCAAGCAGCCCGATCCGATTACGTTCGTTGGCGAGATGCAGGTCGCTGATGGCGTAGAGCTTCATGGTGACTGACGGATCCGGCGGGGACAACCGCGTCGTCGCGGGGGACGACCGCGCCGTCGGAAATCCTCTGCGGGCCTGAGTTATCCGAAGATCCGCAACACGTCATTGATCACCGCAAACGCCATCAGCGCCATCAGCATGTAGAGCCCAATCTGAGTCAGGCGAAGACGTAAATTCAACGGCAGAGGTTTGCCGCCCCGCAGGCCTTCGATGATCAGGAAAACCAAGTGCCCGCCATCCAAGACCGGGATCGGTAGCAGGTTGAGGATCGCCAGATTCATCGACAGAAACGCCATGAAGGTAACCAGGGCGACGACGCCAGCGCGGGCAAACTGCCCCGAGGCTTGGCCGATGAGGAGCGGGCCGCCGAGGTTCTTGGGTGAAACCTGGCCGAGAACCATACCCTTGAGAAAGGCCAGAATCTCGCCAGCGCTGTCCAGAGTTTGCCGCCCACCCTCGGTGATGGCAGCGGTGAGACCAAGCTCTGTGCGTCGGGTCTCGAGCTTCGGGCCAACCCCGATGCGGCCAGCCTTGCGACTGTCACCCGTCACCGGGTCGGTGACCTCTTCTTCGGTCGGCGCCACCTCGAGCTCGACGATCTCGCCTTGCCGATCGATCGTCATCTGCAGGGTCTGCCCAACACTTCGTTCCACCGTCGACACCAGGCCGTCCCAGCTCGCGAGGGCTTCGCCGTTGATGTGGGTGATGAGGTCACCGGCCTGCATCCCGGCCTCCTCGGCGGGGCGGCCCGGGGAGAGGAATTCGATCCGCGGCTCCCAAAGCGGGATCATGGCGCGGGCAATGTTGGTGCGCTGCTCGGCGTCGTTGCCCGGAATGTCGAGGACTATCGGATCGACGCCGCCGTCAAAGGTGAGCTGCAACTGCTCCGAACCGGTGTCGAGCACCCCCGCGATGATGTCGTTCCAAGAGTCCACGGCTTGGCCGTTGACCTGTAGGACCCGACTGCCTGCTGGGACATCGGCGAGGGCGATGGCTTCCGGTGACAGGGCGTCCGCGTTGATTCGCGAGATCGTGACGGTGGGGTCTTCCGCTTGACCGTAAGCCAGGAGCAGGCCCGAATAGGCCGCCCAGGCGAAGAGGGCGTTCATGATGACGCCGGCCGAGATCACCAGCATGCGAGCTGCCAGCGATTTGGATTCGAGTAGCTTCTCGGGTGGAAACTCTTGCTCGACCTCGCCGCCCTCCAAGCCTTCCATCGCCTGTTGTTCTTCCAGGCTGGCCATTTTCACGTAGCCGCCGAAGGGGATCCACGAGACGAGGTACTCCGTCTCACCACGACGGAACCGTATCGGAGTCGCGGGTCCGAAGCCGATAGAGAAGCGGGGCACACCGATCCCTACCGCCTTCGCCGCCATGAAATGGCCGAGCTCGTGAACGAAGATCAAGACACCAAGAACAAGGATAAAAGACGCCAGAGTCAGGAGCATTGAGCCTCCGGGCTGCGTAGGTGGGGTGTTGCCTTACAGCGAAGTGTTCAGGGGGGTCGAAGCGTCCTCCCGGCTGACAGGGAGGAGGTTGGACGGAGAATCGTATCAGGTCGTGGGCGTCGGCGCGCCCAACAAATCCTCACACGTTCGCGACAGGCTTCACTTTTCTGGTGTGCATCTCGTCACTTTCACCTTTAAGATGGCCCGATCTCGATCATCGTCGATCCAACCTCAAATCTCATCGATAGAGTTCTATAGATGCATCACGATATCCTTGAAACCATCGTCGGAGCGATTTTTCTCGGCATTCTGGCGCAGGTCCTAGCAGGCCGCTACAAACTGCCGGCTATCTTGCCGTTGTTGCTATTCGGCATGGCGGCTGGGCCGTCCGGCCTCGAGCTGGTCGATCCGAGCGCCCTGGGCCATGGGCTCGAGGTCATCATCCATCTCGGTGTGGCGGTGATCTTGTTCGAAGGTGGTCTTTCGTTGGATCCCCGGCAGTTGAAACAGGTTTCGGTCCCGGTACGTAACCTCCTGACCCTCGGCACCGCCATCACTGGTGTGGGCGCCGCTTCACTCGCCCGTTACTTGACCGACATCTCCTGGGAAACTGCGGCTTTGTTCGGTGCGATCGTGACGGTCACTGGTCCCACCGTCATTGCGCCCTTGTTACGTCACATGGTGGCGCCTAAGAAAGTCCGCACCATCTTGGTGACTGAAGGCCTGATGATCGACGCCATCGGTGCGGTGCTGGCCTACTTCGTCTTATTGTGGACGGAGCGTTCGGGCCTCGGCCTGCGGTCTCTGGTGACCGACTTGCTGGCTTTGGGCGCTACCGGCGCTATTCTCGGTTTTGCCGCGGGCTCTCTTGCGGTCCTCGTTATCCGCTACCGACACATGAGCGACGAGCTGCGAAACCTGGTCACGCTGGCATTGTTGCTCGGTGGGTATCTGATTGCTGAGAGCCAAGCCCCGCAGTCCGGAATTCTGGCCTCGGTGGTGATGGGGCTGACGGTCTCAGCGGCAGAGACGACGAACCTGAGCGAGCTCAAGTCGTTCAAAGGGCAGTTGACGGTGCTGCTGATCTCTGTGCTGTTCATCCTGCTTTCCGGCCAACTCGACTTGGGTACCGTGCGTAACCTTGGCACGGGGGGACTGCTGGTTGTTGCCGGGCTGATTTTTCTGGTCAGGCCGCTATCGGTCTTCCTGTCGATTCCGCCGCGCCACCTGGATCTCAAACAGCGGATTCTGCTGGCGTTCACCGCACCTCGCGGCATCGTGGCCGCCGCGGTCGCTTCGTTGTCGGCGATCCAGCTACGCACCGCTGGCAAAGGTGATGAAGCAGCGGTGTTGGAAGGGCTGGTCTACCTGGTGATCGTGGTCACCTGCACTTGGGCGACGATCATGTCGGGACTGCTGCCGCGGTGGTTGGGCTACGTTGGCGACCCGACCCGGCGACGGGTGATCCTGGTCGGAGCGAGCCCGTTGGCCAGCGCCCTGGCGCGATCGTTCGGAGCCGAAGGCTGGACGCCGGTGGTTGTCGACTCGGTACCATCCAAACTCGCACCGTTTCGTGGTGAGAAAATCCAAACGATCAGTGGTGATGCTCGCGAGGCCATGACTTACGAGCATGCCAGCGTCGAACGGGACTCTCACGTGCTCGCCTTGACCCCAAACGACGAGCTCAATCTGCTGATCGCCGAGTTGGTACGCGAGGAGTTCAGTGTCGAGCATCCGGTGGTTGTGCTGCACCGTCCATCTGCCGAGTTCGGTCAATTGCGGCGCGCCTGGATTGATCTACTGAGTCACGGGCAATTCGACCTCAGGCGTTGGAATCGTTTGCTCGAGGCTGGCTCAGCCAGCGTTGAAACTGTTGAGCTCGCCAGCGAGGGCAAACAGCAGGCCTTCATGTCGATGCTGCGCGAGTCGCCTGAAAGCATCGTGTTGTTGTGTCGTTGGAACCGCGGCCGGCCCAGCTTCGAAGAGCCAGGGGTAGGTCCGGTGGAGATCGGCCGAGCAACGGCTTTATGCACCGCCGAGATCCGGCCAAAACTCGAGGCCCTGGTGCTGGCCGAAGCTGTAGACAGCCTTTCGCCCCCAGTGGAGGTCTGAGGCCTTAGCTAGATCCCGTCCAGTTTTGCCGTTTTCGGCCCAGCGAGGGAGAACTCGTGGAGCGAGCAAGCAGCGAGCGTGTTCGAGCTAAACGAATCTTGGCTTCTCGTATCGAGTTGTAATACATAGACTTATGCGTCTCGCAGCAGGGCCGGCGAGTTCGGAGCTGCTGCGCAGCCCACGAGGTCGACCGAGCCCTCGATGCGTTCCTGGATGGAAACTATCTAGGACGCCCCGCGGGTTTGTTGGTCGCGGAACAACTGGCGCAGGCGTTCGGCGAGGACATCGTTGTCGAGCAGCTCGTCAGCGGCTTGCACGGCTTGCTGGAACATCGAGGTGATTTGCCACGGCTCGGGATTCTTGCCGAGGGCTGCACGATAGCCTGCGATGGCTGCGTCGTCGTTACCGAGATAGAGGTTGGCCTCACCTTGGGTTGCCAGGCTCCACAGATCTGGCTTGACCTGGGCACACGACTTCAACGCTTGACGGGCATACTTCTCGGCGCTCTCTGGATCGTCGTCGAAAGCGAGAGCCAAGAAGGCGAGGTTGATGGCGTGGTAGAAGATCTGCCGGTGATCCGTAGCCTCTTCGGCCATCGTCAGCGCCCGCAGGTAGAGCTCTTTAGAGCGTTCTGCGTCTTCCAGAAGACGAAAGTCGAAAAGCCAGCGGCGCTTTAGCCGCCCCGCCAGGGTACCCATGAGATCGGTGGTTTTGTTGGGGCTCTCCTCGATCACCCGGATCGCTTCTTCGCGTTGGCCGTCGGAGTCGAGGGCGAGCGCGAGGGTCACCAACGCTTTCGGGTCCAATTTGTCGCGGTTGGGCATCAGCTGCTCGATCGCCGCTTTGAAGCGTCGACCTTCGACTGCTACCCGCGCGCTGTTGAGCGGGCTGTCAGGATCTTCGCCGGTGAGGTGCTTGACCAGCACTCGAGCGCTGAGGTGGGTTCTCTCCTCGGGGCAAACGATCATCAGATGATTTCCCGGCACCACATGGCGGAAACTCTCTGGAAAGGGTTCGAGACTCGACCATGCGGGCACCAGCTCATCCTGGTCGCCGGCCACGATTCGCAGTTCGAAGCTCGGCGAGTCACCAATCTCCTTGTTCCAGCGCTGCCGCAGGTCGGTGATGAAGTCACTCCCCTTGCCCATGTCCCGGATCTGGCGCTTCCATTTGGCCAAGGGCGACGCCTTCTTGAGACCCGCGCTCGGCGTGCCGTAGCTGATGTA
>JAJCXQ010000420.1 GCA_029263355.1 Acidobacteriota bacterium | reverse complement strand
CGATGTTCATCATCTTGATGGCCCCTGTCATGGGCATGCTGTGGGTGTGGCTCGATCGCCGGGCCCCTTCGATACCGGCCAAGTTTGGCTATGGTTTGGGGCTCCTGGGCGTCGGCTTTCTCGTGCTGGCTTGGGGTTCAGCCTTCACCGGCGACGGCAGCAAGGTCGGCATGCAGTGGTTGGTTGTCACGTACTTCTTTCACACTGTTGGCGAGCTCTGCCTGAGTCCGGTGGGATTGTCGAGTATGACCAAGCTGGCTCCGGACCGCCTCGTCGGCCAAATGATGGGAACCTGGTTCATGGGCGCGGCATTGGGAAATCTCATCGCAGGACTCGTGACCGGTTACATCGAAGATATGCCGATGCCGGATCTCTTCCGCACCGTCGCGATGATTGTGCTCATCGCTGGAGCGGTTTTTCTGGTCTCCAGTCCGGTGATCAAGAAGATGATCGGCAATCTGGACGACAAGCCGGCGACGAGCTAAACCTCGTCAGACGATTCTCGAGATGGTTGATTCTCGAGATGCAATCGGGGGCTCGGTTGGAGCTCCCGATCGCTCGAAAAGATCCAGCTGCTCGGGACCGTCATTGCCGGTCGATAGCCCTGATCCGGTGACCCCGAGCAGCCGGACGTTGCGAGCTCCGGCGTCGGTCGAGCGCAATAGTTCCATCGCGAGTGTAGCGATCAACTCGGCTGAAGCTGTGGGGCGCTCCAGGCTGCGGGAGCGAGTCAAGGTCGTGAAGTCGGGGTAACGCACTTTGACGGTGATCGTGCGAGCTGTGATCTCACGGCGTTGCAGCCCGGTTGCGACCCGTTGCGCTAGATCTTCGAGTTGCGCGTCCATCTCCTCGAGATTGCGAATGTCTTGGGCGTAGGTGCGCTCACTGCCCAAGCTCTTGCGCTCACGGTCGGTTCGAACGGGACGTTCGTCGATGCCACGGCTGAAGTTGTAGAGGCCCCGCCCGTGACGGCCGAAACGACGCTGCAAGGTGTTCTGCTCGAGAGATCGCAGATCGGCGATGGTCTTGACGCCGAGCTCTTGCAGCGCCTTCTCGGTCGCTGGCCCAACACCGTGCAGTCGTCGTACCGGCAATGGGTCGAGGAACGCTTGGACTCGCCGAGGTTTGACCACCGTCAAGCCATCGGGTTTGTCGAAGTCCGACGCGATCTTGGCGATCAGCCGATTCGGCCCAACCCCCACACTCACAGTGAGATTGCGCTCCTCTTGAACTCTGAGCCGGATCGCACGGGCGACGGCGGTGGCGCTGCCATAGGGCTCCAAATGGTCTGAAACATCGAGATAAGCCTCGTCGAGGGATGCGGGCTGGACAACGGGGGTGAAGGTGCGGAAGATGTCAAAGATAGCTCGGCTCTCTTCGGTGTAACGCGGAAACTCGGGTTTGATGAACACCACGTGTGAGCAGCGCCGCAGGGCCTGTGCTGCGGGCATCGCCGAGTGAATGCCATACTTTCGCGCCTCGTAGTTGGCGGCGGCGACAACCCCACGCCCGTTGGGATTGCCGCCGATCACCAATGGCTGGTGACGCAACGAGGGGTCGTCCCGCATGTGGACAGCGGCATAGAAGCAGTCCATGTCGCAGTGTAGGATGCGGCGCACGGTCAACGTTTCGGGTTCTAAAGAGCTCACGCGAACGTATTTTACCGCCCTAGTACCGCCTTCGGCCAGGGATCTGATAGATCCTGCCCTTCCACTGAATAAAGGAGATCGTGATGTCCAATACAGATCCGGCCGCCCGTTCCACCACCCGGCTGAAGGGCAAAACCGTCTTCATTACCGGTGGCAGTCGCGGTATCGGTAAGGCGATTGCCCTCGCCGCTGCCCGCGAAGGCGCCAATGTCGCGATTGCCGCCAAGACCACCGAGCCTCATCCCAAGTTACCAGGCACGATCTTCACCGCAGCTGCCGAAGTCGAGGCAGCAGGAGGTAAGGCCTTGCCTTGCGCAGTCGATATCCGCTTCGAAGACCAGGTCGAGGCCGCGATCGCCAAGACTGTCGAGTCCTTTGGTGTCCTCGATGTGCTGATCAACAACGCCAGTGCGATCAGCCTCACCGCAACCCTCGACACTGAGATGAAACGTTATGACCTGATGCACTCGGTCAATACCCGCGGTACTTTTCTGTGTTCCAAGGTCGCGATTCCTCACCTAGCCCAGGCGGAGAATCCGCATATCTTGAACCTCTCACCACCGCTCAACATGGAGGCGAGGTGGTTCAAGAATCATGTGGCATACACCATGGCCAAGTTCGGCATGAGTATGTGTGTCCTGGGGATGGCGGCAGAGCTCGCCGACCAGGGGATCGCCGTTAATGCGCTGTGGCCTCGCACGGCAATTGCCACTTCGGCGGTCCGCAATTTGCTAGGTGGCGAAGAGATGATTCAGCGATGCCGAAAACCGGCCATCATGGGTGACGCCGCGATTGCGATCCTGCATCGGGACAGCCGCAAATTTACCGGCAACTTCTATATCGATGACGAAGTGCTGCAAGCTGAAGGCGTCAACAACCTCGATGCCTACTCAGTGACACCAGGGGAAAAGGACTTCATGCCGGACTTCTTCGTTTAGAGAGGACGAGCGTCCCCCCAACACGCTTGCCAGCGGATGCGACGCGCGTCCCAGCCTTCGTATTGGGCATGAAACGCGCCGCCGCACCATTCGCATAACTCATACCACGTGTCCATCAGAGAGCGACCAGCTCTAACGGGCTGCTGCTGCCGGCGTGTGAATTTCGGAGAAGTCTACGGTCGGCCCACCGTAATCTTTCTGCGCCGGAACCTGCGATCTAGGCGACTACCCGCAGCGAGGACGGCTGATGCTCCGCCTTGGGCGGGGCGATCTGGCTCCGATACAGCTCACGGCGGTCGCCATCGACTACGAGGCTCATGAACTTGTCGTTCTCCTCATAGATCAGACCGAGTCCCGTCAGCCGCCCTATCGCGTCCGTCACCTCGTCAATGGAGAGCTTGGTTGAAGAGGCTAGCGACCTGACTTTGCGTCCTGTGACCCGGGTCCGATCCAGAAGCTCCAAGTCCAGATCGCCGAGCTGATGAATCTTCGGTCTGCCGGATCGCGAGTCGTAAACGACGAATCGGTCGTTGGTCTTTTGGAACAAGAGACGCGGTTGTTCTCCGCCATCGTCCCTTCTCCAAAGCGTATGCCAGGCTTGAACCGCGGTATTGAGCTTCTGCTGCCAAGTCACCATATCGACTTGGTAGCGTGATTCGTAGTTTCGGTCTTCGAAGTAATACGCAAGCTCGGCCAACACCGATTCTTCGAATGGGTAGATGTAACGGTAGAAGTCGTACGGCGAGAGGTCGAGGCCATACTCTTTAGCGCGATAGAAGTAGGGGCTAAAACGATCGAAACGTACCGGAAAGGCGCCGACCGGAGGCGGAAGATGCGGCAGCAGCGGTAGCAGCTCGAGATAACCCTGGTACACCTCGGCCTCCTCGCCGGGGAATCCGATCAGCAGGTTCCACGCTGGCGCCACGTTGTAGGTGATGCAGTGTTTCAGGAACACCAGGTTGTGGAACGTCGTCGTGCCCTTCTTCATCAGCTTCAAGGTCGAGGTGTTCAACGCCTCGATTCCGGGCTGGATACGGGTGACCCGAGCGGCAGCGACGGTTTCCATCTCGTGCTCTTTGAGGTCGGCTTTGACCTCGTAGAAGAAGCTCACATCCTCGGGTATCTCGAGGGCCGGGAAAACATCGTTGATGTAGCTTCGGGGCAGGATGTTGTCGACACAATTGAAGTCCTTGGCTCGATCCCCGTAGCGGTCAATAAGACCTTGCAGGTAGACGACAGCGTCCTTGGGTGGCATCTCACGAAAGGCCATCGTGTTGCCGTTGAGTCCACAGAAAGTGCAATGAGAGCGTTCCCCCCACCAGCATCCGCGAGAGGTTTCAAAGGAGATGTTTGGCTCGAATTGGCGATTTGGGAACCGCCGATCGATGTCATTGAGGAAAGAGTCGTAGTCGAGGTCAACGATTTGGCTCATCGGCCGTTCGGGGCCGTAGGCACCATGGCCCTCGAGGTGAGCTGATTCGAAGTTCTGTTGCGTATAAACGCCGGCAAGTTTCTGGCATTTCTCCTGCTGGCCATCGACCAGATGTTCGACAAGATCTGGAAAGTTCACCAGCGAGGGTCCGGAGAACACATAGTCGAGATCATTGCAGTTCTCGGCGTAGGCACGGCCCATTGAGCCCTCGCAGTTGGCTCCTCCCATGACCGTCACGACGTCCGAGTTCCTGCCTTTGACCAGCTTGGCCATCGCCAATGAGGCGGTCGTCTGGGAGAACATGGTGGTGAATCCCAGGAGGTCTTCCTGATCCAAACTGTACTGTGCGAGGAGCTGTTTCATGAAACGGTCGAGACTGTTGCGCTTGGCCAACAGGCGCCCTTTGAGAGCCGCGAATTGGGTATCTCGGCCAGGGAAGTAGCGCTGGAAGTAATCACGGGCGTTGTCTTGCAACTCGGGGAATGCGACTCGCCGGAAGAACCAATCTCCGAGCCCCGAGTTCGAAGATTGGTTGTTGAGTTGCTCGGTAGCCTCAGTGCCAAGGAAATGACCGAAGTCGTGGCTCAGATAGAGGATCCTCACCCGGACCCTGTCACCGAGTCGCTCCTCCACGACCGACTTGAGTTGTGTGAGTGCCATTGAGGGCTGGCTCAGTTGGCTGAAGGGCATATTGACCAGGCTGACTTTGTACATTGGCTCTCCTTCCTTCCAGATCGATCTTGCTAGCAAGGGGTGCTTCGACAATCGGTGGCGTCAGGCTTGACGGAGTGTCCTGGACACGGTTGTTAGGGTTGATTAGATGTTGACTCTTCATGACGTTGGAAGAAAGGTGGATCACTAGGTCTCAGGCGGGTGGGGAGCCGAGTCTTTTCTCCGCCGCTGGGCGGCGGAGATGCATCTTCGCCGCTGGGCGCCGGAGATGTATCTCCCACAAGAGATCGATGTTGCCACTGCACAGAATGTCCTGCTGAGCGAAGACTTCTTTCATGGGCCAGTCCCACCAGCGGATTTTGAGCAGCTTGTCGACTTCGTCGTCCGAGAATCGTTGCTTGATGACCCGCCCCGGATTGCCGACGACGACGTTATAGGGCTCGACATCCTTCGAAACCAGCGCCCGCGCGCCGATGATTGCGCCATCGCCAATCTTCACCCCTGGCAGAATCATTGCCTCGGTTCCCAGCCAGACATCGTTGCCGATCACGGTGTCTCCCTTGAGCTTCTTGAGCTCAGCCAATTTGTCTGGAAAAGGGTAGACGGTGATGTTCTCTGGGTTGTGGCCCTGGTTGCCGCCCATGACGATGACCACTCCGCTGGCGAAACAGCAGAATTTTCCAATGATCAGCCGGTCGATCTCAGTGTCGTTAGCCCGCAGAATCTTCAGCGACTCTGGGTCACCGAGCAAGTAACGCACACACAACTCATCGAAGTGCTCGCCGTGGTAAAAACCCGAGTAGTACGTGTTGTCGCCGACCTCGATGTTTTTGTTGCGCAACGTGTCTTTGAGGAAACGGGCCTGAGACCAATGGAAGAACACATCTTTTTTCATATGACGCTTTCTTGCCGGAACGCCCGGCTACGCAACGACCTAGAGAAGAGACGACAGCTGTTCCGTTTAGGGCGAAACTTCTCGTCTTCGATACAATTCTTGGTGGTTGCGGCTCTCACGATCAAGCCTCACGAAGGCAGCGGGCCATCTCGGACCATGAGGGCTCCTTGCCATACATGAGGATCGAGAGGGCAAAGATTTTACCGGCGACTCGTCGCAACACTAAGATGGTGGCCGCGAGTAGACCAAGGCTGAGTAGGATCTCCCACCACGTGACCTGGGTCAGGACGAGACGTGCCGCCATCACCGTCGGCGAAGTCAAGGGAAAGAGGCCGAGCAGGCGGATGATCTCCGCGTCGGGACTTTTGAGCACGAAGAAGGCGAGTGCCAGGGGGAAGAATGGCAGCATCATGAGCGACCCTCGCGCCGAGGTGTTGGGGTCGTCAATGGTGGCGGCGAAGGCCGCAAAAAGGGTGTTCCAGAGAAAGAAACCTCCGGCAGAGAACAGGCCCAAGAGCAGCCACAAACCGGGATTGGCGGCGCTGCTAGGTATCGTGATGGGATTACCGAAAAGTGTGGCCACAAACAGGAAAATCAAGGTACCGGCAAGATAAGTCAACAGGCTGACCATCGACAGAGCGGATAGCCCGAGGATCTTGCCATCAATCCAGCTCTGAGGTGACACCGCCGAGACGATCTGCTCGGTAATACGCAGGCGCTTCTCGCCGGTGATGACGACAAATTGGTAGCTCAGACCGATGAAGACTCCGAGCGTCATCAGGCCGATCAGCACACCCGCCGCGATCTTGTCAGCCGTCGTCTTGCGTCCGCCTTTTGCCACCGACTCGACGCTCAGCTCGTAGGGGCGGTTGAGGGTGGCTAATTGTTCCTCGTTGATCTCCAACTCGTCGAGTCTCACTTGCCGTCGCGCCAGGGACAGGATTTCTGTCAGTTCGGTGAGGTAACCGGGCTCACGCGTGACAAGAAGCTGGCCAGCGTCGGCCGTCTGAAGGTTGAGTACAGCATCGATTTCCTGCTGGGCAAGTTCCTTTCGCAAGTCATCGAGGCTGCGGCCTGCTGCCGGTTCGAGTTGGATTAACGCATCTTCAGGCGCGGCGAGAGGCAGTGTTTCCGTGCCGAAGACGACTACCGTCACCTCGGTTCGGCTAAACCGTTCGACAAGTGCGAGGCCACCCCATACCGCGAGGCCGATGAGGGCGGAGGAAACCAGCGAGCGGAGCCGGTCGCCGAATTTGAACCAGCGACCGAACTCCCATCGGGCGATCTCAAAGAGAAGTCTGCTCGAGCTCATCAGATTGCCTCCTTAGCGCCTGGCGCGCTCTCGGCCGCCGCGCGCCGCTCCGAGATCTTGCCGACAAAAATGTCGTGCAAGTCCATCTCCGTCGATCGGATCGAAGTGACCTCGAAGCGTGAGGTCAACGCATTCAAGAACGCATTCAGCTCGACAGTCCTTCCAAGCGTAGTAGCTATCTCGCCCGAATCGCGAATCTCGACCGCCTCGACGCCTGGTAAGGACTCGATGATTTCTGTGTCGGGGGTACCTGCGATCTCGAAAACAAGCCGCCGCGCCGCGGTTACTTTCTTGACCTCGTCGATGGTGCCCGCGAGCACTTCTCGTCCCTGGTCGAGCAGCAGAACCCGGTCGGCGATGCGCTCGACGAGATCGAGGTGGTGAGCGCTGAGTAAGATCGTCGTACCCGCCTTGCGGAGATCGCGCAAGATGTCGAGGATCTGTTCCTGGTTGATCGGATCGAGGCCGGAGAACGGTTCGTCGAGGACCGCGAAGCTAGGACTGTGGAGGATCGAGCCGATGAACTGCACTCTCTGCTGGTTACCTTTCGATAGGGCGTCCAGCTTTTCCCCTTCGCGCTCGAGGAGGCCTAGGCGCCCCAGCCAGTGGCGGGTAGCCTCAGTAGCCTCAGCGCGTGGCATCCCGCGTAGGATCCCCATGTAGACAAGGGTCTTGAGGATCGGTACGTCCGGGTAGAGGCCACGATCCTCCGGCAGATAGCCGAGAGTCCTAGACGGCGGTTCCGGTCCGAGGTAGGAACCGATCTGATATCGAATCTGGCCGGAGTCTGGCCGTAGTATCCCCATCAGGATGCGTACGGTTGTCGACTTGCCGGCACCGTTTGGCCCGAGGAGGGCAAAGATCTCGCCGGCTTCGATCTGGAAGCTGAGGTCGTCAAGAGCGCGGACGGTTTCGAAGCTCTTGCCGATGGTCTCGACGTGAAGGATGGTGTCGCTCATAGACTCGAGTTCTCCAAGCTTGCTTGTCGTAGTTTAGCGGGGGCCGTAGGAGACACCTAGCTTGCCTGTCAAGCGCTTGCTGAGGCGGTCCCATTCCCGGTAGGCGACGTTGCGGATCATCAGTTTCGGCGGCCACCACCATAAGTTGACCGAGATAGCGGGTTCGAGCGCAGTGACATCGTGCCACCAGCGGAGAGGGATGTAGAGGATCTCGCCCGGTCCGAGAACGGTCTGGTAACGTCGAACCTTCGCGAACAGCGGGTAGTGAGTCAGATCAGGGTCGTGAGGGTGGATCGGGCTGTAGCCTTCCCCCCAGGTGACGTTGGTCGGGTAGCAGTACTTCGTCGCTTCCGGCGGCGCTAGGATAATCCGCTTCCTGCCATAGATCTGAGCGAAGAGATTCTCGTCCTGGTCGTAGTGGAGCTTGGAGTTGGTGTTTGCCGGGCCGATCCACAGTTGCAGCTTCGGTCGGGAGAGCGGCGAAAAGAAGGGCGGAAAGTCGACATCATGGCGAAGCTCGGGCACCGCGTCGAGCAGCGGGCACTGCACGATGTAGCCTGTCTTCTGCTCCGGCGTCAGCAGGTCGTCGATGTAGTCACCCAAGCGCTGTTCCGCGTACTGCTCCTCGATCGGTCCACTCGCCTCTCCGGTCAGCGCTTCGTGATTCTGAACCAGAAGTTTGATGTCCCCGTACCTCGACTTGAAGTACTCAGGAGTCCACATCTCTCGGGCCGGCCAATGGTCCATGGCATTGGTGAACACGGCCGGTCGCGACCCGGCAAGGTACTTCCGCTGAAACTCGCGCGGCGATGGCAGCTCCACCCGTTCGATCTCGCGCCAGCTCATCGTCGAAAATCCTTCGAGGCCATCTCGCCTCTGCCGTGACGGTCCGCCTGCAGCTGCTCGCCGAGGCGGTGGCGCAAGTACCCCTGTACAACGTTCAGCTCGAGATAGCTCTGACGCAACTCTTGGTCGAGATACTCGAAGTCGCGGATCACTCCGCGGCACGAAGCATTGCCGCAGGCACAGATCATCGTCCAGTGACCGTCCCCCATGGTCGTGGAGTAGTCTAGGCTGATTTCCTCGCCCGGCTGAATACTCCGGATCGCGATCAGAATTCGATTCTCGATGACGCCGCTGTTGGGGGCGCAGGAGTGGTTGATGGACCTGCCCGGTTCCTCGAGGTCGATGTAGAGGTTTTCGCCGATCTGCAGAGGGTCGCTCTCGCGCTCGCCCTTGGCCACGGTGCCGTCGAAGTCGATCAGGGGGCCGGTGAAGGTGAAGATGTAATCGCCCCTGTGGAACTCCCGGCGGGCGAAAATGCCCCACCCTAGGTCGCCTCTGTCGACTTCGAAGCTCCCTGCTGTGGTGAGTTCGCTCACCGCTCGAGCTCCACGGCTGGTGTGCCGGAACGGGTCATCTCGGTTGTAGCCGCGATCTTCTCGGGTTGGTCGAGGGACGGGATCGGGGACCGGAGGCTCGCGAGGAGCAGCTCGGGGTCGGCAACCAGCTGTTCGAGCACGGCCTCGTAACGACCGAGCAGGCTGCGGGCCGCGCGGCGGTTGAAGTGACTGCGCTGAAACAGCAGTGCCAGCCGCCAGCGCGTTGCCGGGATGACCTCGAGATCAAGCAGGTAACGATTCTCTTCGAAGACCTCGGACGACGTAATCTCGAAGCCGAGGTTTGTCGGATCCGCCTCCGGGGGTGGAAAATTGTTGCAAACGAACTGAAAATCGTAGAGCGGTGCATCTGTTGGCCACCCCGCCCATTGCTTGATTTGCTCGGCGCTGCAATGCTCGTACTCGCGCAGCGCCGCAAGATCGATCTGCAGCTCTTGGAGCCATGGAACGATCTGTTGGTCGAGTATGAATCGAGTGCGGAAAGGAAGCGTGGTCATGAGACAACCGAAGATCGACTCTGCACGTTCGAGATCTGGCGGGCGTCCCCACGTCACGACCCCGAGGACCAACTCCTCGCAGTCTGCCAGCGAAGAGAGGACCAGGCTCCAGACTCCCTGGGCGAGGGTATTGATCGTCAAGCGGTGGCGCTGTGCGAATATCTCCAGCCGGCGGCTCAGAGCCTTGTCGAGGAACACCTGGATCTCTTCCTGGCCCTCAACGCCCGGCGTCACCATCGGATCGATGGGCAGTGGGGGCGGCGCGGTGAAGCCGCCAAGGGTCTGCCGCCAGTAGGCCTCCGCAGGAGCGAGGTTTTTGCGCTCGAGCCAATCGAGGTAGGTCTGGTAGGGCACGATCGCCGGTAGGGTCGCCGGCCCACGACCGGTGCGCAGCGCTTCATAGGTGGCGAGCAGGTCGTGCAGTAACATCGTGTTGCTCCAGCCGTCGAGGAGCAGGTGGTGAAAGCTCAAAACCAGATCGTGGGCATCTCGCCGCCGGCGAATCGCGACCAGGCGCAGCAAAGGGCCGGCACTAAAGTCGAGGCCAGCTTCGCGATCGCGGTGGAGAAGTCGTTGCAGCTCGTCGTTTTGCTCGGCTTCGTTCAGAGCTGTCCAGTCGAGCCAGCGGACCGGCATCTCGAGATCGCGGCGAATCACCTGCACGGGCTGCTCCAGCCCGCGCCAAGCGACGACTGAGCGGAGCAGGGCATAACGTTGGAGAATTGCTCCCCAGGCAGCTCCGAGAAGTCGTTCCTCCAGCGGAGCGGCCAATCCATAGGTGAGCTGCATCATCCAAGTGCTCGGCCGGTCCGAGGCCAGGGTTTGAGCGACCAGCGCGCGCGGGCCGGGGGCGAGGGGAAGAATCTCCTCGATATTCGGATCACTGTCGAGCCGCCGTTGGGCCGATTCGACCTCGGCTTGGAACCTCGCTGGAGACACCATGGCGTCGCCACCCTCCGGTACCTCCTCCAGGCGGGCCAGGTCGATCCGTTCAGCAAAGCGGGCGAGGTCGACGGCCTCGAAGAGGGCTCGCAGTTGTAAGTTGACGTCGAACGCTTGGCGCACCCGCGAGATGACCTGCGTCGCCAGCAGAGAATGGCCGCCGAGATCGAAGAAATTCGCCTGCCTTCCGACCTGCTCCCGGCCTAGAACCTCCGACCAGATGCCAGCCACGGTCTCTTCCGTCGGTGTGGACGGCGGCTCGTACGATTTGCTCTCTTCTTCCCCCTGCGCCGGTGGCGGCAGAGCCCGGCGGTCGACTTTGCCAGTGGGCGTCAGCGGCAGCGTCGCCAGGTTCATGAACACTGAAGGCACCATGTACCATGGCAGGATCTCGGCGAGAAAACTGCGCAGTTCTTCGGTGCTTGGCGGTGGCTCGAATTGCGCCACGATATAGGCAACGAGCCGTCGCTCGCCTGGACGGTCCTCGCGCAGAAGGGCCGTGCTCGCGTTGATCTCGGGGTGTTCGATCAGCGCTGCCTCAATCTCTCCCAGCTCGATGCGGAACCCGCGCAGCTTGATCTGGTGGTCGAAGCGCCCCAGAAACTCGATGTTGCTGCTGGCACGCCAGCGCACCCGGTCACCAGTGCGATAGAGGCGGGCGCCTGGGGCGGAACCGTTGGGATCGGGCCAGAATCGTTCGGCGGTCAGGCTTGGTCGCCGCCAGTACCCCCGTGACAGCCCGCCACCACCGATGTGAAGTTCGCCGGCCACCCCGACCGGTGTCGGGCTCTGCCATCGGTCCAGAACGTAGAGGCGTTTGCCGGTCGAGGCGCCGCCGATCGGCGTGTTGGCATCGGCGCTGTCGTGGCGTTCGGCGAGGCTGCCGATGTTGAAAATCGCGCTGTTGACGCTGGCCTCGGTGGGCCCGTAGCCGTTGTAGAGCAGGCACCGTTCTCCCACCGCCTCGAATAACCGGTCGACATCTGCGCGGGCCAGCGCCTCGCCGCCCATGTGCAGGATCTCTAGCTCGGCCAGCGGCTGCGATGCCGCGGCAGTGATCTCGCGCACGAACGATGGTGTGCCGTGCAGCGTATTCAGCCGTCGCTCGGCGATCCAAGGAGCATAGAGGGCGGGATCACCGGATTCCTGCGATCGCAGCAGGTGGAGCTGGCCGCCGAAGAGCAAGGTGCTCAAGATTTCGAAGAGGCCGAAGTCGAACCAGCAGGAAAGGCTCGATGCCACACGGGTGTGCTCGTCGATCCCGAAGCAGTCGCGGCCCCAGAGCAGCAACGGGATTAAGTTGGCGTGGGAGATGGGTACCCCCTTGGGGCGGCCGGGGGAGCCCGAGGTGTAGATCACGTAGGCCAGCCGCTTAGCCGTCGCGCCAGCTGCACCACCCTCACTGTCACGATACCGCCAGGCAGCGGGTCCGTAGACAGCGAGGGACGCCGCCGCCAACGAAGCCTCCGGTTCGGCGTCGAGGCAGACCACGTGGCGTAGCGTCGGGGTGGAGCTGGCCAGGTTGAGCAGCTTCTCGAGATGGTGGCTCTGAGTGACGAGGACTTCGATACCGCACTCGTCGACAATAAACCGGATCCTCTCCTCGGGGTAGGCGGGGGAGACCGGCACCAGTGCGCAGGGCGAGCGAAGGATACCGAGGATCCCGACGACGATGTCGGGCCCCTGCTCGGCGATCATGCCGACGAGCACTTCACGAGAGTTGGTGGATGTGGATCGTGCCAGCTCCTCTAGGAGCTGAGCCAGGCCGTGCGAACGCGCGGCGAGATCGCCGTAGGTCCAGGCGTCGCCGGCCGACACCAGTGCGATGCGGTCCGGGCTGACTGTCGCCTGGTGAGCGAAGAGCCGGTCTATGCCGACCTCGTCCGCGTGGAGATCGGCCGACAGCCCATCGGCGGCGGGCCCGGACCATTCGGTCAAGAGTTGATGGCACTCGCTCAGAGCTAGGGCAGGGAGGGCACTCACTCGCCTGTTGGGTTCGGCGGCTGCACTCATCAGCAACCTCTCCAGATGGCCCAACATACGCACTATCGTGGTCCGGTCGAACAGATCCGTGTTGTACTCGACGGTTGCGACAAAGCCGGCCTCCGTCTCTTCTTGCACGATCAACGTCAGATCGAACTTCGCGGTTTCCGTTGCGTTGGGGAGAGGAGTGGCTTCGAGCCCAGGCAGAGTGATCCGCCCAGCACCGGCGTTGTGGAGCACGAACATCACCTGAAAGAGCGGCGTAAAAGTCAGTGTCCGCTCCGGCTGAATTTCCTCGACGATCTGCTCGAACGGGACGTCCGGGTTGGCGTAGGCTTCGAGCGCCAGACGGCGGACCTGCGCTAACACCTCCCGGAACCGCGGTGCGTTGGAAAGGTCGGTACGCAGCACCACGGTGTTGACAAAGAAACCGATCAGCGGCTCGATTTCAGGTCGAGTGCGATTGAGAATCGGCGAACCGACACAGACGTCCCGCGTTCCGCTGTAACGTGCAAGTAGGATCTGGAAACAGGCCAGCAGGGTCATGTAGAGGGTCGCGTCCTGCGAGCGGCTCAGGCGGCGGGCGGCGTCACGCCGGTCACCAGGCCAGCGGATCGACTCGAGTGCTCCCCGGAAGCTCTGTACCGCGGGCCGCGGCCGGTCGGCCGGCAGCTCCAGTGCCGGCGGTGTTCTCTCTAGGCGCTTGCGCCAGTAGCGGATCTGCTCTTGCCAGGCTTCCCCTTCCATCTGGCGTCGCTGCCAAACCGCGTAGTCGGCGTATTGAACCGGCAGTTCCTCGAGGGGTGAGGGGAGTCCTGCGACGAAAGCTGTGTATAGTTTGGCCAGCTCTCCCATCAGCACTGCCATCGACCACAGGTCCGCGACCGCGTGGTGCATGCTGAGCAGCAGCGCGTGGTCTTTCTTCTGCAAACGAACGAGTAGGGCGCGGACTACCGGCCCGGCCACGAGGTCGAAGGCTTGCAGCGATTCGTTGCGCTGCAACCGTGCGAGGGTCGAGCTGCGCTCCGCCTCCGGCAAGCCGGATAGGTCGATGGTCGGGAGCGGCAGACCTCGCGGCTCGTCGATGATCTGCACCGGCACACCGTCCGCTTCGACAAACCGAGTGCGCATTACCTCATGGCGACGCACGATTTCATCTAGGCAGGCGGACAGAACCGGAGCTACCAGCCGACCCGTGAGGCGGAGGTTCGCAGGTACGTTGTACTGGTCGGTCATGGGCAAGAGCTGGTGGAGAAACCACAGCCGCTGTTGTCCGAACGACAATGGAAGGGGAGCATCCCGGGTGATCCGTTCGATCGGCGGCGCCTCGGGGCCGGTGGCGATCGCTCGCTGGACGACGGTCGCCAATCGCTCGACCGTGGAGTTTTCGAACAAGGCTGAGAGGGGCAGATCGATGCCAAAGGCACGCCGGGCGCGGGAAATGAGCTGGATGGCGAGCAGGGAGTGCCCACCAAGGTCGAAAAAGTCTTCGCTACGACCGACTTGTGAGCAGCCGAGCACATCGGCCCAGATCTCGGCGAGTGTCGCTTCGACCGCTGTCGCGGGCAGTTCGGAAGTCGATACCGATCCGTACACTTCTGCGGGGATCGGTTTCGGCAGGGCGTCGCGATCGAGTTTACCGTTGGCGTTGAGAGGCAGCTCGGGAAGACTTACGAAAAGCTGGGGCACCATGTAGTGCGGCAGGCGCTCGCCGAGAAAGTTCCGCAACTCGGCGATAGGCAGGGCATTCGGTGAGGTGGGTACGGCGTAGGCCACAAGCTGCTCGCCGACCGGTAACGAGTTAGTGAGGACAACGACGGCGTCGCCGATAGCCGGGTGCCCACGCAGGGCCTCTTCGATCTCGCCGAGCTCGATACGGAAGCCGCGTAGTTTGATCTGATGGTCGAAGCGCCCCAGAAACTCGATCGCGCCGTCGGCACCGCGGTGCACGCGGTCACCGGTGCGGTAGAGGCGCTCGCTATCGGCGAAGGGATGGGGGACGAAGCACTCCGCGGTCAGTGCGGGCCGGTGGAGGTAACCTCGCGCCAGGCCGTCGGCGCCCAGGTAGAGCTCGCCCGGCACATTGACAGGAACCGGTTCGCTGTTGCTGTCGAGCACATAGGCGGTGGTGTTGGCCAAGGGCCGGCCAATGGGGATAGTGGCGTCCGTGTCGGCGCCGCAGTCGACCTCGTGCCAGGTCGCGAAGGTGGTTGACTCGGTGGGTCCGTAGACATGTAACAGACGACGCGGCGAGCCCTCGGCCAGGACGCGGCGAACGATGTCAGGATCGACCGCCTCGCCTCCGAACAGTAGCTCGCGGAGCCGTGCGAAGGCCGCCGGCTCGAGCCGAACGACCTGGTTGAACAGAGCAGTAGTGAGGAACAGGGTGTCAATCCGGTGGCGATCGAGGGCGGCAGCGAGCTCGGCTGGCGCCAAAGTCAGCTCGCGCTCGAGACCAACGAGGCGGCCACCGGTGAGCAGGGCGCCCCAGATCTCGAAGGTGGCGGCGTCGAACGAGGCGGTAGAGGCCTGGGCCATGCGGTTGCCGGGGCGGAGATCGACGTAGTCGGTGCCGAGTGCGAGGCGGGCAACGGCTCGCTGCGGAACGGCCACGCCCTTGGGTCGGCCGGTGGAGCCGGAGGTATAGATGACGTAGGCCAGGCTCTCGCCGCTAACGACAACATTTGGGGTAGCGGTGATCTCTTTGGCGAGATTTGCGTTCGTCCCAGTGGTGAGCACTAGCGTTGGGAGCCCCCAGTGTGGCAGGGCAGCGGCGTGCGCCTCTTCGGTGACGACCGCCGCCAAGCCGGCATCCTCGGCCATGAAGTCGAGGCGCTCGGAAGGGTGGTCGGGGTCGAGGGGGACGTAGGCGCCGCCAGCCTGGAGAATGCCGAGGATGCCGACCGCTAGCGCGGTGGAGCGCTCGAGACAGAGGCCGACGAGGGATCCGTGGCTGACGCCGCTGGCGCCAAGGTTGGTGGCCAGGCACCGGGCTTGCCGGTCGAGCTCGGCGTAGCTCAGCAGGCCGTCGCCGAACTCCAAGGCCACCGCCTCGGGATGCCGGGCTACCTGATCGGCGAACAGCTCCGCCAAGCCGGCTTGGCGCGGGTAGGGTTGTGGGGTGAGGTTGCACCCCGTCAACACTTGCTGCCGCTCCTCAGCGCTCAAAAAACCGAGGCTCTGGACCGGTGCGTCGGGGTTGGCGACGATGTTCCGCAAAAGGGTCGCGAGCGAACGCAACACCCGGTCGACGGCGTGCAGGTCGAAACGACGCGGGTCGAGTAGAGCGCGCAGGCCCATTTCTTGGCCGAGCCCGATGGTCAGGGTCAAGGGGACGTTGGTCTGCTCGATCGCGTCCACCGCGACCAGTCGTAGGCCGCTGCTAGGTTGAGCGGCAACGGAGTCAAAAGGATAATTCTGGTAGCCGAGCAGGGTCTCGAACAGTGGTGAGCCGGCGACGCCTGCCCACTCCTGGATCCTATAGAGGGGTGTGAACTCGAATTCGCTCTCCTCGGCCCGCAGTGTCTGTAACTCTCGCATCCAGGTCTCGATGGCCGTCTGCTTCGGCACCGCGATCCGTACCGGCAGGGTGTTGATCATCAGGCCGACGAGCGATTCGATTCCGGAAAGCTCCGGCGGCCGGCCGGAAACTACGGCACCGAAGAGAATATCGAGCTCGCCGCTGTAGAGGGCCAGCAGCCGGGCCCAGGCCGCCTGGACGACGGTGTTGGGTGTCAGCTTCAGGCGACTTGCTAACGATTTGAGCTGGTCACTGGTGGCGGAATCGATCGACAGCCGGCACTCTTCCACCCCTTCGGCTCGCCGCGCCCGTGGCAGTGCCAAAGGGAGCGGGGTCGGCCGGGAGAACCCGGCGAGGCGTTGCCGCCAGAAAGCCTCAGCGCGGGTCATGGATTGCCGCTTGAGCCAGGCGATGTAGTTGCGGTAGGGCACCGCCGGGGGCAGTTGTGGCTCCGTGTTGCGGCAACCTATCTCGTACAGCTCGAAGAACTCCTGCAACACCTGGGCCGTGCTCCAGCCATCGAGCAGCATGTGGTGAAAGCTCCACAGCAGGAGACTGCGGTGGAGACCGAGCTTGACCAGGGTCATTCGCAGCAGCGGCGGTTGGGAGAGCTCGAAGTGGCTCTCGCGCTCCTCCTGCGCCAAGACCGTGAGACGTCGCTCCTGTTCGCTTGCCGTGATCCCGCTCAAATCGAGGCGCTGCAAAGGCAGCGGAACATCACGATGGACGACCTGCACCGGCTCGCGCAGTCCCTCCCAGAGAAAGGCGCTCCGCAAGACAGCGTGGCGGTCCACGACCGCTTGTAAGGCATACTCGAGGGTGTCTTCAGCGAGTTTACCCTCGAGCTCGCAGCGAAGGAACTCGTGGTGGACGGTAGACTCAGGGCTCTCCAGGGCATGGAAGAGCATCCCCTGCTGCATCGGGGAGAGCGGGTAGAAGTCGGCGATGTGATCTCTCACCGGCTGCTGTCCCCGCGTTCGACTGTCATCCCCTCGGAGGTGCGGTCGATCTCACCCAGGATCTGGTCGAGATCGGGCTGCTGCCAGCCGAACTCAGTGAAGTCATCCGCGGTGAGGCGTCCAGCGCCGGGCGCCAGACAGTGGTCGATCAGAGCCCTCAATGCCTCCGTGATCGCCGTCAGCCAGGCTTCGACAGTCTGTTGTCGGTGGAGCCCGCGGGAGTAAGCGATATTGAGCTGCAGACGGTCGTCGGCGATAACGGCGGAGACCTCGAGGAGGTGCGGACGCTGCGAATCCGGATGGCGCACAGGGCCACTAGATTCCGGCGCCACCTCTAAGAGGGAGGCTTGCGACGAAGTGGTTGCATAGTGGCCGAGGTAGTTGAAGCTGATCTCGGGCTCCGGCGCTTCTGCAAGTGCTCGGTCGTCCGATTCTGTAGATAGGTAACGCGAGATTCCCCACCCGATACCCTGGCGTGGCACCCGACGCAAGCTCTCCTTGACCGCGACGATGACCTCTTCCGACGATTGTTTGCCTTCCAGGTCGATCATCAGGGGATAGATACTCGTAAACCAGCCGACGGTTCGCGAGAGATCATGGCTGTCGCGTAGCTCCTCGCGGCCGTGGCCCTCGAGGACGAGGCGAAGGCGGCGTTGACCGGTCGCCGAGGCGATACCCGCGGCGAGCGCCGCGACCACGAGATCCCGGGGCTGGACTCGGTAGGCGACCCCAGCGGCTTGAAGCAGGGAGGCTGTCTCTCCCCGGCTCAGCACAGAGCTGGCCAGCTCTGTGGTAGCGCTGGAATTGTCGCCGGCCGGAAAGTCCCGTGGCAGCGAAGGCACCGATGGCAAGACGGTGCTGTGCCAGTGCTCGCGCTCTTCGGCAATGCTGGGGACTCCATCCTCGACCAGGGAGCTCGCCCATTGGCGGAAGGAAGTGGTCTTCAGCCCGAGGTCGATCTTCTCATCGCGCGTTGCCGACTCGTAGGCTCGTGTCAGGTCGGTGAGCAGGATGCCCCAGGACACCCAGTCCATCGCCAGGTGATGGACCACCAGGTGCAGGCGGCCCGGCGTCTCTGGTTCCAGGTCGAGGAGTGTGGCCTCGAAGAGCGGCCCCTGCTCAAGCCGGAGGCTGGCGTGGGCGACCGCGAAAGACCGTTCGAGCGCGGTGCGACGGTCGGCGTCGCTGAGGCGGGAGAGATCCACACGGCGCAGGCGGAACGAGCTCGCGAGGTCGTCACACTGGAAAGCTTCCCAGTGCTCCCCTTGTCGCCGGAAGCGCAGACGCAGGGCGTCGTGGTGGCCGACCAGGCTCGATAGTGCCCGGTCCAGGGCCGTCATGGTCAGCTGCTCTCGCGGCGTGAGGACAATGGCCTGGTTGAAGTGATGCGGGTGGGCGGGTCGCTGGGCGAAGAACCAACGCTGGGCGGGGGTTAGCGGTACCTCGCCGACCACCATGCCCTGTTCGGCCTCGGTCGCCGCCGTGCCGACCAGCTTGGCCAGCTCGGCGATGGTCTGCGCCTGGAATAGCTGCTTCGTCGTCAAGCGCAGGCCGGCTTGCTGGGCGCGGGAGGCGACTTGGATGCTGAGGATCGAGTCGCCGCCGATTTCGAAGAAGTTGTCATCGACGCCCACCGTTTCTCTCTGTAGAACCTCGCTCCAGATGGCGGTGAGCTGCTCTTCGACAGCGTTTCGCGGGGCGACGTAGTCGCCACGCTCCGGGCCCTCGAGCTCGGCCTCCAGGCGGATCGTTGCCAGTGCCCGACGATCGACCTTGCCGTTGGGCGTGCGTGGCAGCTCCTCGAGGAGACGGAAAGTACCGGGAACCATATAGTTCGGCAGGTGCTCGCGGAGGTAGCTCGCCAGCGTGGCCGAGGTGGGGGCTTGACCGTCGGAAGCCACCAAGTAAGCAGCGAGATGTGGATGGCCAGCCGAGTCATCCTGAAGGACGACAGCGCTTTCGCCGACCTGAGGGTGTCGGGCCAGCACAACCTCGGTCTCTTCTAGCTCGATCCGGAAGCCGTGCAGTTTGACTTGTCGGTCGATACGGCCATGGAACTCCAGGCTGCCATCGCCACCGAACCGTGCGAGGTCCCCCGTGCGGTACAGGCGATCGCCATCTCCGAACGGGCTCGGCAGAAAGCTCTCGGCCGTCTGTACGGGGCGCCCGAGATAACCCCGCGCCACGCCGGCACCGGCCAGGAACAGCTCTCCCAAGACTCCGGGCGCTGTCGGCTGGAGATGGCGGTCGAGGATGTACGCCCGAGTGTTGGAGATCGGCTGACCGATCGGCACCGGGTCGGCCACCCCGGGTGAGATCGTCGCTGTCGTTGAGTAGGTGGTGCACTCGGACGGCCCGTAGAGGTTGTAGATTGCTGGGGCGCGGGCCGCCTCGCCGAGGCGGTCGACGAGGTCGCTCTGCAGGGCCTCGCCAGCGAGGTTGATGGTTGTGACCGACGGCGGCATGCCGCCGAATCGCAGGAGCTCAGCGAGAACCGAGGGCACCGTGTTCACCAGACTCACCCGGTCCGCCGCTGGCAGCCGTGGGAGGTCGAAGAGGTTCTCGGCGAGCACCACGGTGCCGCCCATGGTCAGCGGCAGGAAGAGCTCGAAGATCGAGAGGTCGAAGCAGACCGATGTCGAGGCCAGGACGCCGCGCCGCTCCTCCTCGCCATAAACCTGCGCAGCCCAGCTCAACAGAGCGACAGTGGCGCGGTGCTCGATACCGACCCCTTTGGGAACACCCGTCGAGCCGGAGGTGTAGATCACGTAAGCCAGGTTGTTGCTCTCGGCCGCACGCCGGCCGCCTGCTGCGTTCGATGTCGGTTCAGGTGCCTCGGCGTCGACGCAGATCAGGCGAGCACTGTTCGGCGGCAGCTGGTGGCACAGACCAAGGCTTGTGAGCACCACTTTGGCACCGGAGTCTCGGAGCAGTAGCTCCACCCGTGATGGCGGGTAGTTTGGATCGAGAGGAATGTAGAAGCCGCCGGCCTCGAGCACCGCCAGCAGCGCCACCACCAGATCGGAGGAGCGGTCGAGGAAGACCCCGACGCCAACCTCCGGTCCAATCCCGTCGTCCACCAGCCGACGCGCCCAGCGCTTAGCCCGGCTGCGGAGCTCGCCGAAAGTGAGCGACTCGTCACCGACGATCAGCGCCACGCGATCCGGATCGCGCTTCGCTTGAGCTGCGAAGAGGCTGGCAAGCGTCACCAGCGGCGGGACGATCACCGGCGTCGCGTTCCACTCCTCGAGCAACTGGAAGCGCTGCCGGACGGTGAGTAGCTCGAGGCGCTCGATTGACTCGTCAGGGCTGGCGACCGCCTGCTCGAGAAGCGTTCCGAGATGCTCCAGGAGCCTCAGTACTGTGGTCCGGTCAAAAAGATCGACGTTGTACTCGATCGCCGCCACAAGGCCCTGCTTGTTCTCGATCAGCCCCATGGAGAGGTCGAACTTGGCAACCTGGTCGTCGCCGAAGTCGGCGGGAGCGATCTTCAGCTTGCCGACCTCGAGCTCTCGAAGCGGTTCATCCTGCAGGGTGAAGAGTACCTGGAAGAGCGGACTGTAACTCAGCGAACGCTCTGGAGCCAACGTATCGACCACCCGTTCGAACGGCAGCTCCTGGTGGTTGAAGGCGCTGAGCGCCGTCTCTCGCACCTGTGCCAGCAGCTGGCTGAAGCTCGACTCATCGGACAGGGATGTGCGCATGACCAAAGTGTTGACGAAGAAACCGATCAGCCCCTCGATTTCCGCCTGAGAGCGGTTGGCGACCGGCGTACCGATACAGATGTCGCGCTGGCCGGAGTAACGGCCGAGGAGCGTTTGGAAGGCGGCGAGGAGGGTCATGAACAGGGTCGCTTCATGGCTGCGACCCAGCGCTGCGGCCCGCTCGAGAAGGGACCGCGAGTAGACGGTCGAGGCCAGGTTGCCACGGTAGGTCTGGACCGACGGCCGCGGTCGGTCGGTGGGTAGCCGGAGTAACGATGGCGCCCCGCTGAGCGTTTGCCGCCAGTAGCCGATCTGCTCTTCGAGCGTCTCCCCTTCGAGCCAGTCGCGCTGCCAGCGGGCATAGTCCGAGTACTGGACCGGCAATGGCTCGAGCGGCGAAGGGCGATCGATGGAAAATGCTCCGTAGAGGGCAAACAACTCGCGGATCAGGACAGGCATAGACCATCCATCGCAGACGATGTGATGGATGGTCAGCAGCAGGACATAGTCCTCTGCCGCCAGCCGGACGAGCCGACCGCGGACTAGCGGCCCAATGGCGAGCCGGAACGGGCGTGTCGACTCCTCTCCCGCTATGTGCCGCAAGGCCACAGCTTTCGCTGACTCGGCCACTGACCGCAGGTCGATGTCGGCAAGATCGAGCCGCCGGTCCGTGTGGATCCTTATGCTCGCCTTGCCATTGACTGCTGGCATAGAGGTGCGCAGGACCTCGTGACGGCGGAGGATCTCGTCGAGACTCGTCTTCAGGGCCCGTGCATTGAGAGGACCCTGGAGCCGGAGGGCGAGGGGGACGTTGTAGACTGGGCTCTCGGGCTCCAGGTGGTCGAGGAACCAGAGCCTCTCCTGGGCGAACGACAGACAGCGTTCGGTCTCCTCGGGAGCCGGTAGGATCGCCGGTCTCGCGCCGGCCTCGGAAAGCTGCGCTGCCGCCGCCCGCTCGGCTAGCTCGCCGAGGGTTGGGCCTTCGAACAGGTCCCAGATCGGCAGGGAGATGCCCAGGGCCTGATTCAGTTGAGCCATCATCCGGGTTGCGGACAGCGAGTGGCCGCCGAGCTCGAAGAAATCGTCGTGGATATTGACGGGCCCGATTCCCAGGAGCTCGCTCCAGATCTCCGCCACCAGCCGCTCTACGGGAGTTTTTGGGCTGGCGTCGTCGGAATCTGGCTCGAGGCTGGAGCCAGATTCCGGCTCCGGCAGAGCGCTGCGATCAAGCTTGCCGTTGGCGTTGAGCGGCAGCTCGGGGAGGCCGACGAAAAGGTGAGGAACCATATAGTCCGGCAGGCGCTCACCGAGAAAGTCCCGCAGTTCGGCGGTAGGCAGGGTGGCCTGTGCCGTGGGCACCGCGTAAGCAACCAGTTGCTTGTCGAACGGGAGCGATTCGGCGAGAACGACGGCCGCATCGCCGATGGCCGGATGCTTGCGCAGAACGGCCTCGATCTCGCCGAGTTCGATGCGAAACCCGCGGAGCTTGATCTGGTGGTCGCCGCGGCCCAGGAACTCGATGGTGCCGTCGGCGCGTCGGCGTACTCGATCGCCGGTGCGGTAGAGGCGTTCGTCCTCTATGAAGGGGTGGGGGACGAAGCGTTCCGCGGTCAAGGCGGGGCGGTGGAGGTAGCCTAGGGCGAGGCCGTCGGCGCCCAGGAAGAGCTCGCCCGGCACGTCGATGGCCGAAAGCTCGCCGTGACGGTCGAACACGTAGGCGGTTGTGTTGGCCAGTGGCTGGCCGATCGGGACGGTGGCGGCCTTGGCAGCGACGTGGTCGACCTCGTACCAGGTGGCGAAGGTGGTCGACTCGGTGGGGCCATAAACATGCAGCAGACGGCGAGGTGGCCCCGCGGCCAGGGCGCTGCGCACCGCATTGGGGTCGACTGCCTCGCCGCCGAACAGTAGCTCGCGCAACCCTGCGAAGGCAGCGGGCTCGAGGTGGACAACCTGATTGAACAAAGCGGTGGTGAGGAACAGGGTATCGATGCGATGGCGAGCGAGGGCGGCGGCGAGCTCGGCGGGCTCCAAGGTGATTTTGCGTTCGAGCCCGACGAGGCGTCCGCCGGTGAGCAGGGCGCCCCAGATCTCGAAGGTTGCGGCGTCGAACGAGGCGGTGGAAACCTGGGCGATGCGGTCACCGGGGCACAGGTCGACGTAGTCGGCGCCAAGGACTAGGCGGGCCACGGCGCGCTGCGGCACTCCCACGCCCTTGGGGCGGCCGGTAGAGCCAGAGGTGTAGATGACGTAGGCGAGGTCGCCGCCGCCGTCAGCACTCGCCGAAACGTTGGCCTCGACGGTGAGCACGCGCTCGAGGAGTAGCGTCGGGACCCCCAAGTCAGGCAGGTCGGTGGCGTGTGTTTGCCCGGTGACCACCGCCGCGAGGCCGGCGTCCTCGGCCATAAAGGCGAGGCGTTCGTCGGGGTAGTCGGGATCGAGGGGGACGTAAGCACCGCCGGCCTGGAGAATACCAAGGATGCCAACCGCCAGGGCGGTGGAGCGCTCGAGGCAGAGGCCGACGAGCGAGCCATTGCCGACGCCGCTGGCACCGAGCTCGGTAGCCAGCAGGCGAGCCCGCCGATCGAGCTCGACGTAACTCAGCTGGCCATCGCTGAACTGCAATGCAACCGCCTCGGGGCGTCGGGCGACCTGGCCGGCGAATAGCTCCGCCAGGCCCGCCTGCCGAGGGTATGGCCGGGCGGTGAGATTCCAACCCGTCATTAGCTGCTGCCGCTCCTCGGCGCTCAGCAAGCTGAGTGTCGCGACCTCTCGACGCGGGTCGGCAACCGCCTGCTCCAGCAGGCGGCGGAGGTGCTTCATCAGCCGCTCGATGGTGACGCGGTCGAACAGATCGACACTGTATTCGACGAGGCTATCCAGAGTTTCGGGGGTCTCGAGCATAAACAGGGTCAAGTCGAACACGGCACCGCCGGTGCCGATCAAGTCCGAACGCTGTTCGAGCCCGGAAAGGTTGGTCGCCTCGGCGGCGATGTTTTGCAGGCCGAACGTCACCTGAAATATTGGTGAATAGCTCGCAGAGCGCTGCGGCTGGACTGCTTCGACCACCTGCTCGAAGGGTACTTCCTGGTGCGCATAAGCTCCGAGGGCCGTCTCGCGTGCGCGACCGAGAAGCTCTTGAAAAGTCAGCCTCCCCGACAGATCAGTCCTCAGGGCAAACGTGTTGACGAAGAAACCGATCATCCCTTCGGTCTCGACCCGGTTACGATTGGCGGTCCCGGAGCCGATGCAGATGTCCAGCTGTCCAGAGTAGCGGCTGAGGATTTCCTGCCAGCCAGCGAGGAGCGTCATGAATAAAGTGACGTCCTGGCTGCGACTGAGCTGGCGCAACTCCTTGAGAAGCTCATAAGGCCAGCCGATGTGCTCCATCGCTCCCTGCTGGTTGAGAACCGAGGGGCGTGGACGATCGGTGGGCAGCGCCAGCAGCGGCGGCGCCCCCGCCAGCACTTGCCGCCAGTAGCCGAGCTGCTGCTCCCGCATCTCACCCTCCAGCACCTGCCTCTGCCAGACGGCGTAGTCCGCATACTGGACCGGAAGCTCCGGCAACGGTGAGGGTTGTCGATGGCGAAAAGCTTCATACAGCACATGCACTTCGCGATCGAAAATACCGAGTGACCAGCCATCCCAAGCGATGTGGTGGAGGGTGAGTAGAAGGACGTGATCGCGCGGGTCGAGACGAACCACATGACCGCGGATGACCGGCCCGTGTGCGAGGTCGAACGGCCTGCGGGACTCTTGCCGAACGAGACGCAGGCGGAGCTCCTCTCGTTCCTCAGCCGGTAGCGCCGCGAGGTCGATAACGGACAGTCCGAGCGTGGCGTCATCGGCGATCACTTGACGGACCTGGCCGCTGACGACCGGGTAGCTGGTGCGCAGAATCTCGTGGCGGCGGAGAATCTCGTCGAAGGTTGCTGCCAGCGCTGGGATGTCGAGCTCGCCCTCGAGCCGCGTCACTCTGGGCACGTTGTAGGCTGGATTGTCCAGTGCTGCCTGGTTGAGGAACCAGAGCCGCTGCTGGGCGAAGGACAGCGGCAACACCCGATCTCGGGGCACCGGGCGAATCGGAGGCAGACTTGCCCCACCGGTAGCCTCGAGCGCGGCGTCGATTTCCTCCGCCAACCCGCGGACGGTGGGAGAATGAAACAGCGAGGCGATCGCCAGATCAACATCGAAGGCACGGCGCAGCCGGGAGATCACCTGGGTACCGAGGAGAGAGTGGCCACCGAGGTCGAAGAAGTTGGCATCGCGGCCGATCTCGGTGCGCTCCAGCACCTCTTGCCAAGTGCCTGCCACCACCTCTTCTGTCGGTGTCGCCGGAGGCAGAACAAGCGCATTATCGGCTTCGACTTGTGGCGGTGCGGGTAGAGCCTGCCGGTCGAGCTTGCCGGTTGCCGTGCGCGGTAGCTGAGGCACGGCGAGAAAGGTGCCAGGGATCATGAAATGGGGCAGCAGCTCACGCAGGAAGGCACGGAGCTCCTCGGGTCCCGGAGATTGCTCGGTGGCAGCTGCGACGTAGGCGACCAGGCGTTGCTCCTCTGGAGACTCCCCCCACAGCACCACGACGCACTCATTGACCGCTGGGTGCTCCAATAGCGCCGCTTCGATCTCGCCGGGCTCGATACGAAAGCCGCGGAGCTTGACCTGATAGTCGACGCGTCCCAGGAATTCGATGGCGAGATCGGGCCGGAAGTGGACGATGTCACCGGTGCGATAGAGGCGGGCGCCTCGGACGTCGCCGAAGGGATCGGGCCGGAATCGCTCTGCAGTCAGCTGCTGTCGCTGCCAGTACCCACGTGACAGCCCAGCACCTCCGATGTGCAGCTCCCCGGCGACTCCGATCGGTACCGGGTTTCCTTGGCGGTCCAGGACATACAAGCGGTTGTCGGCGGAGGCGTTGCCGATCGGTGTATTGGCACTGCCGTCGTCGTGCCGCTCGGCGCGGCTACCGATCGTGAAGATTGCGCTGTTGACACTGGTCTCGGTAGGGCCGTAGCCGTTGTAGAGCACGCACTGCTCTCCCACCGCCTCGAACAGCCGGTCGATCTCGGGGCGAACCAGCGCCTCTCCGCCGAGGTGAAGTACCTGAAGATCGGTCAGCGGTTGTGTTGCCGCGCCAGTGATCTCGCGCATGAATGACGGCGTGCCATGCAGGGTGTTGAGCCGGCGCTCGGCGATCCAAGAGGCAAACCGGGCGGGATCGTCGCTTTCGTCGGCTTGCGGCAGGTAGAGCTGGCCGCCGAAGAGCAGGGTGCTGAGGATCTCGAAGAGGCCGAAGTCGAACCAGTAGGAGAGGCTCGACGCCACACGGGTTTGCTCGCCGAAGCCGAAGTAGTCGCGGCTCCAGAGGAGGAGCGGGACCAAGTTGTCATGGGTGATGGGCACACCCTTAGGTTGGCCGGTGGAGCCTGAGGTGTAGATGACGTAGGCCAGCTGCTCGGCCGCCGCGCTATTGGCCTCGCCGTCGCGATGCTGCCAGGCCTCGGGCCCATGCACCGTGAAGGGTGCCCCGACGATCGGTGCCTCCGGCTCTCCGTCGAGGCAGACTACATGGCGGAGCTCCGTGGTGACGGTCGCCAACCGGACTACCTTTTCGAGATAGTGGCTCTGGGTCAGGAGGACTTCGATGCCGCATTCTTCGACAATGAACCCGATCCGCTCTTCGGGGTAGTCGGGGGAGATCGGCACCAGGGCACAGCCCGAACGCAGGATACTGAGGATCCCGACGACGACCTCTGGCCCTTTGTCGGCCATCAGGCCGACGAGCGATTCGCGCGAACCGCTGGACGTACTCATGAGCTTCGGGCTCCTCGGTTTCCGATGGACTCTCGGGGCGCAGCTGTCTTGCCCGGATCGAGGGGCCGGTCGGGGCCGAGGCGATCGTGGAATGCCGGTGACTTCAACCCGGCGGCGATGAGATCTCGCTGTGGTAGGTGAAGTTGTCGATTCTCGATCATTGGACCAGCTCCTTGAGTAGCTGCGCCAGGCCGGTCGATTGTGAATCGACGTCACCATAGGTCCAGCTGTCGTCGGCGGACACCATCGCGACACGTTCCGGATCGGCCGCTGCCTGGCGCGCGAAGAGCGTGCCGAGACTGACTCCGCTCGGAGTGGTTTCGAAGGCAGGTCCGCCGGCCGCCAGCAAGCGGGCGCGCTCGCTGGGTTCGAGCAAGGGAAGATCTGCCAAACGTGCCTCTGGGTTTTCCACGATGCCTTCGAGCAAAATACGGAAACTCTGCAACAACCGTCGGATGGTTGGTGGATCGAAGAGATCTCTGCTGTACTCGGCGAGTGCGGTAATAGTGTCCTCAGTCTCTGCCACGCTGAGAGTCAGGTCGAACTTCGAACTATCACCTTTGATCGGCATCGGAGTGAGGTTAAGGTCCGCCAACTCGGTCGCGATCGGAGAAGTGTTCTGCACCACGAACATCACCTGAAAGAGCGGCGTGCGCGAGAGGTCTCGTGCTGGGACGAGCTCCTCGACCAAGCGCTCAAAAGGTAAGTCTTGATGGGCGTAAGCTGAGAGTGTGACCTCTCGAACTCGCTCGAGAAGTTGCAAGAAACTTGGGTTGTCACCGAGGTCAGAACGCAGGACCAGGGTGTTGACGAAGAAGCCAATCAATCCGTCAGTCTCTACCCGATTGCGGTTGGCAACCGGGGTGCCGACAACGATGTCGTCCACCCCGGAGTAGCGCATGAGAAGTGTCTTGAAGGCCGCCAGCAAGGTCATGAACAGTGTCGCGTTGCGGGTCCGGGCGAACTCTTTGATCTGTCCGGCGAGCTGCTTGGGGATCTCTAGTGGTTCCCTGCCGCCGGCTAGTGTCGGTTGGGCCTGCCGTGGTCGATCAGCAGGTAGGTCGAGAGCCGGTGGTGCGCCATCGAGACGTTGTCGCCAATAATCCAGTTGGCGATCGAGCACTGTGTCCGAGAGCCATTTGCGCTGCCAGACCGAGAAGTCCGCGTACTGAAGGGTGAGCTCCGGCAGTGGCGATGGTTCGTTGCGGCGAAACGCCTCGTAGAGGGGGGTCAGCTCGCGCATCAGGATACCCAGCGACCAACCGTCGGCGGCAATGTGGTGCACGGTCAGGAACAAGGCGTGTTCGTCATCGCTAAGGCTTAGGAGCTTTGCGCGCAGAACGGGATCGGTTGCGAGGTCGAAGGGCTGCTTCGCCTCTTTCCGCGCCAGGCGTCGGACCTCGACCTCTCGCTGCTCCGGTGGCATGTCGGTCAAGTCGGCGCGCTCGACGACGAAGTCGGACGTTTCGTCGATGATTTGTTCAGGCGTGCCATCGACCCTCAGAAAGCGAGTCCGTAGAACTTCGTGCCGACGCACTATCTCTCTTAGGGCCGCTTCGAAAGCCGTGGTGTCGAGCAAGCCCTGAACACGAAAGAACGCCGGGATGTTGTACTGGTCACTGTCGGGTTGCAGCTGGTCGAGAAACCAGAGGCGCTGCTGAGCGAAAGACAAAGGCAGTCGCTCACCGCGGGCCCTGCGACGTATGGGAGGCGCGACGAGGGTGTCGGCAGTGGGCAACGCTTCGCTGATTCGGGCGGCGAGTCCCTTCACGGTCTGAGATTCGAAGATTTCGGCGATCGGTAGGTCGATTTGAAAAGTCTGGCGCACTCGGGAAACCACCTGGGTGGCAAGTAGTGAATGGCCCCCGAGGTCGAAGAAGTTGGCGTTGCGCCCGATTCTGTTGCGCTGCAGAACCTCCTCCCAGATGGTCGAAACCGCTTCTTCAACGGGCGTTTGTGGCGGTGCCAGATCGCCTTCTGCGAGCAGCTGTAAATCTTCGGGAGCAACCAGAGCGCTTCGATCTATCTTGCCGTTGGCTGTCAACGGCAGGCTATCGAGGCTGACGAAGAAGCCCGGGATCATGAATTGGGGCAGTTGCTCTCCGAGGAAAGCTTGGAGTTGGTCGGCGAGGAGAGGCAAGTCTGGATGGGCTACGACGTAGGCCACGAGTCGCTTGTCGCCGGGCCGATCTTCGCGCAGGAGCACGGTCGCGGCGTCGATCTCGGGGTGCTGGGCGAGAAGGGCTTCGATTTCTCCCAGCTCGATACGGAAACCTCGGAGCTTGATTTGATGGTCAACGCGGCCGAGAAACTCGATGGTGCCGTCTTGGCGGCTGCGCACGCGGTCTCCGGTGCGGTAGAGGCGCTCGCTATCGGCAAAAGGGTTGGGCACGAAACGCTCGGCGCTGAGTGCAGGGCGGGCGAAGTAGCCGCGGGAAAGACCGTCGCCGCCGAGTTGAAGCTCACCCGGGACGCCGATGGGTAAGGGCTGGAGGCGCTCGTCAGTGATGTAGGCCGTGGTGTTGCCGATCGGGTGGCCGATGGTCACGGTTGTGGCTGCGGCGGGAACTTCAGTCACTAGGTGCCAGGTGGCGAATGTTGTCACCTCGGTAGGACCGTAGACATGGAGTAGCCGCTGGGGTGGGCTTCCAGCTAAGACTTGGCGCACGGCATTGGGATCGACCGCCTCGCCGCCGAAAAGAAGATCGCGCAAGCTACCGTAGGCAGTGGAGTCTTGACGGACAATCTGGTTGAAGAGCGCTGTTGTGGTGAACAGGCTGTCGACCCGTCGCCGCCGAAGGTCCTCGGCAAGATGTTTGGCTTCCAGAGTTACCTGGCGCTCGAGGCCGATCAAGCGGCCGCCGTTGAGCAGGGCCCCCCAGATTTCGAAGGTCGCGGCGTCGAATGAGGTGGTCGATGCCTGGGCGACACGGTCGCCTGGAGCGAGCTGAAGGAAGTCGGTGCCGAGCAGAAGCCGGGCGACGGCATGCTGGGGTACGGTGACACCCTTGGGGTGTCCAGTGGAGCCCGAGGTATAGATGACGTACGCAATATCGTCACCGTCGCTCACCATCTCGGTAGCCTCAGGCGTGGCGTCCGATAGTCGATGGAGGTTGATCTCGGCGGCAACGATGCCCACCGGCAGCTCGTTCGTGGCCGTGATCACCATTGCCAAGCCCGTATCCTCGATCATGAAGTCGAGACGCTCGGCGGGATACTCGGGGTCGAGCGGAACGTAGGCGCCGCCAGCCGCCAAGATGCCGACGACCGCTTCCGCAAGCGCCAGCGAGCGTTCGAGATAAACCCCCACACAGTGGCCACGCTCGACACCGGATGCTTGCAGCTCCGAAGCCAGGCGTCGAGCCCGCCGCGCGAGCTCCCCGTAGCTGAGTTGGTCGGCTCCATACTCGATCGCTACGGCGTCAGGTCGGGCGGCGGCTTGCTCGGAAAAGAGGCTCCACAGAGAAGACTCGGAAGGGTAGGACCGCTGGGTCTGGTTCCAGCCTTCCACGATCTTGCGACGCTCCGTAGCGGAGAGCAGTGGCAGGTAGCCGGTCGGCATCTCTGGATCGGCCATGGCGCCGGTCAGCAGGACGCGGAACGCATCGATCAGGCGTCGGATGGTCCCTGGGTCGAACAAATCCGTGCTGTATTCGACTTCGACTGTCTGAAGCTGGTCAGAGTCCTCATCGACGACGACAGTGAGGTCAAATTTGGCGGTGTCCGTGCGCTGGGGGAGTGAGCTGATTTCGAGTCCGGAGAGCTCCAACGCCGTCGCCTGAGAGCTCTGGTGGACGAACATGACCTGCACCAGAGGCGTATGGCTGAGGGCCCTTTCGGGCTGCAGCAGCTCTACCAAGCGCTCGAACGGCAAATCCTGATGGGCGTAGGCACCGAGTGCGGTTTCTCGCACACGAGCGACGGTTTCCTGGAAGCTCGGTTGGCCTGATAGGTCGGCCCGCATGACCAGCGTGTTGACGAAAAACCCGATCAGGTTCTCGATCTCCGGTCGGTGACGGTTCGCGATCGGCGCTGCGACGCTGACATCCCATTGACCCGTGTAGCGGGCGATGAGGAGCTGGAATCCGGCCAGGAGGGTCATATAGAGGGTGACATCTTCTTGCCGCGCAAATCTGCGCAGGTCATCACTCAGATCCGTTGGCAAGGCAGCCCGCTCAATAGCACCGCGCAGGCTGCGCGATGTTGGACGGGGCCGATCGGCCGGAAGCTCGACCAAGGACGCCATATCACGGAGGTGCTCCAGCCAGTAAGCTGTGAGCTCCTTAGAGAGGTCGCTGGCTAGCCACTTTCGTTGCCAGGTCGCGAAGTCCGCATATTGCACCGGCAAGTCCGGAAGGTTAATCGGTCGATCCTCGAGCAGTCCCTGGTAAAGCTCCCGCAGTTCGCTCACCAGGGCTTCCATTGACCAGAGATCGGCCACAATGTGGTGGAGGCTGAGTTGGAGGAGGTGCTCCTCGGGACCGAGAGCCAGCAACCGAAGGCGCAGCACAGGGCCGTTCAAGAGGTCGAAGGGGCGAGTGTTCTCAGTCCGGCAGAGGTGCTGAACCTGGGCGTCGCGTTGTGGCTCGGCGAGAGAGCTCAGGTCGATCAACGGCAGCTCCGCCGAGATCTCTTGGACTTCTTGCACCGGCCTGCCTTCGATCGCAGGGAAGCGGGTGCGCAGTACCTCGTGGCGCTGCACTAATGCGTCGAGAGTCGCGGCCAAAGCCGACCGATCGAGCCGCCCAACCATTCGGAAAACGGCCGGCACGTTGTAGTGGATCGAATCGGGCTCGAGCTGGTCGAGGAACCATAGTCGCTGCTGTGCGAAAGACAGTGGCATGTGACTGTCGCGGCTCACGGGGAGGATCGGTGGCGCGCTGGGTTTTCCTTCGATGCGAGAGCTCTCGACCAGGGTTGCCAGGCTGGCCACCGTCGCGCCCTCGAACAGCGTTCTGAGCGGCACGTTGATGCCGAAGGCTCGTCGTAACCGTGAGGTCACTCGCGTCGCTTGCAGCGAATGGCCACCGAGGTCGAAAAAGTCAGAGCTGCGACCGACGGCGTCGACCCCCAGCACGTCGCCCCAGATTCCCGCTACAACTTCCTCGATCGGGGTCTGCGGCGGCACGATACCGGTCTCAGCCGTCAAATCTTCTGGGGCCGGCAGAGCAGCACGGTCGATCTTGCCGTTCGGATTGAGCGGTAGCTCGGGCAACAACAAGGCGATCGCAGGCACCATGTAACCCGGAAGATGTTCCTTGACAAAGGATCGCAAGGCTGAAGCGGACGGCGGCGGCTCTGACGTCGCGACGACGTAAGCGATGAGCCTTTTCTCACTCGGCGTATCCTCGCGAAGTACGACCGCACATTCTTCGACCTGGGGATGTTGGGCCAGACAGACTTCTATCTCGCCGAGCTCGATGCGGAAACCGCGAAGCTTGATCTGGTGGTCAACCCGCCCCAGAAACTCCACCGTGCCAGCTGTTGTCCAGCGTACGCGGTCGCCGGTCCGGTATAACCGGCCATCGGAGGCGAAGGGGTCAGGCACGAAACGAGCAGCGGTGTGGGCAGGGCGGTCCCAATAGCCCCAGGCAAGGCCGTCGCCGCCGGTGTACAGCTCTCCGGGTACGCCGTGCGGTACCGGCAGACCGTGCGCGTCCAGGACATAAACGGAGGTATTGGCGATCGGTCGCCCAATCGGAATGGTGGTCCATGCGTCGTCGACGTGGTCCATGCCGAAGCAGCAGGTGAAGGTGGTGTTCTCGGTCGGACCGTAGCCATTGATCAGGCGTTCGACACCCGCTTCCAAGGCCCGTCGGGAATGGGGGAGAGATAACACGTCGCCGCCAGCGAGGATCTGACGGACCCCAGCCAGGGCCTCGGGCTCGGCGTCCACCATCTGATGGAATAACGGCGCGGTCAGCCACAGCGTCGACACCCGGTGGCGCTGCAGCGAGTTACCGAGCTCGCTGAGAGTTGGCGCTACGGGCGGCGCCACGGCTAAGCGGCCACCGTTGAGGAGACAGCCCCAAATCTCGAGGGTCGACGCGTCGAAAGAGATTGGTGCCAGCTGCAGGATGACCTCTCCGGCGTCGAGACGGACATAGTCGGTGTCCCGGACTAGGCGGACCACGGCGCGGTGTGGCACTCCGACGCCCTTGGGCCGCCCAGTCGAACCCGAGGTGTACATCACGTAGGCCAGGCTCTCTGGCGCCGTATGCAGCTGTTGGGTGGAGAGCGCTGCTGGCTCCTCTTTGTGCCTCGACGCAGTGTCCGAGGGCGCGGTGGCGGTTCCGGGTTCGAGGGCGAGCACCGTCAGTCCCTCGGCCGGCAAGCCTTTGAGCAGCGGGGGCTGTGCCACGAGGACCTCGACGCCAGCGTCCTCGAGCATGAAGGCCAGTCGCTCCTCCGGATAAGAGGGATCGAGCGGCAGGTATGCGGCGCCCGACTGCAGGATGCCGGCCAGCGCCACCACCAACTCCAGAGAGCGGTCCGTCAGGAGGCCGACGACAGCCCCGGGGCGAAGGCCTGTTTGCCGCAGGCTCGAGGCGAGGGCCGCGGCTCGGCGCACCAGCTCCGAATAGGTCAGATGCTCGTCGTCGAAAACGACGGCGATGGCATCTGACCGCTCGCCGGCCTGCTCAGCCAGAAGCTGGCCGACGGTAGCCGAGCTCGGGTAGTCGGTCTGTTTGCCAGACCACTCGGCGAGTAGCTGGTTGCGCTCGTGCGGCGCCAGCATGTCGGCCTCCCAGAGGCTCTGCTCGGGATCAGCCACCACAACCTCGAGGAGTCGTCGATAGTGATCGAGGAGTCGACAGATTGTGGCGTGCTCGAAAAGATCGGTGCTGTACTCCAGCATGACCTGCAGTTCGCCGGTCGTCTGTTCAGTCACCACCAGGGTGAGATCGAACCTTGCGGTCTCGGAACGGCTGGCCAGCGGGGTCACTTCGAGACCGTGGAGACGCATCGAGTCCGAAGTGGCGTTCTGTAGAACGAACATCACCTGAAACAGTGGCGAGTGGCTGAGAGTTCGCTCCGGCTGCATGACCTCGACGACCTGCTCAAAAGGCACGTCTTGATGACCGAAGGCCCCTAGCGCTACTTCGCGGACGCGGTCCAGCGCTTCGTCGAAATCGATGTCGCCGCCGAGATCCGTCCGCATCACCAGGGTGTTGACAAAAAACCCGATGAGATTTTCGATCTCGGGCCGACTGCGGTTGGCGATCGGCGATGCCACACTAATATCCGTCAGGCCGGTGTAGCGCGTCAGGAGTGCCTTGAGTCCGGTGAGCAGCACCATGTAGAGAGTCGAGGACTCACGCCGGCTGAGCTTCTGGAGCCCCTCGACCAGTTCTTGTGACCACCGCTCTGCCGCAGTCGCGCCGTGGAAAGTAGGCACTGGCGGGCGCGGGTGATCGGTAGGGAGCTCCAGCACTGGCGGCGCGCCGCCGAGCTTCTCTATCCAGTAACCGATCAGCTCTTGCAGATGGTCACCGCTTAGCCACTCGTGCTGCCAGATGGAAAAGTCGGCGTATTGAACTGTTGGCGCCGACAACGCGCACTGCTCGCCTTCGACGGCGGCGCGATAGAGGGCGTCGAGCTCCCTGACCAGAACTCCCATCGACCAACCGTCGAATACGATGTGGTGAAGAGTGAGCAGCAAGACGTGTTCCTCTGCCCCGAGCCGCACGACGTGCCAGCGAGTCACGGGTCCGGCAACCAAGTCGAACGGCCGCTCTGCTTCCCGGCGAAGGAGGCGCTCGACTTCGTTCCCCCGCTCGGTTTCCGCGATCCCGCCGAGGTCGACGAGTGGCAGCGCTACCGGTGCCGGCTCGCTGATGACTTGTGTCGCTACTCCTCCTACCTCCGGGAACCGCGTACGCAGTGCTTCGTGTCGCAGCAGCAAGGCGCTGGCAGTGGCTTCCAAGGCCGCAAGGTCGAGGTGTCCCTCGAGGCGAAAGAAGGCGGGGATGTTGTAGTGACTGGTGCCGGGTAGGAGTTGGTCCAAGAACCACAGGCGTCTCTGCGCAAAGGACAGAGGAATCTCGCCATCACGGCGAGCAGCACGAATCGGTGGCGCTGAAGCCGCTGGCCGGTCCGCGACCGTCTCGGCGTCGATGCGGGCCGCCAAATCCTCCAGCGAAGGGTGCTGGAACAGGGTGCGCAATGGGATCTCTACGTTGAAGGCGCGTCGCAATCGGGCAACAACCTGAGTCGCCAGCAACGAGTGGCCGCCGAGATCGAAGAAGTTGGCCCCAGCGCCAACTCGCTCACAGCCTAGAATTTCGGCCCAGATGCTCGCGACCACTTCCTCTGTCAGGTTGCTCGGCGGTGTGTAGTCGGCTCCCTCGTCAACGAGTCGGTCGGGGTCTGGCAGGGCATTGCGGTCGATCTTGCCACTTGGATTGAGTGGCAGCTCGGGAAGGGGAACGAATCGACCCGGCACCATGTACTCTGGGAGCTGAGCTTGGAGGAAAGCCCGGAGTTCTTCGACGGTGGGTGGTGGGTCGAACGCCGCGGTCAGGAAGGCGACAAGAAGCTTGTCGCCCGAGCCGTCTTCGCGCAGGACCACGGCACACTGTTCAATCTCGTGATGGTCCGCCAAGACGCTCTCGATCTCTCCGAGCTCAATACGGAAGCCTCGCAGCTTGACCTGGTAATCGATCCTCCCGAGAAATTCGAAGGCTCCGTCGGAAAGGCGTTGGACACGATCACCGGTGCGATACAGACGTGCGCCAGGCTCGGTGCCCCAGGCGCTTGGGACGAAGGCTGAGGCTGTTTTCGCCGGTAGACCAAGATACCCGCGGGCCAGGCCATGGCCAGTGAGTGTCAGCTCGCCCGCTACGCCGATCGGGGTCGCCTTCAGCGACGCATCAGTTACATTGGCCACGACACCCTGAATTGGCAAACCGATAGGCAGAGTCTCGCTGCCGGTCCGATAAGTGCAGGCCGTGGCCCACACTGTTGCCTCGGTCGGCCCGTAGGCGTTGACGAGGCGACGACCGGTTCCCCACCGTCGTGCCAAGTCTGGAGGGAAAGCCTCTCCGGCGACGACCATTGTGCGGAGGGCCGGCAGCTCGCCAACGGGTAGAGCGGCGACGGCGGTCGGTGTCAATGTCACCGCCGTGATCCTCAAGTCCTTCAGCAGGCCAATGAGGTCGGGTCCTGGAAGCAGCTCGAAACGCTCCGCAAGGCATAGTGTCGCCCCCGCCGGCAAGGCCATTGCAATCTCGAATACGGAGGCATCGAAAGACAGTGCCGAGAACTGCAACACTCGGTCGCTGGAGCCGACGCCGAAAGCTGCTCCTTGCGCCGAACAGAGGTTGGCGAGTCCACGGTGGGTGAGACCGGCACCTTTCGGCCGGCCGGTCGAGCCTGAGGTATAGATCACGTAAGCGAGGTTGTTCTCACTGACCTGTGGAAGCGGAGCCGGCGAGTTGTTGTCCTCGGCATCTGATGGCTCGGCGTCGAGATAGACGGTCGACACTCCAGTGCCTTCCCAGAACGGAGGCAGTTGGCTTTGGAGTTGAGTCAGGATCAGCCGAGCACCGGAGTCTTCAAGTATGTAGGCCAGCCGCTCTTCCGGTAGCGCAGGATCCATCGGCACCCAGGCGCCACCCGTTTTGAGCACTGCGAGTACGCCAACCACCAACTCCAGCGAGCGCTCGACGGCTAAAGCGACCGGAGTTTCAGGCCCGGCGCCGAGCTGGCACAGGTGACGCGCGAGGTGCTCCGTACGGCGTTCGAGCTCACCGTAGCTCAGGGTGTGAGCGCCGAACACGGCGGCGATGTGGTCGGGCGCCATCGCCGCCTGTGCCGCGAATCGGTGTTGAAGTGTTGTAGCGAGAGTCGGAGCGGTGGTGTCGTTCCATTCAACGAGCGCTTGGTGACGCTCCTCGTTGCTGAGCATGGCTAGGTCGACAATCGAGCGCCGCGGACCGGCAACCGCCGAGCGCAGCAAGACCGTGAATTGGTTTAGAAGCCGACTCACAGTGGTGTGGTCAAAGAGATCGCTGCGATAGACCAACGAGCCTTCCAGGCCGGTCTCGGTCTCAATCAGGGAGAGCGAGAGGTCAAACTTGGAGGTGTGGGTGTCGATTTCTCTCGGACGCACCTCGAGCCCGGGGATACGTGGGTCGCCGAGAGGAGCGTTTTGTAGCAGAAAGAAGACCTGAGCTAGCGGCGAGTGACTGAGCGAACGCTCCGGCTGCAGGTGCTCTACGAGTAGCTCGAAGGGCAGGTCTTGATGCTCATAGGCTCCGAGCGCGGCTTCGCGTACGCGATCCAGCAGGGTGAGGAACGAAGGGCGACCGGACAGATCGCCGCGCATCAGCAGGGTGTTGACGAAGAAGCCGATCAGGTCCTCGATCTCGGCGCGGTTGCGGTTCGCGATACCGGTACCGACGACAATGTCCGTCTGTCCGCTGTGGCGCATCAGCAGGGTTTGGAAGGTGGCCAGCAACGTCATGAAAAGGGTCACATCCCGCTGTCGACTGAAAGCGACCAGTCGGCTGGCCAGCTCGGACGGCAGGGAGAGCTCTTGGTTGGCGCCGCGAAAGGTGCGCACGGCCGGGCGCGGCCGATCGGTGGGCATCTCGAGTAGGGGAGGCATCGCCGCCAGACGTTGGCTCCAGTAGCCGAGCTGACCGTCGAGCACCTCACCGCTCAACCAGCGACGTTGCCAGGCGGCGAAGTCGGCATACTGTGCCGGCAGCTCCTCCAGAGGGTTAGGTCGACCCGAGCAGAAAGCATCGTAAAGCGTCATCAGCTCACGGTTCAGGACCGCTAGCGACCAACCATCGCAGATGATGTGGTGCAGCGTTAGCAACAGGAGGTGGCGGTCGGGGCCGATCCGGAACAGTCGGCTACGGATCAGTGGCCCGGTCGCGAGGTCGAAGGGGCGGCTGGCCTCAGCTGTCAGGCGTTCCTCTGTTGCGTTCCCGGCGTCCTCGATCGGACCGAGTGACAGTTGTATCCGCTCGAGGATACGCTGTGTCGGCTTGCCGTCGGTCGCTGGAAAGGTGGTGCGCAGGGCCTCGTGGCGGCGAATGATGGCATGAAGGCTCGCGGCTAGAGCCTCGGCGTCGAGGGCGCCGTCGAGCTCGAGGACAACCGGGAAATTGTAGAGCCCCGGCTCGCCTTGAAGCTGCTCTAGAAACCAGAGACGCTGTTGGGCAAAAGAAAGGACTGTCGGGCGTTGACGGCCGACGGAGATCAGTAGTGGCGGCTCGCGGCGCGCATGTCCGTCGGATCGGCCGTCGGACCGGGCGTCGGCGATCTTTTGGCCGAGCGCCTCTGGTGTCGGGTTCTCGAAGAGTGCGCGTAAGGGCAGGCCGACACCCAAAGCTCGCTTCACTCGAGAGATGACCTGGGTAGCCAACAGAGAGTGCCCACCGAGGTCGAAGAAATCAGCGTCGAGACGGACTTCGCCGGCTGAGAGCACGTCGCTGAAGATCGCTGCTACCAGCTCTCCAAATGGAGAGGTGCTCGGCTTGGGGATACGTTCGGTTGTCTGGCTTGTGACGTCTTCTGGCAACGGCAGCGCCTGACGGTCGATCTTGCCGTTAGCCGTTAGTGGCAGGGAGGGTAGGCCGACGAAGACCGAGGGCACCATATAGTCCGGCAGCTGGGCCGCTAGGAAGGCGCGCAGATCGTCGGCCGGCTGTTGCCCTCGGGCGACAATGAGGTAGGCGACTAGACGCGGGTTGCCGGGTGTGTCTTCGCGCAGCAAGATGGCGCACTCGTTGACTTCGCGATGCAGGCAAAGGACCGCCTCGATCTCGCCGAGCTCGATGCGAAAGCCACGTAGCTTGATCTGGTGATCGATCCGCCCGAGGAACTCGAGATCGCCGTCGCCGCGGGTGCGTACCAGATCGCCGGTGCGATAAAGCCTGGTGCCAGCGGTGTGCGAGAAGGTGTCAGGGCGAAAGTTGTTGGCGGTCTCCCGAGGCCGTGCGTGGTAGCCGCGTGCGAGGAACTGGCCGCCGATAGCGAGCTCCCCGGGCACGCCGACGGGCGTCGGCTCGCCGCCAGGATCGGTGACGACCAGGAGCCGGTCGCCGAATACCTGACCAATGGGTGTCCGCGGCCATCCGATGTCGGCCCTTCGTCGATCGACCTCGTAGATCGTGGTGGTGATCACGGCCTCGGTCGGACCGTAGGCATTCAACAGACGCTGCGTGGGCGGTGCAAGTCGACACCAGCGCTCGACAGCACTCGGGGGCAGGGCTTCGCCCCCGACGATCACCGTCGTCAGCTCCTCGAGCCCCGTTGTGTCGTGCTTCTCTACTTCGTCGAGAATCTGTGCCCAATACGCAGGTGTCAGATCAACCGCCGTGACCCCGCGGTGCCGGATGTCGGCCAGGAGTTGCGCCGGAGCGGGGAGATCGGGGTCGGAGAAGATGACTGCGGCGCCGACGGTCAGCGGTGCTAGTAGATCCTCGAAGGCGACGTCAAAGCTGAAGGAAGCGGTGTGCAGCAGACGGTCTTGTGGTGAGAAGCGGTAGTAGCGGGGGCCGAAGGCGAGTTGCCTTCCGAGGGCGCCGTGGGAGACACCGACGCCCTTTGGCGCCCCGGTCGAACCGGAGGTGTAGATGATGTAGGCGAGCTGTTCGGGCTGGCGGACGAGCTCGAGGCTCTCGCTGCTGTAGCGGGCGAGATCCTCCTTTGACGGGAACGGAAGCAATACGATCGAGTCGGTGTTGTCGTCGCGCTCGGACATCTGCGGTGCCGAACCGAGGATTGCCGCGACACCGGAATCGGCAACGATGAAGTCGAAGCGCTCGCCGGGCAGCCGGGAGTCGAGAGGTAACGCGACGGCGCCGGCTTTGAAGATAGCGAGCAGGGCGATCGCCAGCTCGGGTGTCCGTTCGCCGGCGAGGCCCACCGTTTGCTCGGGACCGATCCCATTGTCGAGGAGGAAGCGGGCCAGCCGATTGGCCGAACAGTCGACGTCCTCGAAAGCCAGGCTACGGTCCCTCGCCATCAAGGCCGGAGCCGTCGGGCTACGCTGGACTTGTGCCTCGAAAGCGGCAACGGCATCAGGCCTCGCTCCGTCAGCCAATGGCTGAGCTACGTTCATGTTAGCCGCGAGCTCGGAGCGCTCAGCCGGGGTCAGCAGGGGAATCCTCGATAGGCGGGTTTCGGGATTCTCGACGACCGCCTCGAAGAGGGCGCCGAGATGGCCGAGGAAACGATGAATGGTGACCCGATCGAAGAGATCGGTGTTGTACTCCATGGCGGCAACAAGTCCCTCACGGCGAGGTGTCACCGCTAGGTTGAGGTCGTATTTGGCCTCGACTGGAATCACCACCACAGGCTCGACTTCGAGACCCTGCATCCGGAGCTCGGAGAGGGCCGGCTCTTGGAGTACGAACATCGCCTGGAATAGAGGGGTCCGGGCCAGCGAGCGCGGCGGTTTTAGAGCTTCGACCACCTGCTCGAAGGGCACGTCCTGGTGGGCGAAGGCGGTGACCGTGGTGCGTCGCACCCGCCGCAGCAGCTGGCGAAAGTTTGGATCCCCCGTCAAATCGGTACGTAGCACGAGGAGATTGACAAAGAAGCCGATCAGGTTTTCGACTTCTAGTCGATTGCGACCCGAGACTGGCGTGCCGACCGTCAGGTCCTGCTGACGTGAATAGCGACTGAGGAGTGCCTGGAAGCCAGCCAGGAGTGTCATGAACTGAGTGCTGTCCTCGGCTATGGCGAGATGGTTGAGTTCGGCGGTTCTCGCAACTGGGTAGACAACCGTCTCCCAAGCCCCCGGAGCGGTGCTGTCCTCGCGGCGCGGTCGGTCCGTGGGCACCTCCAAGAGCGGTGGCGAGCCGGCTAGTTGCTGGCGCCAGAATCCGAGGTGCTGATCGAGAAAGTCGCCTTCGAACCAGTGCCGTTGCCAGGCGGCAAAGTCAGCGTAGCGAATCGGTAGCGGCGCCAACGGTGAAGGGCGGCCGTCAATTTTCGCCGCGTAGAGGGCGGCCACTTCTCGCACGAGCACGCCTATCGACCAACCATCGGTGACGATGTGATGCATGTTCAGGAAGAGCACATGGTCGTCATCGGCAAGCCGCAGCAGGTAAGCGCGCACCAGAGGGCCACGCTCGAGGTCGAAGGACCTCGTGAAGGCGTCAAGTAGCAGTTGCTCGCGCTCGATCTCAGCCACCGCCGGCGACAAGCCTCGGAGATCAATCGAGGACAGTCTCAATCGAAGCTGCTCGACAATCGTCAGGCGTGGGTGCCCTCCTACTTCCGGAAAGTATGCGCGCAAGGGCTCGTGACGATCGACAACAGTGTTCAAGCTGTCTGTTAGGGCCGCTGTCCGGAGGGCGCCTCGCAGGCGGATGCCGACCGGCACGTTGTAGCGCGAGGTCGGGCCCTCCAGCCGATCGAGGAACCAGAGTCGAACCTGTGCGAAGGAGAGGACGGGCTCGGTGTTCGCTGGCTGCGGCTGCAACGCCGGTAGTGTGTCCGCTTTGGTATTCAGCGTCGCCTTGACCCGGGCCGCCAGCCGAGCGACGGTTGGGGATTCGAACAGAACCTCCAGTGGCAGCTCGACATCAAAGGCCTGCCGCGCTCGGGAGATAACCTGCATCGCAAGCAGAGAGTGGCCGCCCAGATCGAAGAAGTCGTCGTGCAGGCCGACCCGGCTGCTTCCCAGGAGACCCTCCCAGATTGCCGCCAAGACCTCCTCGGTCGGTGTCCTGGGCGCCACGTAATGCTCGCCGCCGTCCTCCTCGCCTGCAAAGGCTTCCGGCAGTGGCAAGCTGCTGCGGTCGACCTTGCCGCCAGGGGTTAGAGGCAGCGTATCGAGAGCTACAAAAACATGCGGCATCATGAAGGAGGGCAAGCGCTCATTCAGGAACGTCCGTAGTTGCAACGGCAAGTCGTCGGCGTCGGTGCTAGTGGCCACATAGGCCACCAGGCGCTTGTCGCCAGGCCGGTCTTCGCGCAAGAGGACGGCGGCGGCAGAGAGCTCGGGATGTTGCGACAGATTGGCTTCGATTTCGCCGAGCTCGATACGGAAGCCGCGGAGCTTGACTTGGTGGTCGACGCGGCCGAGAAACTCGATCGCCCCGTTGTGGCGGGTGCGTACGCGGTCGCCAGTGCGGTAGAGGCGTTCTCCGTCGCCGAAAGGGTTAGGTACGAAACGCTCGGCGCTGAGGGCAGGGCGGGCGAAATAGCCGCGGGCGAGCCCATCAGCACCAAGCAGCAGCTCGCCAGGGACACCTACGGGTAGCGGTCGGAGGCGTTCGTCGACGACGTAGGCGGTGGTATTGGCGATCGGTCGACCGATTGGCACGGTGATGGCGCCGTCGGAGATCTCAGTGACGGAAGTCCAAGTGGCAAACGTCGTGACTTCAGTCGGCCCGTAGACGTGGAGTAGCCGCTTGGGCGGCGCGGCTAGGGCGACGCGCCGCACGGCTCGGGTGTCGACGGCCTCGCCACCGAACAACAGATCGCGTAGGCTGGCGTAAGCGGTTGGGTCCTGTTGGACGATCTGATTGAACAGCGCTGTGGTAGTAAAGAGACTGTCGATCCGTCGGCCTCGGAGCTCGCTGTCGAGGCTCTCGGCGTCAAGGGTCTTCTGGCGCTCGAGGCCAACCAAGCGGCCGCCGTTGAGCAGGGCGCTCCAGATTTCGAATGTAGCGGCGTCGAAGGAGAAGGTCGAGGCCTGAGCGACCCGGTCGCTGGTTGCTAGCTGAAGGTAGTCGCTGCCGAGCACCAATCGGGCGACGGCGTGTTGGGGTACCGCAACGCCTTTGGGGCGGCCGGTCGACCCCGAGGTATAGATGACGTATGCGAGATCAGAGCCGTCGCTGACGGGTGGGTGCGTGAGCTCCGCTGCTGACAGCTGCGAGAGGTTGAGCGCCGTGGCGCCAAAGGTCGCAGGCAGCTCGTCAGCGTCGGTCACGACCACCGACAGGCCAGTGTCACCAATCATGAAGCCCAAGCGCTCTTCGGGATAGTCGGGGTCGAGCGGCACGTAGGCCGCGTCAGCAGCCAGGATACCGAGGATCGCTTCGATCAGCGGAGCTGATCGCTCGAGATAGAGGCCAACGCAGTCACCGCGCTCGACGCCGGCCGCTTTCAGCGTCGCGGCCAGTCGGCGAGCTCGGTGGGCTAGTTTGCCGTAGCTGAGTTGCTCAGCGTCATACTCGACCGCCACAGCGTCGGTCCGTGCCGCGGCCTGGTCCGCAAACAGCCGCCACAGTGACGCCTCGGCGGGGTAGGGTTGCGCGGTTTGGTTCCAGTCGACCACAACCTCTCTGCGCTCCTCTGCGGAGAGCAGCGTCAGATTGCTGATTTCTTTCTCGGGGTGCTGAACTGCATCTGCGAGGAGGTTGAGGTAATGGCTCGCGATGCGCTCGACCGTAGAGCGCTCGAACAGGTCGGTGCTGTACTCCCAATGGAGCCGGATCCACTCTTGTTCCGGCCGGGGCTCGCGTCCCACGCGCTGCTCGGCGCGAGGAATGACGACGACGTTGAAATCGGCTTTGGCGGAGCCATTGTGCAGCATCCGTGGCACGCCCCGTAGGCCTGCGAACTCGAGGTCTGGCTCGGGCGAGTCGTGAAAACTGAACGTCACCTGAAAAAGCGGGTTGCGGGAAAGGTCCCGCTCCGGAGCTAGCTTCTCAACCAGCAGATCGAGACGTACATCCTCGTAGACCCAGTCGCGACGAAAAGCCTCTCGGGAAACTTTGGCCAGCTGCTCGAAACTCGGATTTCCAGCCAGATCTGAGCGCAGGATCAGACTGTTGACCAGCATCCCGAGTAGCCCTTCGGTCTCGGGCCAGCGGCGGTTGGCGGCGCCGGTTCCGACCAGCAGATCGGTCTGCCCGGTGTACCGATATAGGAGGACGTCGAACGCTGCCTTCATCGTGTTGAACAACGTGACGCCCAAAGCGCGACTGCGCTCGCGCGCCCGACGAGCGAGGTCCAGAGGCAGCTCGACCTGTACCATTCCACCCCGGTACCGGAGCACCGGCGGACGAGGGTGGTCCGTCGGGAGCTCGAGGGTTTGAGGGCTACCCTGGAGGCGCCGCAGCCAGTAATTTTGACATTCCTCTAGCACCTCGCCTTGCATCCGTCGGCGGTGCCAGGCCACATAGTCGCCGAACTGGATGCGCAACTCGGGGAGTGGCGAAGGTCGGCCTGCGGCGAAGGCCTGATAAATCTCCTTGAACTCTCGAAGGTACACCGAGAAGCTCCAGCCGTCGTGTACGAAGTGGTGCTCCATTTGGAAAAGCACCCAGCGCTCGTCGGCGAGCCGGAAGAGACGCCAGCGGATGAGGGGTAGCTGCAGGATGTCGAAGGGGCGGCGCACATCGATCGCAACAGCCCGTTCGATGCGACGCTCGGCTTCCTCTCTGGGTATGGCGCCGAGGTCGATCACGGGCAGTTCGACTGAGAAGGGAGGAGTGACCACTTGGACCGGCTGTCCGTTGACCGCCGCGAATCGGGTGCGAAAGATTTCGTGCCGTCGCACGATCTCGCTCAGGCTGCGCTGACAAAGATGGGGGTCGAGTGGCCCGTCGAGCTCGATCTGCGCCTGAAAGTTGTAGGCGATGTTCCCCGGTGCGAGCTGCTCTAGGAACCATATTCGCTCTTGGGGGAATGACAGCGGCAGGCCTGCCGAGCGATCCACCTGAACGAGGTTCAGAGACTCGGCTCGTGGCTGGCCAGCTTTCCCTTCGATTGATTCGGCGAGTTCGGCGACGGTGGGGTGAGCAAAGAGCTCGGTCACTGACAGCTCTTGGTTCAGCTCGCGCCGCAGCCGGGTGATCAGGCGAGCCGCGAGCAGGGAATGTGCCCCCAGCGTAAACAGATTCTCGTGAATCCCGACCTCTTCGAGGCCCAAGAGCTCGCTGACGATTTCTGCGAGTTGCCGCTCGAGAGGAGTTGCCAGCGCGGCCTCTTCGCTCGTCGTCGAGCGCACCTTAGGTGGAACAGGTAGAGCGTTCCGGTCAACCTTGCCGTTGGGGGTTAGAGGCAGCGCGTCGAGGAAGACATAGGCGCTCGGCAGCATGAAGTTGGGCAGGCGGTCCTCGAGGAAAGTTCGCAGCAGAACGTCCTCAGGAGACGATCCCGGACGACCGATGATGTACGCCACGAGGTGCTTGTCTCCGGGCTCGTCTTCGCGCAAGAGTACGGTCGCGGAATCGACCTCGGGATGCTGAGCGAGGGTGGCCTCGATCTCTCCGAGTTCGATGCGGAAGCCGCGGAGCTTGACCTGGTTGTCGACGCGGCCGAGGAACTCGATGTTGTCGTCATCGCGGCTGCGCACGCGATCGCCGGTGCGATAGAGGCGCTCGCCGTCGCCGAAGGGATTGGGTACGAAACGCTCGGCACTCAGCGCCGGCTTAGCGAAGTAGCCGTGGGCAAGACCGTCGCCGCCCAGCAGCAGCTCGCCTGCGACGCCGCCCGGTACCGGTTTGAGGTGCTCGTCGACAATGTAGGCGGCGGTATTAGCAATCGGGCGGCCGATGGGTATTGTTGTGGCGTCGTCGGGGACCTCGGTCACCGGGTGCCAAGTGGCGAGAGTGGTGGCTTCAGTGGGACCATAGAGATTCAGCAGACGCTGGGGTGAAGCGGTGTCGAGGACGCGGCGTACTACTCGAGGCACGGCGGCTTCGGCGCCGATCATCAGATCGCGCAAACTGCTGTAGGTCGTCGGGTTCTGGTGAACGATGTGGTTGAACGGGGCGGTGGTGTGGAGCAGGCTGTCGACGCGCCGGCTGCGAAGCTCGGTGGCGAGTTGGTCCGCGTCGAGGCTCAGCTGGCGCTCGAGGCCGACGAGTCGGCCACCATTGAGCAGGGCGCTCCAGATTTCGAAGGTCGCCGCATCAAAGGAGGCGTTCGAGACTTGACCGACGCGGTCGCCGGGTACGATCTGGAGGTAATCGGTGCCTAGCACCAGCCTGCTGACGGCTCGTTGCGGTACGCTGACGCCCTTGGGGCGCCCAGTAGAACCGGAAGTGTAGATAACGCACCCAAGATCTGCGCCACCGATGCTCGGCAGCTCAGAAGGTGCCGCCGCGATTGCCGGAACCTGAGACAGGGCAAGAACGGTGGCTTCGATGCCGCCGGGGAGCTCGCTTGCGGCCGTGACCACCACCGAAACGTCGGCGTCTTCAATCATGAAGGCGATGCGCTCGGCGGGATAGTCGAGGTCGAGCGGGACATAGGCGCCACCGGCAGCGAGGATGCCGAGCATCGACTCGATCAGTGCCGGCGAACGCTCGAGGTAGAGGCCGATACGGTCGCCGCGCTCGACGCCGGCTGTTTGCAGTGCGGCGGCTATTCGGCGCGCTCGATGGGCGAGCTCGCCGTAGTCGAGTAGCTCGGCGCCATACTCGACCGCCACTGCGTCGGGTCGCGTCTCTGCCTGGTCAGCGAACAACTGCCAAAGCGAAGCTTCGGAGGGGTAGACACCTGTCACAGTTCGCGCCTCAACGATGTTTTGGAGAACGCTGGCTTCGCCAGCCGCTCGAAGTGCTCGGCATCGGTCGCCTGGCATCCCGTAAAGGGAGGAACTAGTGCGTTACAGCAAACGTAGACGTTCAGCTCGGCACCCTCCGTCTTCCTGAGCCGGTCGGTGACTAATGGTCGCAGAAACAATGGTAACTAGTCAGTTCTATCGCCCCTTCTCCGTTCAACCGAGAGGCCCGTCACTTCTTGACTGCCGTAGGAGAAGAACGGTTAGAGATAGATTGCCTAAGAGCAGCTGGTTTAGCGACTTGGGCAAGAAAAATAAATACCGATTCAGCCCCTGAGTCAATAGTCTTTTCGTTTTGCTGCTCTAAATGAATGAGAAGATCGGGCTGTCGCAAACAGCGACCCTGCCTATTTCGAGGCGGTAGACCGAGACTTGAACTCCAGGGAATCATTGTCGAATAGTTCCTTTGCGAATATCACTAAACTGATATCAGTGCGCCGATTGATTGGTTTTTTCTGTTGTCTCGTGACTGAGCGCTGGAACCTGAGTGAATCATCGCCAAACATTTCTGTTGTTAATATCTCTGTGTCGATATCGGAGCTGGTTATCTAGTTGGCATTGTTTGTTGTTTCGTGACCGAATCGCTTGTGGTAGCTTCTGGTCTCTGCTGATGTCGAAGCCAACCTCGAAGCCGCCAGTAGAAGGCGCTCTGCAGCGACCAGATCCGGATCGCAAGAACTTGCGATCCTCCAACCTGCGAATCGCGCTGAGCTCTTCTGGATCCGAGAGCGCTCTGCGATGGGCCTGGGCGTTGACGATCGTCTTGATCGTGGCCGCTGGCTGGCTGCTCTATGCGCTGCGCTCTTCGGTCGCCCCAGCTGTTGACCGCTGGTTACCGAACATCCAGCGGACGCCGGAGGTGGTGACCGATCCCCTGGACACTCCGGCCTCTCCGGCTCCGAAGAGCGCGGAGCCGGAGAGGCCGGCGTGGGCTTATGTCGACATCGAGAACGCCCTCCGGCCGTTGCCCAAGGCCACGAAGGTACTGGTCGCGGAAGGTCTAGATGAGCTTTCAGAGTTCTCGGGACTCGACTCCACCAACGAGACACGAGCGCTGCTTATTCGCAACCGATGGCGTTTGTGGGGCCGGATCTGGCGTAACCGGGTCAATCAACTCGAGGGCCGGCTGCCGCCGCTCGAAGACTGTGAGGTTCACGCTGCTCTGGAACCGACGTGTCGGGCATTGGCCTCTAGTCTGGCGGCACTCCAGCAGGTTCCGGAGGCGGAACATTTGGAAGCCGCCAAGGAGCGCTTCGCCCAGGCTTCTGAAACGTTGGAAGAACTGCTCAACCCACCGATCGAGTCCGCGGACAAATCTTCGGAGGACAGTATTCTAGAAGGCGACCCAGGTACCGACGAGGAGTGAGCCGATCTCGACGTCTCGGTAATTCACAACGAGTTGAAAATAAGGGCCTTACCAAAACCCCGCGGAATAGTCTGAGTTCGAGGCTGTGCCCTCGCTACGACGCCAGGACGTAAGAAAAGACGAGCGGGGCGACGATTGTGGCGTCGGACTCGATGATGAACTTAGGTGATTCCGGAGTCAGCTTGCCCCAGGTGATCTTTTCGTTCGGTACGGCGCCACTGTAAGAGCCGTAGGACGTTGTCGAGTCGCTTATCTGGCAAAAGTACGACCACATTCGAACCGACCTACCTAGATCTTGCTCGATCAAAGGCACAACACAGATCGGAAAGTCACCCGCGATTCCGCCGCCAATCTGAAAGAAGCCGATTCCATGGTTTCGGCTTTGCTCCAGATACCAGTGCACCAGCTTTTTCATGTACCCGAGTCCACCCGTCACCGTGCTGAGATTCTGGATGTTGCCTACCATCTGATTCGCGACGAACATGTTGCCGAGAGTTGAATCCTCCCAACCAGGAACGAAGATCGGTAGATCAACCTCGGCCGCCGCCACTAGCCAGGAGTCGGTCGGGTCGATCTCATACTCTCCAGCAACGTCGCCGCCACGGATCACCTGGTAGAGATACTCGTGCGGAAGATGGCTCTCGCCAGCTCTGTCGGCCTGCTGCCAGCGGTTGAGCACCGCAGCTTCGATCTTGCGCATGGCTTCGGTTTCTGGAATGCAGGTGTCGGTGACCCGGTTGAGCCCCTGCTGCGCCAGCTCGAGCTCTTGTTCTGCGGTGAGACTGCGCCAATCGGGAATTCGTCGATAGGAGTTATGGGCCACCAGGTTGAAGAGATCCTCTTCCAGGTTGGCGCCGGTGCAACACAGACCGTGGATTTTGTCTTCGCGGATCAATGATGCCACGGTCATGCCGAGCTCGGCGGTCGACATGGCGCCGGCCATTGTAAGGAACATCTTGTTGCCGGCGGCGAGTTGATCGACCCAACCTTGGGAGGCTTCGACCACAGTTCGGGCGTTGAAGTGTCGGTAGTGGTGTCGCATGAACTCTTTGACCGCTGCGAACTGATTCGACATTTTGATCTCCAAGAAGGTGCCGGCGCTGTGGACCGGCATGTGGACCGGTATTGTGGGCGCGAGAGCACTTGGGTGCAGGAGGCGAAATCTTACTAGCGATGCTGAGCTGTAGGCCAGATTCGAAATGGTGAATAGACGTCCAGTGCGTGCTAATGTCACGCTCCCAAACCTACCCGTACCAAGGAGAATCGAGGATGGATGAGAAGCGTCCTTTGGATGGTTGGTCGATCACAGACGCAATTGATCTCTACGGGATTGATACCTGGGGCCGTGGCTTCTTTTCGGTCAACGAGCGCGGCCATCTCGAGGTAGGTCCCGACGTTGAGCATTCGAAGACCCTCGACCTCAAAGCGTTGGTTGACGAGGTCAAAGAGCGCGGCATCGTGTCACCCCTCTTGATCCGATTTTCCGATTTGCTGGAGGCACGCGTCAATGAGATTCATGCCGCGTTCCATCGAGCCATCAGCGACAACGAGTACAATAGTGACTATCGCGGGGTCTATCCGATCAAAGTCAACCAGAATCGCTTCCTGGTTCAGGATCTGGCGAGATACGGGCGACCCTTCCATTTTGGTATGGAGGCTGGCTCCAAACCGGAATTATTGGCGGTGATCGCCGTCCTGTCTGACCCCGAGGCGTTGATCATCTGCAACGGTTACAAAGATGAAGAGTACATCGAGACCGCACTTTTGGCGTCCCGACTAGGGCCCAAGGTTGTGTTGGTGGTCGAGAAGCTCTCGGAGCTACCGTTGATCGTTGCGGCGGCAAAGAAGACTGGAATCCATCCTCAGATCGGGATCCGAATGCGGCTAGCTACAAGAGGCGCGGGTCATTGGGAGGCGTCGGGCGGTGATCGCTCAAAGTTCGGACTCAGTGCTCGAGCACTGCTCGCTGCCACCGACTATCTGCGCCAGGAAGGGATGCTCGATGCGTTTGTGCTTTTACACTTCCATCTCGGTAGCCAGATCGCGTCTATCCGTAACCTCAAGGTGGCGTTGCGTGAGGGCAGCCAGATCTATGTCAACCTGGTGCGGATGGGGGCGCCACTGCGGTACCTCGATGTCGGCGGCGGGTTGGGAGTTGACTACGATGGTTCTCAGGCAGCTCAGAGGTCGTCGGTCAACTACAGCTTGCAAGAGTACGCTAACGATGTGGTTTTTGGCGTCAAGGAAGTCTGTGACCCAGCTGGCGTCGATCACCCCATCTTAGTGACTGAGGCAGGTCGGGCAACGGTCGCTCATCACGCGCTGCTGGTCGTCGAGGTACTCGGTGTCGGAGAACCTCTGCTGGGCTCGCTGCCGGCCGAGCTGCCGTCCGATACCGAACCGATTTTGAGCAACATGTTGGACTCCTTCCATGAGCTCACGACGCACAACGCCCGCGAGATCTACCATGATGTGCAGCAGTATCGAGAGGAATGTCTGAGCCTGTTTCGCCTTGGCCACCTATCCCTCGAGCATCGAGCGCTGGCTGAGGATATCTATGGCGCCGTTTGTCACAAAATGCGCCATGTTGTGCGTGGCGAGGCACTGGTTTCGCCAGAGCTCGAGAGCGTCGAGCCGGCGCTGGCTGATACCTACTTCTGCAACTTCTCGGTTTTTCAGTCGATGCCTGATTCGTGGGCTATCGATCAGCTTTTTCCGGTGGTCCCGATCCACCGTCTCGATGAGAAGCCAAGTTGCTTCGGGGTGATCGCAGACATGACCTGCGATTCCGACGGCAAGATCGATCACTTCATCAATACGCAAACGCCAGGGCAAGGTGACAGGCCGGTGTTGGATCTCCACGAGCTCCGTGATGAACCCTACTACCTTGCGGTTTGCCTGGTCGGCGCCTATCAGGAAATCCTTGGCGACTTGCACAATCTTTTCGGAGACACCAACACCGTCCACGTCACCCTCGACGAGGAGGGCGGCTACCGGATCGACCATGTGGTCGAGGGTGATACCGTGATGGACGTCTTGGGGTATGTTGGCTATCGGCGGGACGGGCTGATGGCGCGGGTACGCAAGCTGTCCGAAAAATCCATACGTTTGCGGCGCATGAGCCGTGAACAAGCGCGACAGCTGTTACGCACCTATGAAGAAGGACTGGCGGGATATACCTATCTGGAACGTGATTGACAACCGACAGGCCGGAAGGGCGGTCGGATGAGTCCTCAGGAAGCTTTGGCTTCCCGTTCGGGCACGCGTTCGGCTTGCGGCAGATAGACGTGAATCGAGGTCCCCTTGCCCGGCTCACTCTCGACGATGAGCTCACCGCCATGGCTCACTACGATGCCATGCGCCACCGATAAGCCGAGTCCGCTCCGTTCGGCGGTACCGCGGGTGGTGAAGAAGGGCTCGAGGATCCGTTCTTTGGTCTCGGAATCCATGCCGTGACCGGTGTCGCTGATCGTCAGACGTACATAAGAACCTTCTCGAGGACGTTGATGGACCCGTTCGCTCTCTGAATCCACCTCGATATCGGTGAGGCGGACTTCCAGCGTCCCTCCCTCCAGCATCGCATGATGGGCATTGGTGCAAAGATTCATCAAGACTTGATGCATCTGATCGGGATCCGCGATGACGGAATTGTGCACGAGGTCGACTTCGTAGCGGATCTTGATATTGGTCGGCAGCGAGGGGCGCAGCAGCTTCAGGGCATCGGCGACGATGTCGTCGAGTTGCACCGCTTTACGCTGGGGCTCAGCCTGCCGGCTGAAGGCGAGGATCTGTTCCGCCAGCCCGCGGGAGCGGTCGGCGGCGGTGAGGATGTGCTCCAATCTCTTTTGGACCTTGCTGCCGGCGGGCGCTTCGTCGATCGCCATTTGTGCGAAGCCCAGAATCGGCGTCAACATATTGTTGAACTCGTTGGCGATGCCGCCCGCCAGGCTGCCGATGATTTCCCATTTTTGTGAGTGGCGGAGCTGTTCCTCGAGCCTCGCATTCTCCTCCTGGTCACGCTTGCGGTCGGTCACGTCGCGAGAATTGATCACTCCTCGCATCTCGCCATCAGTCTGAGCTCGGGTGCTGGCGACGGCCTCTAGAACTCTCGTCGAGCCATCTCTGTGGCGGTAACGTGACTCGAAAAAGTTTGTGCTACCGGGTTGATCGAACGACGAAAAAATCTTTCGGATGACGTGCTCTCTGTCTTCCGGATGTAGCAAACCGAACATGTTGGTTCCGGTACGATCATCAGGAGTGTAGCCGAGGACCCTCTCCATCGATGGGCTGGCGTAGTGGATGGTCCCTTGTTGGTCGACCACGGTGATGATGTCGAGAGCGTTTTCTATCAACGACCGAAAGTGCGCCTCACTGACCTGTAGAGCCTCCTCGGCTCGTCGACGTTCGACGACATGCCCCCATTCCCGCAGCGCGCCCTCAACGATCTGAGGCATGTTCGAAAGGGTCTCTCCCGACTTGACGACGTAGTTCAGCGCCCCAGCTTTCATCGCTTCGACCGCGACCTCTTCGTCACCATGGCTAGTCATGATGACGATCGGATACTGCGGTTCCTCGTCTTCTGCCGGAAGTAACTCGATCCCCTTGCCATCGGGAAGCAAGAGATCGATCAACGCGAGATCCGGTTTGGTCTCGTTCAGGTGAGAGCGCGCCTCTCGCAGGCTGGTCGCCACGGTCAGGCGCATCATCTCGGCGCGAGGTTCGAACGATCTGCGTATCAGCTCGGCGTGAGCCTCTTCATCTTCGACCAATAGAACATTAATGTCCTGTTTGCTCACCGGCTGCTCCGTATTATTTCCGGTGGAAGCGAATCACGAACTGGTGCCTGGCCAGGGATAGTGGTTCCATCCGAGCCAATAAAAACCCAGGTCATCCATCAAATTAGTGAACTTTTCGAAGTCTAAGGGTTTCACAAGGTAACTGTTGGCGTGATATTCGTAAGCCTTGCCGACGTCGAGCTCCGCATGCGAGGTCGTGAGTACGACAACGGGGATCTTTTCCAAACCTTGCGAGCTGCGGATGACTTTGAGTACTTCCAGGCCATCTACCTTGGGCAATCGTAGGTCCAACAGCACCACGTGAGGACGTGGGCTCTTCTGCGGATCGCTGTAGGCGTTGCGCCGCAGCAGATAGTCGAGGGCAGCTTCGCCATCGGTGAGATGATGGATGGTGTTGGCGACGCGGTGATCTTGAAAGCTGCGCATCACCAGTTCGGCATGGTCTGGATTATCTTCCACGAAGAGAATGTTCAGGGCATTTCCGTTCATCGTCTTGGTCTCGAATTGGCTCATGAACCTTCGCTGGAGGAATACGGGGGCGGAGTCTGATTCCGGACACGTCGAGGCGTGGTGCTCGATTTCGACAGCGCTTTGCCCTGATCGTGGTTCCAGCCTAGCCAATAAGTGCCAAGGGCCTTGATGAGCTCGTCGAACGTCTGGAAGTCATTCGGTTTGACAAGGAAGCTATTGGCATGTGATTGGTAGGCTTTTTTGACATCCGACTCGGCACTCGATGTGGTCAGAATGATCACCGGCACCTCGTCGAGCTCTCGGGCGTTACGAATTTCACGCAACACGTCGAGGCCATCGACTTTGGGAAGGCGAAGATCAAGCAACACCATGTGGGGGCGATGGTGGCCACGGAGATCGGTGTCAACTCCTGGCCGAAACAGGTAGGCGAGAGCCGCTTCGCCATCGCTGAGATGATGGATCGTGTTGTCGATCGGATGATCTTCCAGGCTGCGTTTGACAAGCTCCGCGTGGTCCGGATTGTCCTCGACGAGCAGGATCTCGAAAGGTGGCGCACTCACAATCTGATGCCTGTTGACGTGACACCTGTTGACCGGATGATCCAAGAGTCATTCTTTTGCGCTGAGAACATAGGAGGGCTAGTTACTCTAATCGTCTGAAGGGAAAGACTCAAGGGGACTAGGGCGAGGCGCTGGGCCGGTGTGCGCGCCACACGCGGAGCGTGTCTTCAACGATGTCGGGCATTTCGATCAGAGTGAGCTCAGACTTGACGACGTAGCGGGCAACGCCCGCCTCCAAAGCCCGCTGTTCCATGGCTTGGTCTGCCTGGCTGGTCAGAAGGATCACCGGGCATTGCGATGGCGCCGCCAAATCCGCTGCAAACTCGATCCCAGGGCCATCGGGGAGCAAGGAGTCGATGATTGCCAGATCAGGGGTGGCACGGGCAACGCTCTGGCGGGCTTGTTCGAGAGTCCTCACAACCGTCAAATGCAGGTTGGGTTGGGACTCGAAGGACAGCTGAATCAGCTCGGCGTGTGCGTCTTCGTCTTCCACCAGAAGGACGTGGGTCGTCCCGCTTTGCATTGTCACCTCCCGCGCGGAGCGAGGATAGAGTCTCTCGACTCGTGCGGTGATACGTAAGTCATCCGATCCGATCTACGCCTCACCCGTTGCCCTTTGGCGTTCACTGCCGAGATGGACGAGACGAGTCTAAATGTGGATGTTATCGCATCCAGGAGACCTCGGATAGCCTCCTGACCGTCATTCTCATCGTCATACCTTCAGGTCTCATGATCGTCATACCGTCAGCTCTCAGAGGTGCAGGTAGGACGGTCGTCGAGGCTCGGGAAGCTACGCCCGGGGGCCTAGCTTCGTCCCTTGACAGTTCCCGAACTGCACGGCTATCCTTCCCGCGCTCAAGTCAAGACAGTGACCTTAATCCTCCACCTGGCAGGAGGTTAGTCCTTGCCACAGATTTTTCCAGAATGGACCAATAAAGCTCCGCTCTATTTGGTCGGCGGTTTGGTGGCGGTAGCGGCGGTGGCTCCTGTGCTGATCTGGTATTACTTCTCTCCGGAGTTTACCGATGTCGGCTATCAGCCCGAACAGCCGGTACCGTTCAGCCATCAGCTACACGCTGGCGAGTTGGAGCTCGATTGCCGATATTGCCACGCGCAGGTCGAGATCGCCGCAGTGGCATCGGTACCTCCCACCCAGGTCTGTATGAACTGCCATCAGTTGGTGACACGCGACAGCGAGAAGCTGGCGGTGATCCGCGACAGCTTCAGTTCCGGCCAGCCGGTAGAGTGGGTTCGAGTCCACAATATTCCCGACTACGCAGTGTTCAATCACGGGGTTCATGTTCGAGCCGGAGTCGGCTGCTCCAGTTGCCACGGGGATATCCGGAGCATGGAAGTCGTGACCCAGACGGAGCCGCTGTCGATGGCATGGTGCCTCGAGTGTCATCGCGCTCCCGACCTTCATTTGCGCGAATTCGACCAGATCACCAATACAACCTGGAAACCGGGCAAGAATCAACTGGCTTTTGCCGCTCAGGCCAAGGAAGAGCGCCAGATTCAACCTCCTCAAGATTGCACCTCATGTCATCGTTGAAATCCCCGCCCGAAAGCAAGCAATACTGGCGGAGTCTCGACCGGCTCCTCGGCTCGCCTGCGGTGCAGGAAGAGCTCGCCGCGCAGCCTGAGTTTCCCGATGGCGCCGACTCCCCGCCCGATGCGGTGAGTCGTCGGACGATGATGTCGCTGATGGGCGCTTCCTTCGCCATGGTCGGGCTCGAGGGTTGCCGTCGTCCGGTGGAGAAGATCGTCCCCTATGTCAACGCTCCCGAGTACACGATTCCGGGCGTCCCCAAACATTTTGCGTCGACCCTGCCTTTCGGCAGCAGCGCCTACGGCGTGGTGGTGGAGAGCCACGAGGGCCGGCCCTCCAAGGTTGAAGGTAACGAGCTCCACCCCGCCTCTCAGGGGGCAGCCAGTACTTGGACTCAGGCCTCGCCGTTGAGCCTCTTCGATCCTGACCGATCGGGCAAGGTGCGCCATCGCGGAGCCGAAGACACCGAGTCGGCGCCTTCCGACTGGCTGGCTTTCGACGCCTTCTTCGACGCACGACGTAGCGAGTTGGAAGCGACCGGTGGCGCTGGTCTAGCGATCTTGAGCGGCGCCCACTGTTCGCCAGCCCTGGCAAGGCTAGCGACGGAGTTGGCGAGCGCGATGCCACAAGCCAAGTGGGTCGTCCATGAGCCGCTCGGCGACGCCAACATCTTCGTCGGCTGCGAGATGGCCACCGGTGTCGCGAGTCGGCCGGTTTATCACCTCGACCAAGCGCGCAAGATCCTGACTCTCGACGCCGACATTCTGCACACCGAGAGCGACAGCCTGGCTGCGGCCCGGGGTTATGCCAAGGGACGCCGAGTCGCGGGGCCGTCCGACGACGTCAATCGGCTCTATGCGGTCGAAAGCAGCCTGTCGATCACCGGATCGACCGCTGATCATCGCGTCCGTCTGAAGAGCCGCGAGGTGGCGTCGTTCGCGGTCGCAGTGGCGCGTGACCTAGGTGTTACGGTCACCGCGTCGGCAGCTGAGTTGCCGGGTGAGGCAGGGGCGCGAGCCAAGATGATCGCAGCGGATCTGGCGGCGTCTCCCGGCGAGGCAGTAGTTATCGCTGGTCGCAGCCAGCCGCCTGAGGTGCATGCTCTGGCTCTCGCCATGAACCAGGCGCTAGGTGCTGTGGGTTCAACCTTGACCCTGCATGCGCTCGACGACGTTGCCTACGGCGGCCCCGATGCTCTGGTCTCACTGGTCGAAGACATGCGTGGTGGGGCCGTCGAGACGCTGCTGATCCTAGGTGGCAACCCGGTGTATTCTGCGCCAGCAGATCTCGATTTTGCGGGCGCTCTAGCAGAGGTTGGGCAAAGTATTCATTTGTCGAGTCATCTCGATGAGACCTCGCGGCAAGTCCACTGGCATTTGCCGGCGGCACATGCTTTCGAAGCTTGGGGAGACGCCCGCTCCGCTGACGGCACGTTGAGTGTTGTCCAGCCGCTGATCGCACCGCTGCTCGGTGGCCGCAGCGAGCTCGAAATCGTTGAACGATTGGTGCGGGGTGCGGCCGCTCGGTCGGGGTACGACGTGGTACGCGAAACCTGGCTCAGTTTGCTTGGCGCCGAGGGGTTCGAAGCCAAGTGGCGCCGGGTGCTGCACGACGGAAGAGCGCAAGACGTGGCCGAGGGGGGTGCCTCGCCGGCTGTCGCCGTAACCGAGATCAACGTCCCCGAGCTAGTGTCCCCCGAAGCTGATGGCGCCCTCGAGCTTACCCTGCATGCCTCACGGGCAACGTTCGATGGCCGTTTTGCCAATAGCTCGTGGCTCCAAGAGTTGCCCGACGCCATCACCAAAATCACCTGGGACAACGCGGCGCTGATCAGCCCCGCGACCGCCGAGCAATTTGACCTCGAAAGCGGCGATATGGTGAGTCTGGGTTACCGTGACCGTAACCTCGAGTTGCCGATTTTTGTATTGCCGGGACAGGCCGATGACTCGGTAGCGCTGGCCCTGGGATACGGTCGCACGTCAGCCGGCCGAGTGGGTGATGGCGTCGGCGCCAACGCCTACGCGCTGCGTGACTCGTCCGCTCCCTATTTCGATGGCGGCTTGAGTCTCACTAAAGTCAAGGGTTCACATTTGTTGGCGCAGACCCAAGAGCATTGGGACATGGAGGGGCGGCCGCTCATTCGCGAGGCGACCCTCGAGGAGTATCGTGAGGACCCGCACTTTGTGGGCCATAAGCACGACCCTGACGAATCGCACCAACTCTTCCCGTCGCACTCCTATGACAAGTCGCCACAGTGGGGTATGGCGATCGATCTCAACTCGTGCATCGGCTGCAACGCCTGCGTTATCGCTTGCCAGAGTGAAAACAACATCCCGGTGGTCGGCAAAGAGCAAGTGTCACGCGGACGGGAAATGCATTGGCTGCGGATCGACCGCTATTTTTCAGGAAAGCCGGAAGAGCCCGAGGTGGCCTTCCAGCCGATTCCCTGCATGCATTGTGAGAACGCACCCTGCGAGCAAGTGTGCCCGGTCGCCGCGACCGTGCACGATGACGAAGGCTTGAACGCCATGGTCTACAACCGTTGCATCGGCACGCGTTACTGCTCGAACAACTGTCCCTACAAGGTACGGCGCTTCAACTTCTTCAACTACACCAAAGACACGCCCGAGTTGATGAAGATGGCAATGAACCCGGACGTGACGGTGCGCTCTCGCGGCGTGATGGAAAAATGCACCTACTGTGTGCAGCGCATCAGCGAGACCAAAATCACCGCCAAGAAAGAAGGCCGGACGCCGCGCGACGGCGAGATCAAGACCGCCTGCCAGCAGACCTGTCCCACCGAAGCCATCGTCTTCGGCAACATTCGCGACTCTGAGAGCAGCGTCTCACAATGGAAAGGATCGGATCGCGACTACGACCTGCTGGGCGAGCTCAACAATCGACCGCGAACCTCCTACCTCGGCCGGTTGCGGAACCCCAACCCCGACTGGGCGTGAGCCGCGAGGAGAATCTGTTGACGGAAAGCCGGCGAAAAGCTAGAGGAACAGCAGTGAACGGCACAAGAGCCAAGGTAATCGCAGTCTTGCTGTTGGTCACAGTGTCTGGTTGTTGGCGCGGTGCGACCTCACCTCGTCCGCCGATTCATCCCAATCCCAACATGGACCATCAACCGAAGTATCGGGCGCAAGCGGCGAGCGACTTCTTCTACGATGGCGCGACGATGCGATTGCCGCTGGAAGGTACCGTGGCGCGCGGCGAGTTGCATGAAGACACGGCGTTCTACACCGGCCTCGATGAAGCTGGGGCGATCGTCTCCAAGATTCCTTTTGAAATTGATGAAGAGCTCGTGCTGCGCGGCAAAGAGCGCTACGACATCTACTGTGCCCCGTGCCACAATCAGCGTGGTACCGGCAAAGGGGTGCTGTGGGAACGGGCGCAGATCGAATCCGCGGACCTCCACCAGCAAAGGTTGCTTGACATACCTGACGGCCAGATGTTCGACGTCATCACCAATGGCCTCGGCTTGATGTCGGGCTACAAATATCCGATTCCGCCGCGTGACCGTTGGGCGATCATCGCCTACGTGCGCCGCCTGCAGAGCGAGGCCGGATCATGAGACTGCTGGAGTCGTTTTGAGTCAGATGAGCCGTAAGCCGCCTGTTCTCCCGATATTGTTCGGGGTTTTGGCCATGGTCGCCGTGATCGTGGCCTCGTTCAAGTTCCTCAGTACCTTCGACGACAAAATGGCGTTCAAGTCGCCGGTACGTACGAAGGCTTCGGTCGAGGCCCCGGCGGAGACGCCGCGTGCCCAGGCGCTGCGGGAGTCCGCGGAGGCGACAGCCGCCAAAGAGCTCGAAAAGCCCTACGAGGAAGCGGAGTATCGCACCGTCCCTCGAATCGGCAGCCGGGTCGCTATCTGGATTGTGGCCCAGCTCCATCTACTGTTTGCCGCCTTCGTGCTGGCGGTGCCGATCTTCGCTCTGATCATCGAGTTCATCGGCTATCGAACCAAGGATGAGCGTTACGACAAGCTGGCTTACGAGTTCACCAAGTTGCTGTCGGCGTCGTTTGCGTTCACCGCTAGTTTGGGCGCCGGATTGACCTTCATGTTGATCATCCTGTACCCGAAGTTCACCAACTATCTGATGTCGGTGTTCTCGCCGACTTTTCTGCCCTACGTGTTGTTGTTCTTCGCTGAAGCGGGCTTCCTCTACAGCTACTACTACGGCTGGGGCAAGTTTTCGCCGCGGGTACATCTCTTCCTCGGCCTGATGCTCAATGTGGTTGGCACCGCGTTGATGTTCATCGCCAACGCCTGGCTGACGTTCATGTCGACACCGGCGGGTATTGCCGAGAGCGGCGCGGTGATCTCGACCTGGGAGGCGATCACCAATTACACCTGGATGCCAATCAACATCCACCGCATCATCGCCAATGTCGCCTTCGGCGGCTCGATCGCCGCCGCCTACGCCGCGTTCCAATTTCTCCAAGCCAAAACCGACGAAGAGCGCGCCCATTACGACTGGATGGGTTACATGGGCAACTTCGTCGCCATCTGCGGCCTCTTGCCTTTGCCTTTCGCCGGCTACTGGCTGGCATCTGAGATCTACGCCTTCTCGCAGACCATGGGCTTGACGATGATGGGCGGCGCGTTCTCCTGGCTATTCATTATCCAGGCGATCCTGATCGGCAACCTATTCCTGTTCGCCAACTGGTACTTATGGTTGGGCATGGGCCGAATCAAGGGTGCGGAACGTTACCGTTCCTTCATCTGGCCGATGCTGGTGGTGATCACGATCTGCTTCGCCATCTGGGCGACACCGCGCTCGATCCTCTCCACCACCGAAGAGATCCAGGCGATGGGCGGCTCGTCACATCCAATGCTGGGTTACCTCGGGGTGATGTCGGCCAAAAACACCGCCGTCAACATTCTCATTCTCACCACCTTCTTGAGCTTCGTGCTCTATCGACGCAGTGGCAAGATCCCAACCGTGTCGTGGGCCAAACAAGCCAACTTTGTACAGTTCCTGATCTTCGCCGGCGCTGCCACCACGGTGATCGGCTACGGTATCGCCGGCTATTTTGTTGATGCCAAGACCCGAATTGGATTCTCGGTGCCACAGGTAGGATCCGTGCTAGCGGCGCTGGTGCTGGTTACCTTGATCGACGTCTTCCTGCTGCGCAAGGCCGAGACCGCCGAAACAAATTGGGGGAAGATCCGACCGATCTCCCAGTATTTGCTGATCATGCTGGCGGTCACCTTCACTTGGCTCATGGGCCTGATGGGTTATGTCCGCGCCGGATTGCGCCAGCATTGGCACGTCTTCGGTGTGATCCGAGACACCTCGGTTGACGCCTACACGCCAACGCTGGGTTTTGCGACCCAAGTCGTCTCCTTCACGGTGCTGGTCTTCTTCGCGTTGATCGGGTTCATCTTCTACCTGACCGGCTTGACCAACAGGAAGAAGTATCAGGAGCTCAAAGGCACCGCGCCGGAGTCGTCTACCGCACCCGATCTGTCGGCGGCCCCCGGTTTGTCGGCTGCGCCCGGTCTTTCGGCCGGACCTGGGGCGACTGCCATGAGCGCCAGCGGTGGGTTGTCGACGGGCGCTTCGGGCTACAACACCGCTAGCAACGAACCACCCTCAACTCTGAAGACGTAATGAAGATACCGATTCCATTGCAACTCGCCGTACTCACGGTGGGCTTGACCGGCTTCTACATGATGGTTGGTCAAGCTGTGCCTCAGAAAGAGGTTCAGCCTCCCGAAGTCATCGAGATCGCGTCTGACGTCTCCACCGAGGAGATGGTCGAGATCGGCAAAGAGATCTACTTGGGTAAGGGTATTTGCTCGACTTGCCACACGATCGGCAAGACGGGTTCATTACGTTTCCCCGATATGGATGGGCTCGCGGTGCGAGCGGCGGAACGCCGTCGCGCTGAGGGTTACACCGCCATCGACTACATTGCCGAGGCGCTCTACGAGCCCGACATTTACATCGTCGATGGCTACAGCCCAGGAATGCCCAAGATCAACAAGCCGCCGATTGGCCTCACCGACCAGGAAATCTTGGCAGTGATCGCCTATTTGCAGACCCTGGGTGGGCAGGCGACCGTGACCATGGAGACCAAGTTGGTTTACACCGGTGGTGTGCTCGGTGGGGGCCCAGCTGGGGGCGGCGATGGCGGTGAAGTATTGGTGGCCGAAGCCGGTGGCGGCGATGTGTCTGGCGGAAACACGGTGCCTGGCGGAAACACGGTGCTCGACACCTACGGTTGCGCGCGCTGTCACGATGCCGACACGCCCACCGATCCCGTCAGCCCAAGCCTCAGAGGCATCGGCGCGCGTCTGAGCCCTGATCAGCTGCTGTCGAAGCTTTATAATCACCCTGGCGACGATGGCCTGGATCAAGTGACCATGGGCGAGCTCGCCACCTTGGTGCAACACCTGGCAGACAAGAGAGGCGAAGAAGGATGAATTGGTGGGTCCTAATAGCCTTCGTAGCGGTGATGCTCGTGCTGCGCTGGCGCCGGGTAGGCATATTGACCTGGGTTGCGGCCTGGTGGCTCGGCATGTTCCTGGTCCTGAACTACGTTTTTGTGGTGCCGGTGCCCGTTTCGGTGATCAAAATTTACATGGGCATCATTAGCCTGTCGCTGTTTGCGTTTGTGCTGACCGACTCACGGCGCATGAGCGAATTCTGGCAGCCGATTCAGGCGTTCGTCGTCGAGCCGCGTTATCGGCCGTTACTGGTGCTGGTCGCGTTGGCCATTCCAGCGTTGGTGGCGTTTCGCATCTATGCCGACATGACGGCCACGCCCCAGGCGCCATTTTTTGCCCGCACGGTGCATCCGGCGCCGCCGGATTCGATCACCGTGCACGACAGTGAGCTCGCTCTCGGTACCGCCGACAATCCCTACCGTGAGCTCGAGACGTCGAATCCGGAAGAATTCAAGGAGCGTCTTGAGCTGGGGCGTGCGATCTATTACGAAAATTGCTTCTACTGTCACGGCGATCTCATGGCGGGCGCCGGCATGTATGCGCACGCTCTGAATCCGATTCCGACCAACTTCCAAGATCCGGGCACCATCGCCATGCTGCGTGAAGCATTTCTATTTTGGCGGATTTCCAAGGGTGCTCCCGGCATGCCAGAAGAAGGCGGTCCGTGGCAGAGCGCCATGCCTGCATGGGAAAACTTCCTGACCGAAGAAGAGATGTGGAACGTCATCCTCTTCCTCTACGATTTTACCGGCCACCAGCCACGCGCCGTCGAGATGCACTGATGAGTACATCGCGATCGGAAATGTTCGACTCAGCGGCTGTCAGGGGCTTCAGCATGCGCACCATCCTCGTCGTGGGCCTCGTCATCGCCCTGTTGCCGGCTTCGCTGTCCGCGCAGGATGCGAGCAACGAGCTTGGATTCGAGGTTTATACCAAGTGGTGCGGGCATTGCCACGGAGATCAAGGCGACGGTGAAGGTGTTGCAGCTTCGCGTCTCAAGCCTCGCCCCCGTGACTTCACCAGCGGCAAATACAAAGTCCGGATGACCACCACCGGCAACATTCCAACCGACGCCGATCTCACACGGGCGATCCGTCTCGGTTTGTACGGCACTTCGATGCCAGCCTTCACCGAGGCCTATCTCTCGGATGCAGAGGTCTCCGCGGTGGTGGAGTACATCAAGTCGTTCTCGGATTGGTTCGAAGATCCTGAGCTGCAGAATCCCGAGACCATCACCATTCCCGAGCCGCCGAAGTACGATCTCGAGGCTGCACAGACGCTTGGTCGGCAAGTTTACGAAGAGACCGGCTGTGCGCGGTGTCACGGTGAGTATGGCCGCGGTGACGGCAACTCGGCGCCCACCTTGGTCGACGATTGGGGCAACCACATCAAGGTGGCCGATCTCAGCAAGCCTTGGACGTTTCGTGGTGGCGCAACACGGGAAGACATTTTCCGTTCTATGTCGACTGGCTTCAACGGCACGCCGATGCCCGGCTTCCACAACAACCTTGGTGCCACACCGGAAGAGAGCCAAGAGCGTATGTGGGCGATCGTCGACTACATGTTGTCGTTGGCCGGTGGCCCGCGAGATGAAGGTGATACTCCTTACGCCAATCTCCTGCGTTCGGTGCCGGTCGAGACCGAGATCGATCTCGAGCAGGGCGCCGAGCTTTTTGCCGCGGCTCCTGCGGCGATATTCCCGCTCTTCGGCCAAATTGTCGAACCCGGCCGCAACTTCTATCCCTCCGCCGTCGAAGTCACCGCCCAAGCGATCCACAACGAAGAAGAGATCGCTTTTCGCGTGACCTGGAACGACATGCGGGCCGAAACCGGCGGTGTCAACGGTCCAGATCTGCAAGCGCCGAGTTGGGACGAGCATTTGGCCGAGATCGGCCAGTCCGGCGACGCCTCAGGCGAAGCTGATACGGAAGACGATGGCGGCAGCTTCTGGGGTGACGAGGAAGTTGCTGAGGACGAAGACGACGGGGGCAGCTTCTGGGGTGACGACGAGGTCACCGAAGACGACGGCGCTGGCGATGATGGCGGTGACGATTTCTGGGGTGAGGAAGAGGGTGACGACTCCGCTGCCTCCGACACCCTGGAGACTGAGTTCTCGGACGCCATTGCGCTGCAGTTCCCGCTCAAGAATCCCGAAGGGGTGCAGCAGCCTTATTTCCTGTTTGGAGACGTTCAGAATCCAGTGGATCTGTGGTTCATGGATTTGGCGAAGTCCGCTGGGCAGCGTTACGAAGGGCGTGGCAGCAGCGCGCTGAGCCCAACCGAAGGTGGTGACGAGGTCGTCACCCAGGCGAGTTACGACAACGGTGAGTGGTCGGTGATCTTCAAGCGTAAGCGTAAGAGCAGCAGCTTGAGCTTCGAGGAAGACACCTTCCTGCCGATCGCCTTCTCAGTGTGGGACGGCTTCAATCGCGAGCGTGGCAACAAACGCGGCTTGTCAGGTTGGTATCAGGTTTACCTCGAGCCGCTGGAAAAGCCTTCGCCGGTGGGTCCGATGACCCGCGCTGGATTGACCGTCCTAGGTCTCGAATTGTTTTTTATCGCTATGGTGCGGCGCCGGAACGGCAAGACAGTCAGTTAACGGAGACAACATGTACGAGACGATCTACGTCCCTGTGGACAACTCAGACCACTCGAATCGCGCCATCCAGACATCCCTGAATCTGGGTAAGGCGTTTCAGTCGAAGCTCGTGGGCTGTCATGTCTATGCTGCCCGGATGCACGACTATCGGTTCAAGCAGATGGAATTCACCCTCCCCGAGGAGTACCTGGAAGAGAACGAGCTCCATCGCCAGCGCAAGATTCACGACAGCCTGATCAGCATGGGGTTGGAGATGATCTCCGACTGCTACTTGACCGACATGGGCAAGTTTTGCACCGCCGCGGGTCTCGATTTTGAGCCCAAGATGATGGATGGCAAACACTCCACCGAGCTGATCAAGGACATCGACGCGTCGGGTTACGATCTGGTGGTGGTTGGCGCCCTCGGAATCGGCCGCACCCGTGACGCCCAAATCGGCTCGGTCTGCCAGCGTATCGCGCGCGAAGTCGAGCGCGATGTGTGGGTGGTGAAACATCTGCCGGAAAAAGGCGAAGACGAGCGCGACACCATCCTGGTTGGTGTCGATGGCAGCCCCGAGTCCTTCGGCGCGTTGATGACCGCCATTGATCTCGCCGGACGCCTCAACAAGAAGATCGAGCTGGTCTCGGTCTACGATCCCTACCTGCACTACGCGGTGTTCAAGGGGATCGTCGAGGTGCTGACCGAGAAGGCGTCCAAGGTGTTCCGTTTCGAAGAGCAGAATCAGCTCCACGAAGAGATCATCGATACTGGGCTCGCCGAGATCTACCAGTCACACCTCAACGTTGCCGAGTCGATGGCCAGAGACGCCGGCGTCGAAGTCACCAAGACTCTGCTCGACGGCAAAGCCTTTCAGAAGGTGCTCGATCGCGCCCGTCAGGTGAAGCCTTACTTGCTGATCATCGGTCGCGTTGGTGTCCACACCGCCGAGGAAGATGGCGGTCTCGGCTCCAACACCGAGAACCTGTTGCGCCTCGCGCCCTGCGACATTCTGCTGACCACCCGGCAGGAAACCCCAACCATCGATCTCAAAGCTGAAGAGTCCATCCACTGGACGCCGGAGGCCGAGGAGCGGATGGAGCGGGTGCCCGAGCAGGTCCTTGGCATCGCTCGCACCGGTATCTTGCGCTTGGCCCTCGAAAAAGGCCACAGCGTCGTCACCAGCGACCTCGTCACCGAAGCGATGATGCGTTTCATGCCGGGGGCGTCGCAGAAAGCGACCACCCAGCTCGCCGAGGCCCTCGCCTTCGACAAAGCGCGTCGTGAGCCCACCGCGGTCTGCTTGCAGTGCAGCACGGTCGCGATGGTAGCCAACCCCGAGAAATGCGCCACCTGCGGTTCGACCCAATTCGATGTGGTCACCCCGGAGATGATCGACAGCATAGCCGACGCTGAAGGTGGCACCGAGGAAGAGACCACCTACGACGGTAAGAAGCTGCGCTGGACCCAGGACGCCCGTAAGGCCCTGCGGACCCTCGGCGACAACTATCAGCGCCGGCGCGCGAAGGCGCGGATCGAGAAGTCGGCACGCACCCAGCGTCTCGACACCATCACCCTCGAGCACGCCAAGCGTTTCGTCGAGGAAGAAGCTGGCGTGCTCTATCGTCCAGCGGAAGGTGACGAAGCGATGTCCGCAGGCGACAAGCGTCGCTCCGAGGAAGCCGCGCTGGCAGCAGCTGCCGAGGTTGAAGCCGAAGAGGCCAACGAGCTCAAGATCCTGGCCCGTGACCCGAACAAAATCCCACTGATGTCGCGCATGGCGTGGAGTGAAGCTGCCATCGAGCGTGTGCTGCGCGTGCCGTCGGGTTTCATGCGTGATCGCACCCAAGGTCGTATCGAGGAGCTTGCCACCAAGGAGAGTGCCAGTGAGATCAGCCTCGAGCTGGTTG
>JAJCXQ010000419.1 GCA_029263355.1 Acidobacteriota bacterium | reverse complement strand
TCCGCAACTCGCTGGTGAACCGTCGGCCGGCGGCGTCGGGGAGCCAGGACTGATCGGGCGTCGGCAGCATCTCGGTGATGCGCAGACTTTTCGATCCGATCTCCGGACTCCGAGTCCGCCGTACGACCTTGGCTAGCTGATCGACATAGATCGGACTCTCGAGATCGATATAGAACGGCTTCTCCTCGACCGGCGTCTTGACGAACACGAAACGTGGGAATCCGTGCGAGCCAGCCCAGCGTCGGGCGGCGAGGAAACGTTGCGCCGGGTCGCTTTCACTGGCGAAGTCGAGGTCTTCTGCGTCGACGGTCCAGGATTCGCGCCAAACCACCAAACGATCGATCGTCACCCGAGGCCAATGGTCGACGCCGCCAGCGAGGCGGAAACCGCGCATCACGCGAAAGCTGAGGAATTGTCCGAGAGCTTCGACCACGTCGAATTGCACCCGACCATCGCGCGTCCCAACCGTCAGGCTGGACTCGGTCTCCTGCACCACCAGATCGAGGATCGACAGCGTCTGCTCAGCGGGAAGAGACACTGGCCGATCGACCGGCGGCATGATGAAGTCCTTGTTCGACCGGTGAGCCCACTGGGTGCGGGTGGTCTGGCCGGGAGCGTCACGGCCCATCATGATCAACAGCCGCGGGTCCAGCAAGTCGAGGTCGATCTGCTCCAGCAGCTCCTCACGCGAAGGGATTTGCCCGACGACCGCCCAGCTGTTCAAGCTGTTGAGGGCAAGGTGGATCTCACCCAGGACGAGTTGATAATCACCCCGGCGGACGGCCTCGACGCTGGCAGCATCGATCAGGACATCCGGGCAGTTGTAGCGCGCTTGTTGCCAGCCGGGATTCGGCGAGGCGAAGGCGTCGAGCACCGGTTGGCGCAGATCCGCGCTGCGCAGGTCGATCCGCCTTTGGCTCGAATCGAAGCCGAGGATCTCGCGCCAACGCCGGTGAAGCTCCTGCAGCGCCTCACCTTCGAGAGGCTCCTCGGTACCGAAGAAGAGATCCTGAACACGCCCCCAGAAGAGCATCCCCGGAATCGTCGGAGAGCCCACCTGTGCTGCGATTTCCTTATGGATTCCTTTCGCCAACCGACGAAATCGCTGCGCAGTCCGAGCCGAGAACCAACGCGCCGAGTGCATCACCAGGGAGAGCGGCGCTTCGAGCGCTTGCCGCAGCTCGCGGCCGATTTCGACCTCCAACCCCCGTAGGCAGTCCTCGTAGACCAGGGTCCGGCCGGCGTAGGTCTGGCCACCGCGGCGCTGCGCCTCCTGGCCTGTCAGGCGGGTAAAGACGGTCCCCAACTGTTCCATCGCCCGATCGAGGGCTACCGGGTCGCCAGCGGCGTCGCCGACTGCCTGACGAGCGGTCTCGAGCTCTTCGATAGCGTTGCGGCACCGATCGCGGAGCGGTTCGTCGCCGATCCCTTCGACCTGCTGGCGGAGAGTCGCGAAGGCCAGAGGGCTGACGGGAACGTCGAAGTTCCACTCGATTGCTCCATGTTGAGCGAGCTGTCCCAGGACACCAAAAATCTCCTCCGGGTGCTGAAAGCGATTGGAGCTATCTGTGACCAGCTTGCGCGCCAGGTCACGAGCCTCGAGCTCACCGTCACAGGCCCGAAAGACGGCCGCGGCCGGCGGCGGCAGCTCCGTCGGCTCGGTTAGAGGAGCGTGGAGCGTATTGCCGACCAGGTGGAGCAAAGGCATCGGCCGCGGCGGCAACCAGGCTCTGACCCCCTCCATGTTGGCGAGGGCCCTGGCCACCTCGAGAACACACCAAGCCTCGAGCTTGACGTCACGCTCGGCGATGATCTCGTCGGCGGGACGGGCGGTGAGAGCCTCGCCGCCCTCTGCGAAGCGAGCGAGGCAGGCGGGACCGAAAAAGCCGATCGTGTCGTTCTTGGTCGTATAGCGCTGGAGGTAGTTAGCTACCAGCTCCTCGTGCTGTCGACGGCGCGAATCGCGCTTCGCCGCGGGCGGCTTCTGCACGATCTTCTCGAGCGCGGAATGAAAAGCACCTCGGTTTTGCCACAGCAACGCTTCGCGAAATCGCGGCATCGACGCGATCTCATAGATCGCCTGGGACTGGCGAACGACCGCCGCCGCGTAGGCGCTGTCGAAGGCGCCCTGAGCTGCGGCGAGTTGGCCAGCGGCCGCTCCGATCGCCGCAACCGCCTCTTCCCCGATCACTTCTGCCGCCGCTTTCGGGAGTTTGTTGGCGAGCAAAGACCGTCTCAGGTCGAGTAGCGGCTTACGACGGTCTTTGTCTTCCCAGCCGCCGCTCGCCTTGAGCTCGTCCAGCGCCTGGTTCACCGCCTGGAGCGCCGTCTCGTGACTCGATTCGTTTGCCGCTTCGGCCACCAGCACTCCTTCGGCTGCGGCGGCGCACTCGGGGAATCCCAGCTGGGTCACCAGGTCGGCGGGAAATCCAGCGCCGCGAACGACGGCGCTGCGCCAGAAGGCCCAGTTCTCATCAGCGAAACCGATCAGGTGCTCGGCGAGTGTTTCGGTCGGATCTTCGGTCGTCATGACGTTCAAGTCCCTGTCCTTTCTTGTCCCATTCGACGATCGGGCAGTTGGGTCTGAATAGCGTGTTTGATATGTTTCCGACGCCACGCGGCCGTCCGAGAACCGGGAGAGTCGAAGTGATAAATCTGTTGCAATACCAGTCGGTACCGGATTGGCCGGCCCTCTCCTGGTTGGTTCGTCTCGACGATGGCAGTCAAGCGGCGCGGGTGTATCACGGCGCCCATGTAGAGACTCGCGACGATTGGTTTTGCGAGGCGGTGTGGGCCGGAGAGTTCGCAGGCGGAGACTTCGACCGTACCGACATCGTCGCCGGCAGTGGTGGCCGACTGCGGCAAGGCCAACTCGTGTTCGTATCCTCGGGATCGACGGTCGATCGGTTGCAGTTTCTGCGCTCCGCTCACAGCACCTGGATCTCGAATTCCCTCGTTTGCCTCCTCGCCGCCGTCGGCGGCTCGGTTGACCCTTCCTACCCGCGATACTTCCGCGATCTGCGAAGCATCGCCGAGGGCCTCGACAAATACCGCCGCGTTCTCGTCACTTCGGCCGGGAAGGTCGAGTTCCGCTTCTTCGACAACCTGGTGTGGGACGGTCGGCGCTTCACCGAGGTCGCCAAACCGGCCAGCTGTGCCGACCTCGAATCGTTCGACGACTATCGTGGTTTCCTCGACAGGTCCCTCGCCCAACTGGCGGAGAACGCCCGCGACGCCCGCCGGCAGCGGACCTATCGACTGCTGGGGGCGCTGTCCTCGGGCTACGATTCGGTGACGGTCACCGCCCTCGCCAGCCGGCATGGCTGCCGCCACGCGCTGTGTGTCGAGCGGGCTCGCGACGGCAGCGATGACAGCGGCATTCCTATCGCTCCCTACCTCGGCGTCGAGGTTCTCCAAGTAGCGGGCGATGGGTGGCGGGCCGAGAGTCAGCCCGAAGCTGAGTTCATCGCCGCCAATGCTTGCGGCGAAGAAGTCTACCTGCGCTCGGCTGAGGAGCATCTGGCAGGCAGCGTCCTGCTCAGTGGCTATTTCGGTGATCAGGTGTGGAGTAAGACGCCACGTGATCCCGGCCCCAATTTGACCTGGGGAGAACATGGATTGTCGCTCACCGAGTTCCGGCTGCGGGCCGGTTTCCTGCACTGCCCGCCGACATTCTGGGGCGCTCGAGAGCTGCGCCGAATCCATGCCATCAGTACCTCGTCGGAAATGCGACCCTGGGATGTTCCAGGCAACTACAGCCGGCCGATCTGTCGGCGTATCGCTGAGGAAGCTGGAGTGCCGCGGGAGCTGTTCGGGCAAAGCAAACGCGCGGTGGCGGTGCTGATGCATTTCCACGACTTTCTGAGTCCTTCGTCGCTGTCCGACTATCTCGGATATTTGAGCCGCAACCGCGGCGCCTGGCTGCGGCGTGGCCGGCTGCCGCCGGTGCCCAGTCGACATTTCGACTCGGTGGTGAGAACAGCGGTCAACCTCTGCTGGTGGCTGGCACGTCGGGTCGGCTGGCGTTCGCTCGCGGCCCGTCTGCTGGAACCGGTCCACCTGCGGAGCTATGTCTTCCCCTGGGCGCTCGAGCACGCCAAACAAGCCTATCCACAATCGCCGGACGGCGTTGCGCCCGGCGGCAGTGCTCCCGGCGGCAGTGCTCCCAGCGGCAGTGCTCCCGGCACAACACCATCGGCGTGAAGAGATGGGTTTCGGTGTATGCACCGGTTCAGCTGGTTCGCTGGCAATCGGCCCGTCCGCCGAGAGCGTTACGGAGGCATCCTGCCAAAACTTCGACATGCGGCGACTGCATCATCGTGTAATGGTTCCCAGGCACCTCTTGCGTCTCGATATCGCGGGTAACGTCGGACCAACCGAGAGTTTCCGCGTTGTCGTTGGCGGCTGCCTTGAGGATGGTCAGAGAGCCGGCATAAACGGGCGCTCGGTAGCGCAACAAGGCGCGGAAATTGCGCCGAAAGACAGCCAACAGCTGAGCGATCTGTTCCTCGGCTACATCGTGTAGCGCCTCGATACTGCGGGCTCTCTCGAGGACTGCTGCAAGTTGTTGCTCGGCGCTCAGCGGCCGCAATCGATCCGGCGGTAGGTCGAGGTCGCGTCCCGAGAGCCCGCCGAGATCGCGCACGAACCAAGAGGCGAGGAGGGCATCGTCAACCTGTTCCGGATCGCCGTGCTGTCGTGCGGCGTCGAGCAGAATCAGCGTCGCGATTGCCTCGCCTTGGCCAGTCAGTTGATGGGCCATCTCGTAGGCGATCACACCTCCCATCGACCACCCGCCGAGGTGATATGGGCCGCTCGGTTGGCGCTCACGGACAGCACTCAGGTACTCCGCGGCCATCTCTTCGATACTGGCGCCATCGCCGCCAGCCGCCTCGGGGTCGGGCACCTGGAGGCCGAGGAAGGGTCGTTCGATACCGAGATGCCGAGCGAGGTCGACGTAGCAGAGGACACTGCCGCCCACCGGATGGACGCAGAAGAACGGCGACATTGCGGGCTCGCCCATGGGCTGAATGCCGACCAAAGGCGAGCGCGGCGGCAGGGCGCCTTCGCGGCGCAGCAGCTGTGCCAAGGATTCGATCGTCGAGGCGTCGAAGAGGGTGGCCAAAGGCAAATCGCGACCGAATCGCTGGCGGATCTGAGTCATCAATCGAACCGCGAGGAGGGAATGCCCACCGCGGTCGAAAAAGTTATCCTGAACTCCAATCGACGGCTGCTCCAGGAGGTCTTGCCACAGCTCGGCGAGAGACAGCTCGAGCTCGTCCCGCGGCGCCACAAAAGTGGGTGCATCGTCTTTGGCGGCAGTTCCCGAGGTCGCCAAAACACCACGATCGACCTTGCCGTTGGCATTGAGCGGCAACTCGACGATGCGAAGCAAGCTCGCCGGCACCATGTAGTCGGGCACTTTCGAACCGAGAAAGTCGTGAAGTTCAGTCAGCAGACCGGCATCTTCCCGCTCCGAGACCACCCACCCGACCAGCCGTTTGTTGCCGCGCAACTCGCCGACCGCCACTACCGCGGAAGTCCGTACGTCCGGGTGCAGGTCGAGGGCCGCTTCGATCTCGGGCAGCTCGATCCGGTAGCCCTGGATTTTGACCTGCAAGTCGTCGCGGCCCAGAATTTCGATCGTGCCGTCGCTGAGATAGCGCCCGAGATCACCGGTGCGGTAGATCCGTCGACCGGTTCGCGGGTGCTCGAAGAAGCTGGCGCGGCTCTTCTCTTCATCGCGCCAATAGCCCTTGGCAACACCGATGCCCTCGATGAAGAGCTCGCCGGTGACCCAGTCGGGGCAGTCCTCGAGACGTTGGTTGAGTACGTGGAAGGCTTGATTGACCATCGGCCGGCCGTAGGGAATGCTCACCGCGCCGGGCTCGACACTCTCGATCGGATG
>JAJCXQ010000418.1 GCA_029263355.1 Acidobacteriota bacterium | reverse complement strand
CGAGCGGTGGGATGACTTCAATGACCTATCGCGTTTCGAGACCTATCGCGTTTCGAGACCTATCGCGTTTCGAGACCTGTCGCGTTTCAAGACCTGTCACATTCTTGACCTATTGAGTTTCGAGGAGAGAACACGCCGACTACCCAAACGCCTTGGACTAGAAAAGGAGATCCTCTATGAAGAAGATCACATTGGACCTCGATGCCCTCGAGGTCGAATCATTCGAGACGACGCCAGCTGGCGCCGACGAAGAAGCCGGTACAGTGTTCGGATACTACTCGTGTCCTGGCATCACTTGTGCCTACACCTGTGGAGCCACCTGCGCGGAGTCGTGCGGTCAGCCCTTCACCACTTGCAGTTGCCCGGTCCGGGAGTGTGTTGAGACTCTCGGCGGCACCTGCCCTCCGTAAGTCGCATCCTTTACTGAGTAGCTAGTTTCGCGATCGACGTGTCTCTCCTCGAATTGTCTTTTGCTTAGCTTTGCTCCTGCCCTGTTCCGACTCGGGACCTGTTTCGTTTCGGGACCTGTGAACCTTCCGGTTTCAGTGAACCGCACCGACGCGATCCTACGATGAGCAGCGACGGCACCCCTAGTTTACGCCAGGCGGCGAAGTATTTCAGCCGCTTGGTGCAGCTCATCCGGCCTTATTGGGTCCCGTTGATCAAGAGCATGGTCTTGGGGTTGGCTACCGGCCTTGTGGGGGTGGCCATCCCCTATGTCACCAAGTTGTTGATCGACGAGGTTTATCCGTCGCAGAACGTGACATTGATGCATCTACTAGTCGGTGGCCTGCTGGTGCTGCATCTGGCGTCGAGCGGTCTCGGGGCGATCCGCGGGTTCTTTAGTCTGTACATCCACGCCCGCCTCGCCAATACCACTCGGCTGATGTTTTTCAATCACTTACAGCATCTACGCATGCGTTTTTTCGAAGAGCATCAGATCGGTGAGATCCAGAGCCGTTTCCAGGATGTCACCAATGGCATCAGCTCGATTTCGCGGGTCTTCGAAGCGGTTTTTATCCATGGTGTTTACATCGTTCTGGTTCCACCCTTACTGCTTATTCTCGACTGGCGGCTGGCCCTCCTAGCTTTGGGCTCGTCACCCTTGGTGATTGGTATCACCGTGATGGCGGCGCGGTTTCAGCGCCGCTATTGGCGGCGCAGCTCGGAAGCTTATGCCGAACTCGACGCTTATCAAGTCGAAGTCTTAAGCCATATCCGCACCTTCAAGGGAATGGGGCTCGAGCACCGGGTCTACCGCGCAGCCCGCGAGCGGGTGAAGTTGGCGACCGGCACGTGGCTCAAAGCGGGAGGCCTGTCCCACACCCTGGGCGGCTTGACCGAGGGCCTGAAGGCCCTGAACACTGCAGCGCTCAGCTGGCTCGGCTGGACGTTGATCCTGGCCAACCAGATGACCCTTGGAGACTTCATTGCTTTCACGTTTTACATCAGTCTATTTTACCAGCCGATGTTCGCGTTGGTTCAGTTGTTCTCCGATCTCCAGCAGTCCGCTATCCACCTCAGCCGCATGTTCGAGTACTTGGACAGTCCGGTGGAGCAAGATCCGGTTTTGGCTTATCAGACGCCGCCGCCGAACGCCCATCAGCTGACCGGTGAGTTCTGCCTCGACAACGTTTCTTTCAGCTATCGCCCGAATCAGCCCGTGTTGCGCCAGCTCGATCTGTCATTCGACGCTGGCTCAGTGATCGCCCTGGTGGGACCCAGTGGCTCCGGCAAGACCACCTTGCTGCGCCTGTTCTCGGCGTTGGAAGAGCCCGATAGCGGCACCGTTCGGGTCGACGGCGTGCCGCTTTGTGACGTGCCGCTCTCCGAGCTCCGGCGCCAGATCGCCGTCGTCTGGCAGGACGTTGGTTTGATCAAGGGATCGTTGTGGGACAATCTCGTCCTGGGCGCACCACAGGGTGCCGCGTCGCCGACGCCGGAACGGGTCGACGCCATGGCTCGGATGTGTGGCCTGGAAGAGGTGGTCGCCGCGCTTCCGGAGGGGTATCTGACGGCGGTAGCAGAAAGTGGCGCCAGCTTGTCTGCTGGCCAGCAGCAACGGTTGGCGATCGCGCGGGCGCTGCTCTGTGACAACCCAATTCTGTTGTTGGACGAAGCCACCGCCAATGTTGATGTCGAAACCGAGACGCGCATCCTGCGCGACGTCTTCGCCCATTGCCAGCGGCAGACGATTGTCTTTGTCACCCATCGTTTGGCGGCAGCGGCGTTGGCCGATCGGATCGCGGTGATGGAAGCGGGACGGCTGGTAGGTTTCGGTCCGCATCGTGAGCTGCTCGAGTCGTGTCCGACCTACCAGCGGATGCATCGAGCGTCGAGTGTGCCAGCGTCGTCGCCTCTGCGCATCATCCAAAGGGGTGGCGGATGAAAGCGGATCTGCGTCTACCCGAGATCGACGACGGACCTAGCCTCGGCAGCAAGTTGGCGCGCTGGGCGGTGAGCGTCACCATGGTCTGCTTGGTGTTGCTCGGGGGCTCTGCCCTGGTTGCGCTCTTCAGTGTGACGCTCGACGTTGGGATCGACGCCGCGGGCGCCCTCGAGTTGCAAACGGTCTGGCCGGTGCGCAGTCCGGTCGCCGGTGTGGTCGAAGCCATGCCTGTGACCACCGGTGAGCGGGTGCATCCTGGGCAGGTGCTGGCGCGGCTCGACAGTTTCGACCTTGCTTCGAGTCTGGAGAAGCTCAGGCTCGAAGCGTCGGTCAAACGTCACCGTCGCGAAGCGAGCCGCGGCGAGCTCGAGATCCTCGATCAGCAGATCCGCGCCACCGAAGACGAGTTGTCTCGTCGTGTCGTGGTCGGCGTCGGCAACGGCGTCGTGCTGACCGAAGAGCTCGACGATCTGGTGGGATCACAGGTCGGAGCCGGTGAGCTGTTGTTCGAAGTGGCGGCATTGGATCGCTGGCAGGCGGAGCTGCTGGTGATCGAGCGCGACATCCACCTTATCCGGATCGGTGATCCGGTCAAGATCGTGGTGCCCGCCGTCGCCTCCCTCGAGAGCTGGCAGAATCTGATTTTTCCCGGCAAGGTCACCTTCATCGGTTCGGATCCGATACGCGATCGGCCCGAAGCGCAATCCTACTATCGAGTCTTAGCAGACCTCGACAGCGACCGGATAGGCAGCGATCATCTCGCAAGATTCAAGCGCGGCATGTCGGTCGAGGCGCGGGTTGTAACCCGCTCGGCGCGGGCGGTTGATCTGCTGGTGCGTCATCTCTTCCACAGGGGAGGAGCAGCATGAGCGAGTTGACCACCCTCACGGCCAACAGCGGCTTGGCGACTGACGCCTGGACGGATGCCGACTTCGCCATCGCGACCGGCCGCGGCGTGACGGTCGGAGTAATCGACAGTGGACGTGACCCGGAGTGGAATGAACCGCGCATCCGTCCCGGGGTTGGGCTGGTGGCGAGCCGCGGCTTCGCGGTCTCCCGTTCGCTGGACGACACCGATCGCATCGGTCACGGTACCGCCTGCTGTGACCTCATTTTGCGTTCAGCTCCCGGGGTTGTGATCCATCCCGTCAGAGTGTTCCATCGTCGTCTCGAGACCTCGGTCGAGGTGTTGGTCGAAGCTTTGCGGTGGGCGGTCAGTCAACGCTTGCGAGTCATCAACCTCAGCCTCGGCACCCACCTCGAGAGTGCGCTGCGTCCGCTCTACAAAGCGTGCGAACAAGCTCGTCGGCGTGGTGTGATCGTGGTCTCGGCGGTCAACGTACAAAGTGGCGCCAGTTATCCCGCGGTGTTCGACAGCGTGATTGGCGTCCAGGCGGGTGCCGTGGATCAGCCTTTCGAATACCGCCCTGGCGACGCCGTCGAGTGTGTGGCTCGGGGGAGTTGTCGCGCCCGCGGGCTACAGGGACAGATCAGCAACGTTACCGGTTCCAGCTTCGCCGCTCCCCAGGTCACCGCCCTTGTCGCTCGTTTACTCGAAAGTCGGCCGGACGCCGACGTCGATCGGGTGCGCGCGCTACTGGCCCGCGTCGCCGGGCTGTGAGCACCTTTCAGCTCTCACATCGGAGGTTCACCATGATCGATTTGTCGGTTCTCATGCAACGGCTGACGGCCAACCGTCAACGCACGATGGTTTTCGTCGCCTACTTAGAGGCTCTCGCCCGCCACGAAGCAAAGGAGGACAAGTCCGCCTACGCCGCCGAGGAAGCGAAACTCTTACACGCCCAACTCGCGGGTCGTGGCGACCACATCGGCTGGCATTTGATGCATATTGCCGCCAACGAAGACGCGTCATTTGGCGTGACCGCGCGTCAGACGCGGTGGAATCGCTATCAGCATGGTCGGCCGAGGACCGTCGCCGCGCCACCTCTGGCTGGGATCCGGCAAGCCCTCGAGATCTCGCGGGCCGGACTGCTAACACTGGCCCAACAGTGGAACGAGCCGTTGTTGGGTACGATCCCACCGCAGAGGGAAGCCACCGGCATGACCTACCGCGAGCACCTCGACGCCCTCGCCTGGCACGAGGCCTACCACCTCAATGAGTGCAACGAGATCTTGCGTGCACTTTATGTCGAGTAGCTCGGGGTGGATGTGATGGTGGACGTGAGGGTGCGTGCTTTAAAGGTGCGTGCTTTAAAGGTGCTTTAAAGGTTCCAAGGTGCTTTAAAGGTGCCACCCGACTCGGTAACAGTGGAGGCAGTGGGGGTTGTGGAGCAGTGGGATTGTCTCCGGGTAGGTTCCTCTACCTATTCTGATGAGAACCCAGGGCCATGAAGGGCTGTTTCCGTACTTCTAGACAGATAGATGGAAGCTAGGTTCTCGTACAGAGGCATACAAGTGGACTCGTCTGCTCGGTTGGACACACTGAGCCCACACCTCTACGTCAACCTCGACGAGTGAGGCTACAAGTGGTTAGCGGAAAGTAGGTTCTGGCCGATAGCTGTGGCTGCAACACGGACAGCTATCCGGGGGCACGCTGTGGGCCTGCTCGGCAGCAAGGCGACCCAGCATCACTTGATACGAATGGTCGTGGAGGTGGGAAGCAGCCGGGTGGAAACTCGACATCATAGTCCCCTGCTCGCAGGCGGGAAGCAGCTTCACGGTAAGCCTCGACGAACAATCGATACGCTGTTTTCAACTGCTCGCGTACTACCTTCGACGCGGCATGCACTGCCGGGGCAGGTGACCGCTTGGAGCGGGCAGGACGGTCATGCGGATGCTGCCGGCGGATCTCGGCAGCACCTAGCGGTGTAGTGCCACCGAGCACAACGCGCCGGGCCGACTCCGCGTCGATCTCTTCGACGATGCTAGCGATTCTGTGTTGCCTTTCTTCGCGCGATAAGTGTCGCCAGCAGGGCAAGGGATCGAGCTCGAGCGTGTAAGGATGTACAAATGTATCGGCTTTGACCTCCTTACCGCGGCGGTTGGCCTCGTATTCCAAGGAGCGGTCCTGCCAGAAGCCTTCCAGAGGTTTTCCTTCGACCAAAGCGTCGATGCACTGCAGCCCAGGCCAATCTCGACAGCGCAAGACGAGATTCTCCTTTGGACCGTGGCTGAGGACGTATCTGAGCCGGGTGATCCAGGCCTCTTCTTCGTCGCTGATTTCGATAGCACGGTATCGTCGACCCCAGAACTTCTCTCGCCAGTCGACAATGCGGCCCGCCTCGCGGGCGAGGTTGCTCTTGACGTAGCCGACATAGTTGGCGAGCACATCGACATCAGAGGCGCCCAACAACCAATGGATGTGATTCCTGAGCCCGCCAAAGGCATAGAGCTCGACGGGATAGAGCTCCTTGGCTCTGGCCATGATGCCGATCGCGATACTTCGGTAGTGGTTGGTTGCCGGCAACAGGTACCGGCCGTGAATACAGCGGGTGGTGATTTCGAATCGTGTACCACCGGGGTAAACGTGACGGTGTGGTCTTCCCATACCCTACATAAGACGCAAAGCAGGCCTCCGATCTGGTGGGAAAAATGAAAGAAGTTGGAAGAGATGACGTTGCGGCAGGTTCGGGGCGTTTTTCCTGGGACGATAAAGTGTTGAATCTAAACGAGTACGATTCGGGTGGCACCCGATCCGCACCCCAACCGGATCGATCCCACAAGCGGCTAGGCTGGGACGCTGGGGGCCCATGCTAGAGTCGCCATCCATTTCTAACTTCTGATGAGCCCCTATGACGCAAGAACAAGTCTCGCTGGCGTCGGTTCTGCCGGTTCTGCCAGTGCGCAATGCGGTGTTGTTTCCTTATGTGACGATGCAGGTCGTGATCGAGCGTCGGGCCTCAGTGGCGGCGGTGCAGGCAGCACTCGAGAGCGAGGGACAGTTGATCGCGGTCTTCGCACAGCACGACGCTGGCATGGAAGAGCCGGGCCGCGAGCACCTCTACCCGGTCGGCACCCAGGCAGTGGTGACGCAAGCGTCGCGTTCCGAGCGCGGAGTCCAGCTTGTCATCCAGGGCTTGAAGCGGATCACACTCGGTGAGATCGAGCGGCAGAAGCCGTTCCTCGAGGCGACGGTCGAGCTCAAACCCACCGTGGCTGGCGATGCCACCGAAGCGGAGGCCCTACAGCGTGAGCTGTTGGAGCTCGCCGGCCGTATCCAGCAGACGGTTCAGGCGATGCCGGAGGTCGACATGCAGGAGGTGGTGGCCCATCTCGACGGTCCGATGCATCTCGTCTATCTGCTGGGCTCGATGCTTCATCTGACGCCGGAGAAAGCCCAGATCCTGATTGGACTCGACTCCCAGGCTGAAGCGATGCGCATGCTGACACGCTATTTGCGGCATGAGTTGCAGGTGCTGGATCTCAAGAAGCAGATCGCTAGCGAGGCAACGACGGAGATCAATCGTGAGCAGCGCCATTATCTGCTGCGTCAGCAGATGCAAGCGATCCGTGAGGAGCTCGGGGAGGCCGACGGTGACGGCTCTGAGGTTGATGGTTTGCGTGCTCGATTCGAGCAGGCCGAGCTGCCCGAGACGGTGCGGGAGGAGGCGAATCGATCCCTTGCCAGGATGTCGCACCTGCCGCCTTCGGCGCCGGATTTCAACATTGCGCTCAACTATCTCGAGCTGATCCTCGAGCTGCCTTGGTCACAAGAGACCGAGGACAATCTGGATCTTGCCCATGCCCGGGAGGTTCTCAACGCCGACCATTTTGGCCTCGAGACGATCAAGGAGCGCATTCTCGAACAGCTGGCGGTGCTCAAGCTCAATCCAGAGGCCAAGGCGCCGATTCTGTGTTTTGTCGGCCCCCCTGGGGTTGGCAAGACGTCTCTCGGCTCGTCGATCGCGCGCGCCTTGGAGCGTCGCTTCGAGCGTCTCAGCCTAGGTGGGTTGCACGACGAGTCGGAGCTTCGTGGTCATCGGCGGACCTACGTCGGTGCGATGCCAGGGCGAGTTTTGCAGGCGATCCGGCGTGCTGAGGTCAAGAATCCGCTGTTGATGCTCGACGAGGTGGACAATGTGGGCCGCGATCATCGCGGTGATCCCACCGGGGCGCTGTTGGAGATTCTCGACCCGGCTCAGAACCACTCGTTTCGCGACAACTATCTGAATCTGCCGTTCGATCTTTCCAAGGTTTTTTTCATCGCCACCGCCAACGGCCTGGATACCCTGCCTCGGCCGTTGCTCGATCGTATGGAGATCGTACGGCTGTCAGGCTACAGCGATGAGGAGAAAATGGAGATCGCTCGCCGGTATTTATTGCCTCGAAGGCTTCGGGAGACGGGTTTGGGTGACGATCAGCTGATCGTACCGGCTGCCACCCTGGCTCTGCTGATCCGAAGTTACACCCGTGAAGCGGGGGTCCGGGAGCTCGAACGTACGATCGGTCGGCTGGCGCGCAAAGTTGCGTTGCGTTGCGCCGAAGGTGCTTGCGATGCGGTGACGATCGACCCCTCGGATCTCGAGACGATGCTTGGCCCAGCGCGGTTCTCCGCCGAAACGATGCGCACCGAGTTGCCCCCCGGCGTGACCCCTGGCCTGGCCTGGACCGAAGCCGGCGGCGAGGTGCTCTACGTCGAGGCGGTGCGGCTGTCGGGGGCCGATCAACTGATCCTCACCGGCCAGCTCGGTGACGTGATGAAGGAGTCGGCGCGTACGGCGCGAAGTTTTGTCCTCTCTCAGGCTGAGCTCCTG